>NZ_FMHZ01000002.1:0-343333 GCF_900090315.1 Micromonospora citrea | reverse complement strand
ACCACGCGGCGGGCCACCCGCCGCATCTCCCGCAGCCCCGCGACCGGGTCCGGCCAGTGATGGAGGGTGCTGACCGCCATCGCGGCGTCGAAGGACTGGTCCTCGAACGGCAGACTCTCCGCGGCGGCGGCAACGCACGGCGCCGCGCCCACGGGACGCTGCGCCCGCATGACCGCCGACGGTTCCACCGCCGTGACGTCACGGTCGGGTGGTTCGTAGGAGCCGGTGCCGGCCCCGACGTTGAGCACCGTTCGCGCGTCTCCCAGCGCGTCCCAGATGCGCGCGGCGATCCGCGGCTCGGTGCGCCGGGTCGCCGGGTAGGCGGATCCGATGGCGTCGTACAACTGCGCGCCGAACACTCTCAGTTGCTCCTCCGGCGTCGTCCTGATTCCCCTCGCCCGTGCCTCCAGCTCCCGGTCTATGGCCGTCACCATGGCGGCGGCGCGGTCGCGCTGGTCCATCAGCAGGCCGCGCAGCCGGCACAGGTGCGCGACCGCGTCGGTGGCCGGATCGTCGACCAGGTCGGCGATCTCCCGCAGTCCGAAGCCGAGCCGCCGGTAGGCGAGCACCTCTCGGAGCCGCTCCACGTTGCCGGGGGAGTAGGCCCGGTGCCCGGCAGCGGTCCGCGCGGACGGCACCAGGAGGCCGATCTCGTCGTAGTGGTGCAGTGTGCGGACGCTGACGCCGGTCAACTCCGCCACGCGCCCCACGGTCAGGTGCTCTTCCACGCCGCCGACTATGTGTCATCACGTCGCGTGAGGAGCAAGCGATCCGCCGCCGACACGACCGGGATTCCGCACACCGTGCCGGAGTGGTTCGAGGCGGAGCGTGAGCGACTCGAGGCCCTCGAGCGCGAGCGTGGGGTGACCGACGAGCACCGGTCGGCGACGGCGTGGTGGGACGCCGGTTCGCGTGGCCGGCGCGGTGGGGCGACCTCGACGTCGTCCCGGACCCCGAGGCCGCCGCGGCCCGCCCCGGCCGCTGAGCCGCGGCACAGGGCCTCTGTGGCACGCGGCCACCGCGCGACCGTCGGCTGCCCGCACACACACCGTCGACCGTCAGCGCGGTGGCCGCCACGGCGCTCGCCACGCTCAGCGTCGCAGCCAGATGACGTTGAACATCCGCGTGTGGGCGAAGGCGCTCAGCGATCGTCGCCGCGCGCCCCCAGGAGCGGCAGGCCCGCCGCGTACCGCCGAAAGAAGCCGGCGGTCGGGGTGCCCGCCGTGGCGACGGTCTCCGGGGTGCCCTCGGCGACCACCGCGCCCCCGTCCGGACCGGCTCCCGGGCCCAGGTCGATCACCCAGTCGGCGGACGCGGCGACGGGAATGTCGTGTTCCGCCACGACGACGGTGTTGCCCGAGTCGAGCAACGCGTCGAGCGCATCCACCACACGCTGGCTGTCAGACGGATGCAGGCCCGAGACGGGCTCGTCGAGAACGACCAGGCCGGCCTTGCGACTCGCGGCGCCGCGCTGGATCGCGGACGCCAGCTTCAGCCGCTGCGCCTCCCCACCGGACAACTCTGTGGCGCTCTGACCGAGCTGGAGGTAGCCGAGCCCTACCCGGTTCAGGGCTCCCAGCGTCTCCGCGAGCTGTCGAGGCTCGGAGAACCGCTCGACGGCCTCGGCGACGGTCAGCTCCAACACCTGATCGATGGTCAACCCCTGATATTTGATCTCCAGTGCCGCCGGCTTGTAACGCCGCCCCCCGCACGCGTCGCAGACCACCCACACGTCCGGCAGGAAGTGCATGTCGACGAGCTTGCGGCCGTAACCGGCGCAGGTCTCGCAGCGGCCGCCGCCCTCGGTGTTGAAGCTGAACCAGGACGCGTCCACACCCATCCCGCGGGCCGTGCCGGTCTCGGCGAACAGCTTGCGGACAACGTCGAACGCCTTGCTGTACGTGGCGGGGTTGGACCGCGGCGTACGCCCGAGCGGTTCCTGGTCCACGACGGCGACCCAGCCGAACCTCTCGATGCCGGTCACCTCCCGCACCGTGTCGGTCGTCCTCCCGTTCAGGGCGGCCGCCACGCTCGCGGCGAGCGCACCGAGCAGGCTGCTCTTCCCGCTGCCGCTCACCCCGGTCAGGCAGGTGAGCCGACCGGCGGGAAGACGCACCAGGTCCGTGATCACGTTCTGCGCACGCAGGCCGTGCAGCTCGACCCAGCCGGTGCCGTCCCCGACCGGGCGCCGGGTCCGGCGCAGCCGCGGCCCGTGACCGGCCAGATAGCGCCCGGTCACCGACTGCGGGTGGACGGCCGCATCGGCGGGAGGACCCGACACGAGGACCTCGCCGCCGAGGCGGCCCGCGCCGGGCCCCATGTCGATCACCCAGTCGGCACGGGCGATCAGCTCGGGGTCGTGCTCGACGAGGAGCACCGTGTTGCCGGCCTCGCGCAGTTCCAGGGCGATGTCGAGCAGGTGCGCCTTGTCCGCCGGATGCAGCCCGGATCCAGGCTCGTCCAGCACGAAGACGATGCCGCTGAGCTCGGTGCTGAGCTGCGCGGCGAGCCGCGTCCGCTGCAACTCACCCCCGGACAGCGTGGCCGCGCCGCGGGACAGTTGGAGATGGGCCAGGCCGAGCCGGTCGAGAATGCCGAGCCGGCGCCCCAGGTCCTGCAGCAGCGGCTCGCCCACCTCGCGCTGCCGGGCGCCCAGATCGCCCGCCACGCGCTGCGCCCAGCTGCGCACCTCCCGGACTTCCACCGCGAGCAGGTCGGGGTAGGTCAGCCCGCCGAGCCGCACGGACCGGGCCACCTCGTGATAGCCGCTGCCGCCGCAGGTGCCGCAGGGCTGCTTGCGCATGTACGCCAGGTAGCGCTGCTTGGCGCTGGGCGTTCGGGCGTTGGTGAACACCCGCTCGACCTCGGCGAGCGCGCCCCGCAGCGGCTGGCTCGAGGTGTAGGTCATCGTGGCCGTCTCGTTCCTGTTCGGAATCTCGATGGTCGCCTCGATCCTCTCGTCGCCCGTGCCGTGGAGCACGCAGCGACGGAACTCCTCGGGCAGCGACTGCCACGGCCGGCCGAGGTCCACGCCCCGCTTCTCGGCGAGTGCCGGTACGAACGCGTGCTCACCGGACCGCCACTTCGCGTACCAGGGCGAGGCGCCCTCGAACAGCGGAAGATGGGGTTGGGTGATGACCAGGTCCTCCTGTGCCCGCCAGCGTCCGCCCACCCCGTGGCAGTCCGCGCAGCTCCCTTCCGGTGTGTTGCGGTCGAAGTGCGCGGTCGTCAGATGCCCGCCGCCACCTTCCGCCGCCTGCTCCGCACCGATCCCCGGAAGGCGTGAGTACAGCAGCCCCAGGTGCCCGTCGATGCCGGTGATCGTCGCGACCGTGGAGCGAGGGTTGCGGTTCAGCCGCCGCTGGTCGACCGCCAGGGTCGCGCCGAGGCCCCTGACACGGTCGACCTTCGGCCGGTTCCGCTGGGTGATGTACTGCCGGACGAACGGCGAGAGGCCTTCCAGGTATCGCAGCTGAGCTTCGGTGTGCAGGGTGTCGATGGCCAGCGAGGTCTTGCCGCTACCGCTCACCCCGGTGAAGGCCACGAGTTGCCCCTTGGGGATGCTGACCGACACGTCCCGCAGATTGTTGGTACGGGCACCCACCACGTCGATGGTCCCGCGCCCCGCACTCGCGGCGTCTCTCACGAATGCGGTCAACCCTCGTTCACCCCTTCGCGACGCGGTGGGAGCTTCGCGAGGTCGGGGGCGTAGACGGTCATCCAGTGCGGGTGCAGCCGGTAGTAGACGACGTCGTTGTCCCAGTCGAAGGAGTCGGCGTCGTAGAAGTCCTTGAGGTAGGCGAGCAGATCCGGCCAGTCCGCGGCCGGCGCGGCGTCCTGGGGGTTGAGGATCTCCACGTGGCCGTGCGTGAACACGCCCAGGTCCTCACCGCGCATGTGGGCGGCGCTGACGGCGGGCCGGGCGGCGAGATGGCGCGCCTTGGCCGCGCCGCGCGCGGTGCCGAAGTGCCACTTTCCGTGCAGGAAGTGCCCGTCCACACCGCTGACGCGCGGCTCGCCCTTCGCCGTCACGGTGGACAGGGCGAGGGGGCACATGCCGGTGAGGACCTGGGTGAGCTGCTCGGCGGTGAGGGTGCGCTCCGCGTCGATGATCGACCGGAGGTGCGAGGTCGAGCGGGAGAGGGAGGTATCGAGGAGGGCTTGAAGCTCGTGGAGTTCCTGAGGTGTTTCGCGCATGGGTATCCCTGTTCCAGGCTGGCGGTGGCACCGGTCCGCGCCCGCCGTCGGGCACGAGCCGGCGAGACCATGCTTCGGTAATAACCTGACACCCTGTGTCGGATTTGAAGGAGCTCACCTCGCCGAGTTCGGCGTCGACGAGACGATCGGCCGGCGGGCCGACGAGTCCGCGCCGGTGGGAGCGTCGGTGCCGGCCGGCCTCCGGCCCCGTCCGGCGGCAAGATCGTCAGCCGTACCTCCGCTCACCCGGCAGGCCGGTATGACGTCGACGGCCTCTGATGCTGCGAGCCGGACCCCCGCGCACGAGACCGTCGAGATCGCGGCCCGGCGACGGCGTCGCGACGACGGACACGAAGGCGCCGGCGGGCGGGTGGTCGGGTGCGAACGGTCCGTGCGGCCGGCGGCCGAGAGGCCTGCCGTACCGCCGGTGGAGCTGGGCGTCCGCAAGGGGCGTTCCCCGGCCCGGCCGCTTACCGCTGCCGACGTGACCACGGGTGGCCACAGCGGACAGTTCTGGCAGTATGTCGGCATGACGAGCGAGACGCAGGCGAAGGCCGGCCACCGCGGGATACCCAGCAACAACGAGTTCCGTGACTTCATCGCCTCTGGTTGGGCCACCCCCGACCGGGAGCCCACGCACCGCGCCGAGGTGGCCGACCATGCCGCCCGCCGCCGGGCCGTCCTGTCGCAGCGGTTTCCCGGCGAGCGGCTCGTCATCCCCGCCGGCGGCCTCAAGGTGCGCAGCAACGACACCGACTACCCGTTCCGCCCCCACACCGCCTTCGCCCACCTGACCGGCCTCGGCGCGCACGCCGATCCGGACAGCGTCCTGGTGCTCGACCCGAAGCCGGGCGGCGGGCACCACGCCACCCTCTACTTCCGCCCGCTGGCCCCGCGCGACAGCGAGGAGTTCTACGCCGACTCCCGCTACGGTGAGTTTTGGGTCGGTCCCCGTCCGACCCTCGCCGACCGGGAGTCGGAGCTGGGCATCACCGCCCGCCACGTCGACTCCCTCGCCGACGACCTGGCCAAGGACGCGCCCGCCGCCCGGATGCGGGTGGTCCGCGCCGCCGACCCGCAGCTCGCCGGGCTGGTCGAATCGGTCCGCGCGCAGGCGGGCGCGACCGGGTCCGCCCACGAGCGCGAGGAGGCGGACGAGGAGTTGGCCCGCCACCTGTCCGCGATGCGGTTGGTCAAGGACGAGTGGGAGATCGAGGAGATGCGCACGGCGATCGCCGCCACCCACCGGGGTTTCGACGCGATCGTCGCCTCGCTGCCCGAAGCGGTCCGTAAGGGGCGTGGTGAGCGCTGGGTCGAGGGTGTCTTCGGCCTGTACTCCCGTCACGAGGGCAACGGCGTCGGCTACGAGTCCGTCTGCGCCTCCGGGGATCACGCCAACACCATCCACTGGACGAGGAACACCGGCGAGGTCCGCGAGGGTGACCTGATCCTGGTCGACTGCGGGATCGAGCTCGACTCGCTGTTCACCGCCGACATCACTCGTACCCTGCCGGTCTCCGGCCGCTTCACCGACGTGCAGCGCCGGATCTACGACGCGGTGTACGAGGCGCAGCAGGCCGGCCTTGCGGCGGTGAGGCCGGGCAACAAGTTCAGCGACATCCACGCCGCGGCGGACGCGGTGATCGCCCGGACCCTGCACCAGTGGGGGCTGCTGCCCGAGGGAGTCACCGTCGAGCAGACCCTGGACCGGGAGCGCGGGGGCTGGCACCGCCGCTGGATGGTCCACGGCACCTCCCACCACCTGGGCATGGACGTGCACGACTGCCAGCTGCTGCTGCGCGAGGACTACATGAACGTCGTGCTGGAGCCCGGCATGATCCTCACCGTCGAGCCGGGCCTCTACTTCAAGGCCGACGACCTGCTGGCGCCCGAGGAGTTCCGCGGCATCGGTGTGCGTATCGAAGACGACGTGCTGGTGACCGAGGACGGCTGCGAGAACCTGTCCGCCGCGATGCCCCGCACCTCCCAAGGGGTGGAGGAGTGGATCAAGCGGGTGTGGGCGAACGCCTGAGGTCCCCGGAGGACGCCGAGGGGTGGCTGACAGGCGTTGGCCGCCCTCTCACCTGGTGTCGGGCGACACGCCCGCCGCCCGTGGTGGGGGAGCGGCCGTCGCCAACTCGGGCTCGGTGACGGGTGCGGAGCCCTGGCGGCGGGGTAGCAGCAGCGGGCTGGCCAGGATCAGCAGTCCCGCGACCGCGATGGCCGCGCGTGGGCCGGTGGCGGCGGCGAGCAGTCCGCCGAGCGCGCTGAGGACGGCGATGGCGGCGCTGCTGCTGATCGACCAGGCCGACAGGGTGCGGGCGACGAGGTCTTTGGGGGTGTGCTGGAGCCGGTAGGTGGCGAGCACCGGGTTGTACAGGCTCATGCTGATGATGGTCGCCAGTTCGACGACGATCACCGTGGCGAGGCCGGCGAGGCCGGGCTGGACGAAGGCGAGGCCGATCAGCCAGACCACGCGCAGCGCGCCGACGGTGCGGAGGATCTGGTGTTGGCCGTACCGGGCCACGACCCGGCGGGCCAGGCGTGAGCCGACGAGCCCGCCGAGGCAGGGGGCGGCGAAGGCCAGGCCGTACTGCCAGGGCGGGAATCCGAGCTCGCGGAGCAGGAGCACGGCCAGCAGCGGCTCGGTGGCCATGATCAGGCCGTTGACGAGCAACTGGTTGAGGTAGAGCGCCCGCAGCCCGGGATGGGTCAGCAGGTGCCGCCAGCCGTCGAGCAGGTCGCCGGCTCGGATCCGGCGTCCGCCGGTCCGCTGCGGGGGCGCTTCCCGGCCCCGGATCGCCGTGATGCCCAGCGCGGAGAGCAGGTAGCTGAGCGCGTCGGCCACCACCGTGACGACCGGCCCGAACAGGCCGATCGCCGCGCCGCCCAGGGGTGGCCCGACGGCGATGGAACTCCACGTCGTCGACTCGAACCGCGCGTTGGCCACGAGCAGGTCGTCCGGCCGGACGAGGGCCTTGAGGTACGCGCCGCTCGCGGCGTTGAAGGCGATCTTGGAGGTGGCGACCACGGCGGACACGACCAGCAGTTGGGCGAAACCGAGCAGGCCGAGGGCGTAGGCGACCGGGATCGTCGTCATGACCGCGAACCGGGCCAGGTCCATCGCGATCAGCACCGGCCGCTTGCGGTGGAACTCCACCCAGGGCGCGAGCGGCAACGCGATCAGCGCGCCCACCGCCGGCCCCACCGCCGACAGCGCGGACACCTGGGCGGGGCTGGCGTCCAACACCAGCACGGCGATCAGCGGCAAGGCGCCGAACCCCAGCCCGGAGCCGTAGGCGCTGACCGCGTAGGACGCCCACAACCAGCCGAACCGCCGGCCCAGGGACCGTCTGGCCATCATCCCCGCACCTTCCGCCTCGAACAACTCGCCGTTGAGCGCTGTGATCGAAGCAGCGCGTGGGATGACGGATCAAACAACCGAACCGGCGGCGAGCCACAACCAACCGTTGTTCTCGTAGGATCTTGTTCGTGGATCTCAACGCCGTCCGTACCTTCGTCGCCGTTGTGGACGCCGGCCAGTTCCAGGACGCCGCGGCCGCGCTGTCGGTCACCCAGCAGGCCGTGTCCAAGCGCATCGCGGCGCTGGAGAAGGACCTGCAGGTACGGCTGTTCACCCGCACGGCCCGCGGTGCCCGGCTCACCATCGACGGCCAGGCCTTCCTGCCCCACGCCCGGGAACTTCTCCGGGTGGCCGAGCGGGCCGACGCGTCCGTGCGGCCCGGCCGTCGCGCCCTCCGCGTCGACGTCCACAGCCGGCGGACCGCGCCGTCCGTGCTCCTGCAGGACTTCCACCGCACGTATCCGCGGATCGAGCTGGACGTCGTGACCCTCGACGCCGACTTTCACGCCGCGACCGCCGCCGTCGAGGCAGGGACGGTCGACGCCACCTTCCACGCCGTCCCCGTCCCCGTGCGCCACCTGCCAGACGCGGTCAGGGCCGTCCGCATGATCGACGAGCACCACGAACTCCTCGTGGGGCCACGTCACGCGCTCGCCAACGCCCGCGTCGTCACGCCCGCACAGCTCGCCGCACACCGCATCTGGATGCCCGGCATGGTCGCCGGCACCGAGTGGGCCAGCTACTACGACGAACTCGCCGCCGCGTTCGGCCTCACCATCGACCGGGTCGGGCCGGCCTTCGGCAACGAGGCGTTGCTGGCCGAGATCGCCGACTCCGCGGAACTGGCGACGTTGGCCGGCGAACGCACGCGATATCTGTGGCCGGACAGGTACGACCTGCGGCGCATACCGGTGCGCGACCCGGCACCGATCTATCCGATGTCGCTGATCTGGCGCGACGACAACCCGCATCCCGCGCTCAGCACACTTCGCGACCATCTCAGCTCCAGGCGGATGGACACACCCGACGAAGACGTGTGGATGCCGAAGTGGGGGCAGTGATCAGCCCCAAGGGGGTCTGTGGATCTAACGGTGTTTCCGGCCTGACCCACCGGGCGTTGTGCCTGGTGAGGAGGGTGCCGTGATGACCGCGACACTGAACGACGTGACCGGACGGAAGAAGCGGCCTGAGCCGTCTGCGGAGGAGCAGGCCGCTGCCGAGCTCGTTCGGGCGGCCAAGGAACAGGGCCTGTCGTTGACCGGGCCGGACGGTCTGTTGAAGCAGTTGACCAAGACGGTCCTGGAGACCGCGTTGAACGAGGAGATGACCGAGCATCTCGGCTACGCCAAGCACGATGCGGCCGGTGCGGGGTCGGGCAACATCCGTAACGGCAGCCGGCCGAAGACGGTGCTGACCGACACCAGCGGGCCGGTGCAGATCAACGTGCCACGGGACCGGGCCGGCACGTTCGATCCTCAGATCGTCCGCAAGCGGCAGCGGCGCCTGTCGGGGGTCGACGAGGTGGTGTTGTCGTTGTATGCCAAGGGATTGACGACCGGGGAGATCTCGGCGCACTTCGCTGAGATCTATGGAGCGTCGGTGTCGAAGGAGACGATCTCCCGGATCACCGACAAGGTCATCGAGGAGATGACCGACTGGTCCCACCGGCCCTTGGACGCCATTTACGCGGCGGTGTTCATCGACGCCATCGTGGTCAAGGTTAGGGACGGGCAGGTGGCGAACCGGCCGTTCTACGCCGCGATCGGCGTCTCTCTCGACGGCGAGAAGGACATCCTCGGGCTGTGGGCCGGCACAGGTGGTGAGGGCGCGAAGTTCTGGATGAGTGTACTGACCGACCTGCGCAACCGCGGCGTCAAGGACGTGTTCTTCCTCGTCTGCGACGGGCTGAAAGGGCTGCCCGAGGTGGTCACGAACGTGTGGCCGCAGACGGTGGTGCAGACGTGCGTGATTCATCTGATCCGCAACACGTTCCGGTTGACCTCCCGCAAGTACTGGGACGAGTTGAAGCGTGACATCAAGCCGATCTACACCGCGGTCAACGCCACCGCCGCCAGGGCGGCGTTCGACGACCTGGCCGACAAGTGGGGCGGCCGGTATCCGGCGGTGATCCGGTTGTGGGACAACGCCTGGACGGAGTTCATTCCGTTCCTCGACTACGACGTCGAGATCCGCACGGTGATCTGCTCGACCAACGCGATCGAGTCCCTCAACGCCCGCTACCGGCGAGCGATCAAGGCCCGCGGCCACTTCCCGAACGAGCAGGCCGCGTTGAAGTGTCTGTACCTGGTGACCCGGTCCCTGGACCCCACCGGAGCAGGCAGAGCCCGATGGACGATGCGCTGGAAACCCGCGTTGAACGCCTTCGCCATCACCTTCAGCGACCGCTTCCCAGCCGCTGAAACCTACTAACCAAGATCGCCGGAAACACCGTTGGCGAGACAGCCCCCCCCAAGGTCTTGAGAGCGTGTATCGGGTGACGACGGACCCGGTGGCTGCACCGCATCTCATGCCGGTGTCGATCCGACGGCCTCCTCGCCCAACGCCCTCATGCTCGCCGCACGTTGCTTGCCCAACCGGTCGGCGCCGAAGAGTGGTGGATGTCGCGCGGGAGCGGGTCGGCGCCTCCGTCGGGTGTGAGCCTCCCGTGACGTTGGAGTCGTCGGCGACCGCGCCGAGCGTGCGGACCCGGTCGAGGTTCCACGCCCTCTGATCGGACGACGGTGGACCGGAGGGCGCGATGACGGTGATCCACCGGGGTGGAGCCGAAGCGACCGACTACGGCGGATTTGCGTCATCGTCCGGCGGTTTCTTGGAAGTGCGACCCGAGAGCGAACCTGGACCATGTGTCGGGATGGGGCGCCGGGCGCGCCCTGGCGAAATGTCGACGCGCGAAGGACGACTCGATGGACAGAGAGACACTTCTGGTTCACGCCGCCCGGCGGACCGCGGCCGCCGCGAATTCGGTGAGCCCTCCGCTGGTGCGCACGTCGACGACGGTGTTCGACTCGCTCGACGCGTACAAGCAGGCGCAGGGCGCGCTGGTGTTCGACGGTCCGCGTTACGGCAGGTCAGGCACGTCGACGACGTTCGAGCTGCAACGCGCGATGGCGCAGATCGCGAACACCGAGACGTGCATCGCAACCAGCAGCGGGCTGGCGGCGATCACTGCTGTGCTCGCCGCACACGCCGGTCCCGGACGCCACATCCTGGTGAGCGCGGGCGTGTACGGGCCCACGCGGGTCTTCTGCGACAAAGAGATTGTTCCGTCCGGAACCGACGTGGAGTACTTCGCCCACGACGCCGACGTGTCGTCTTTGCTGCGCGACACGACGAGCCTCGTGTTCGTCGAGACGCCAGCGTCATTGACGATGCAGATGTGGGACGTACGCGCCATCTGCGCGGCGGCGCACGACCGGGGAGTTCCCGTCGCATGCGACTCGACCTGGGGGACACCGATCTTCTTCGACGCGCACGCGCTCGGGGTCGACATCTCCGTCCACGCCGCGACCAAGTTCATCAACGGCCATTCCGATGTGCTGCTCGGTCTCATCACCGGAACTCTCGACGCCCTGGCCGGCGTTCGGGCCTACTGCGACCGCAGCGGCGCCCATGCCGCGCCGGACACATGTTGGCTCACGCTGCGCGGGCTGCGCACGCTGGCCGTTCGCATGGAACGCCACCAACGGTCAGCTCTCGCCGTCGCACGGTGGCTGCAGTCGCAGCCCTGCGTCCAGCGAGTACTCTTCCCCGCCCTCGCCACCGATCCCGGCTACGAACTGTGGCGCTCACAGTTCTCGGGTGCGGCTGGTCCATTCACCGTCGAGCTCGCCCCGTGTGGCGAAGACGCGTTCACCCGGTTCATCGACCAGCTTTCCCTGTTCGGCCTCGGCACGAGCTGGGGCGGTTTCGAGAGCCTGGTCATGCCCGCCGTGCCCCATCACCTGCGGGCTCTCGCCGCCCCGGCGGACGCGCCCCGACTGGTTCGTTTCCACATCGGGTTGGAAAGCCCTCAGGACCTCTGCGACGACCTGGCCGCAGCGCTCACCGCCTTGCGACGCGGTTAGGACGGACCGAGGGCGTGCCGCGGCGAGGAAGACCCGGCCGCTGCCGATCGTGGGCATCCACGATGCGGCGTCCATGGGGACGCTTACGTGTGGGCCGACGGCATCCACGTCAATGTGCCGCTTGACGATGACAAGCCATGCCTCCTGGTGATGGTCTGGGTACGCGGGCGGCACCAGAGAGCTTGTCGCGCTGACCGGGCGGCTCCGGGCGGAAGTCGATCGCCCTGGTGTTGATCACTCGGCCTGTGTCGCCTCCAAGATCGAAACCGTGGTCGCTCGCCGGGCTGGCAGTGCCGAGGTGATGAGCGTCACCAGTGCTGCGGCACCAGCGACGGAGGCGTACAGCCACCATGGGGCGTTGAGCCGGATGTAGGAGCTTCCTGTCGCTGCGTGGATGAGTGCCACTGTGCCCACCGCGATGCCAAGACCGAGCAGCGTACCCAGGGTGACCACGGTGGCCGCCTCCCAGGGGATTATGGCGCGGAGTTGGCGGGCGGTTGCGCCTACGGCACCGAGCAGACCGAACTCACGGCGGCGTTCACTGACGCTCATCGAAATCGTCGTGGTCATGCCGAAGAGGGCGAGCAGCAACGTCATGCCGACGAAGCCGTACATCACCGTCGAGCCCTCGGTGATCGCCGCCGCCGCCTTATCGACATAGGACGTCCGGTGGAGCACTGTCGCGCCGGGCACACCGGCGATCTTCTCCATGATCGCTGCTGCTGTGCCTCCGCTGACGAGCACAACCTGTGCTCCCGCGTTCGAGTCGAGCTGCCGCATCGTCGCATCAGCGACCAGCGCGCCGTCGGCGAACACATGGGTCGGGTCATGGTATGTGCCGGCGATGGTCAGGGGGACGTCGCCGTGCGCGCCGCGTACGACGATGCCTTGCCCGACTGTCAGCTGCTGCGCCCGCATGGTGACCGAGGGCAGAGCGATTTCGCCCGGGGCGAGCGCGGGCAGGTTGCCGGGAAGGCGCAGCACCTGGGGCAGCGCCGCCGGGTCGGCGCCGGTCACTTTGAGATAGAGCGGCAAGACCGGCTCGCCCTCCTGATAGGCGCGCGGTGGTGGCGCGACGAGCTTCACCTTGGTCGTGGTGAGAGCCGACGCGCGCGTGACGCCAGGGGCCTGTTCGATGCGGGCGGTGATGTCGCGCGGCAGCGGCCGCAACCCATCGGGCGTCTTGTCTGATGTGGACACGGCGTGCTCGGCGAGCATCACTTCGTTGGCCGCCTGCTCGAAGCGGGTGTTCGCGGATACCACGATGAGCAGTGCGGTGGTGGCCAACGCGACGGCCAACATGAGCGAAGAGGCGGCAGCGGAGACACGTCGAGGGTTGCGTGTGATGGTTGCTCGGGCCAGCCGCCCCGACTCGCCGCCAAGCAGCTGGCCGATGAGGCCGATCAGCCCGCCGACCGGGCGGACCAGCAGCGGCCCGAAGACCGCGAGGGCACACGCGACAACCATGGAGCCGAATCCGATCAAGGCCGTGATCGCCTGGGTCCGCTGCAGGCCCGGCGGACTATCGTTGAGCACCGCCGGGACGGGTCCGTAGTAGATGAACGAGGAGAGCAGGATCAGCGAGCCGGCGAGGATCCGTAGCCGAGGGCGCTCCCTGCGTTCCGATGAGCTCTCCCGCAGGGCCTGCATCGGAGCGATCCGGGCCGCACGGCGCGCCGCGCGGAAGACCGCGATCTGGGTGACCAGCACCCCGCCGATGATCGACAGCGGTACGGTGAGCCACAGCGCCGGCGCTTCGGCGGCCGAGACGTCGAAGCCGTCGTGGGCGAACATCCGGATCAGCGCATCGGCCACCGGATAGCCGAGCAGGGCTCCGCAGGTGGAGGCGACCAGGCCGAGCGCCAGCGCCTCCAGCCGGATCAGCGCCTTCAGCTGCTCCGGTGTGGCACCGATGGCGCTGAGCATGGCCAGGCGCCGGGTGCGTTGGCGGATCAGCCCACCGAAGGTGTTGGCGACGACGAACAGTCCGACAAAGACCGAGACGCCGGTCAGCATCCCGATGCCGCCGCTGATCTCCAGGCCCTGGGCGGCAAGGCTTGACGCCTGGGTGTCGCGCACGTCCTTGGCGGTCCGCACCGTTGCCGTGCTTTCACCGATGCTGCGCTGCAACGTATCCCGCAGATGTTCGGCTGCGACGCCGGGGGCGGCTTTCACCCAGACGCTGTGCCACGCGCCGTCCGCGAGCCCGGCTTCCTTGCGCATGGTCTCCGGCGTCGCGAGCAACAGGCCGCCAACCGCGACGACGCCGCTGCCCTGCACCGTGACGATTCCGACAACGGTCATCTGTCTTGTCTGCCTGGGCAGCCCGACAGCTATGGTGTCGCCCGGCTTCAGACTGCCCGCATCCGCCAGGTGCCGCATCAGGGCAACCTCGTTGTCGGCGGTGGGCGCGCGGCCCGCCTCAAGCCGGTAGGGGTTCAGCGTGGGCTCGGCTATCCAGGGCCGCAACAGGGTGCGCGCTCCGGCCGGCGCGATGATGGTGTTGCCACCGGCACCGGCCGCGATGACCGGGAGGACGATGTCCCCCGCGATGGCCGCGACCCCTGGCTCGCCGGCCATCTCCTGAAGGCGGACCTCGCCGTTGGGCAGGGCCCGGGCGTCGTCCGGGTCTACCGAACCGCCCTGCACCACCACATCGGCGCGGAAGAACTCGCTGGCATCCCCGCCCGACACCGCGTCCTCGGCGCGGAGGGAGAACTGCACCGTCCCACCGATCAGCGCGATGGAAAACAGCGCGGCGAGCAGCGTGGCGGTCAGACGGCCCCACGACTCGGAGAAAGACCTCCTGGCGATCAGCCACACCGCTCAGCCCTCCAACCGGCGCATGCGGGCGTGAACGAGATCCCTCGTCGGGCCGGACAGCTCGTCGACGATCCGGCCGTCGACGAGGAACAGCACCCGGTCGGCGTACGAGGCGGCGACCGGATCGTGCGTGACCATGACGACGGTCTGCTGGAAGGAGTCGACCGCGTTACGCAGGAAACCCAGCACCTCGGTTCCTGACTTGGAGTCAAGGTTTCCGGTCGGCTCGTCGGCGAAGAGCACTTCGGGCCGAGTGAGCAGGGCACGGGCAACGGCGACGCGCTGTTGTTGGCCGCCGGACAGTTCGGCTGGCCGGTGACGCAGCCGTCCGCGTAGTCCCAGGGAGTCGACGATGGTGGCGAACCAGCTTTCGTCCGCACGTCGACCGCCGAGGCGGCCGGTGAGGCGGATGTTCTCCTCGGCGGTGAGGATCGGCAGGAGGTTGAACGCCTGGAACACAAAACCCATGCGTTCCCGGCGCAGCTTCGTCAGCTCGGTACGCGACAACGCGGTGATCTCCAGGTCTCCGATGCGGATGCTTCCTGAGGTCACCGGGTCCAGGCCGGACATGCAATGCAGGAAGGTGGACTTTCCGGACCCGGACGGCCCCATGATTGCGGTGAACTGGCCAGCGCTGAACGTGGCAGACACCCCGCGCAGGGCATGAACTGCGTTATCCCTGCGCCCATACGCCTTGACTACCTCGTCGGCAACGGCGACTTGCTGCTGATGCTTCCGTTCGGTAAGTGACCTCATCCTGCCGCCGATCTCGAATTGGTGGACCTGTCAATGGCATTCCCGGGAATCGCACCTGCGTCAGCACCATGCTCCTCACGTCTCCTGATGCAGCGTCAACAGCACCGGGCCGGTGGTAGCGCCGAACGCCAGCGTGCGGTACGGGTTGGCGCGGGCGGTCGGACGCGGCCGGACCAGGAGACGAGTGCTCATGGCTTCCTTCCTGTGACGTTCGCTAGCAGGGCATGTGCGGGCGGGTGATCGAGTTCTGCCAGTCGACGCATGGTCGTAGATCCAGGCGCAGGAAGGAGGCACGCAGAAGGCAGCCGGCCCCCAGAACTGTGGCGCGGCCGGCCCGTCCTCCTCACTGCTCCGTGCAGAACTCCGCGCTCAGCACGTCGTCGAAGACGGACAGGCCCGACCAGTCGCCGTTGACGTGGATGGCGAGCAGGTGGCGGCCGTCGCGGGTGCCCATCGTGTACGACCAGGAGCCGTACGTCGCCCCGCCGTTGCCCCAGACCGTGACACCGCAGCTCAACGTCTGGGCGAAGACGCCGAGCCCGTACCGGGTGGCCGGGATCCAGCCGGAGCCGTCGGTGTCGACGGTGGTGAGCATCTCGGACATCTGCTCGGCGGGCAGCAGCCGTCCGCCGAACAGGGCGCCGAAGAAGCGGGTGAGGTCGCCGGTGGTGGAGACGAGCCCGCCTGCCGACCATGCGTACGACTGGTCCATCTCGGTCGCGTCGTGGATCTGCGGGTTCGGGTCGGCGGAGAACAGGGTCGAGTAGTGGACCGGGTGCGGGCCGCGGATGCCGGCGTCACCGGTGGCGGGCAGGTACGTGCCGGGCAGGTCGAGCGGGCGTACGATGCGCCGGTCGATCTCTTGGGCGAACGTCCGCCCGGTCACCTTCTCGACGATCATCGCGGCGAGGACGAAGTTGGTGTTGGAGTAGACGAACCGCTCGCCGGGGGCCGCGTACGGGGGGTGCGCCAGCGCTATTTTCACCAGTTGCTCCGGGGCGTACCGGTCGTGGCGGTGCTCGTACCAGGTCGCGCCGATCCCGTTGACGAAGAATTCCGGGGCGTTGTTGTACGCGAAGATGCCGCTGGTCTGGTTCAGCAACTGCCGGATCGTGACGGCCCGGCCGTCGTAGCCGTTGCCATGCACCAGGCCGGGCAGCCACTGCTCGACCGTGTCGTCGAG
Source organism: Micromonospora citrea (assembly GCF_900090315.1). NCBI lineage: Bacteria > Bacillati > Actinomycetota > Actinomycetes > Micromonosporales > Micromonosporaceae > Micromonospora > Micromonospora citrea. The sequence continues at coordinate 326,925 of NZ_FMHZ01000002.1, read as the reverse complement.
ACCGATCCGGCGCTCGGCGGCGAGTTGCAGCACCACGGTGGCGGTGAATGCCTTGGTGGCGCTGCCGATGCGGAACTGCTCGTACGACGTCCGGGCTCGCCCGGTGGCGGTGTCGGACAGGCCTGCGGACCCGAACCAGCGGGAGCGGTCGTGAATGACCTCGGTGACGATGCCGGGGGCGCCGGCGTTGTTCACGGCGCCTTCGAGAGCGTCCTGGACGGGGGCGTGCGCCCCCGGCGCCGCAGGAGTGAGATCGAGCGCGGTCACGTGGGTTGCCATGTGAGTGCCTTCCCGTTCCGATTTTCGGAGCAAGGCAAACGCTACGTTGCGTTCAGGGTTTGCATCAATATCGAAGGCTTACAAGGAGGCTGTCTTAGCAGGTAAGCATGGTGCTCGTCGTTGCGCTGACACCGCCGCCGAACGCAATGACGGATATCTGGCGTTGCATTGAGCTGGCACCGAACGCAACAATGCCGAGAAGGAGGTCATCCCCATGCCGACAGGTAGACTTACCCGTGAGGACCGGCAGTACACCGCGGCCCGGCTCGCCGAAGGCACTCCCTACGCGGAGATCGCCCGACACCTGGACCGGCCCACGTCCACGATCAGCCGCGAGGTGAACCGTAACGGCGGACCCCGCCGCTACCGATCCGAACTGGCCCAGCGAGCCACCGCCATGCGCGCCCGGCGCCGGCCCGCACCCGGTGCGGCAGCCGTCCCGCCAGGCCCCGCCTCCAACGACGGACGCGACCCGCAGGCCGTGCGCGGCGTCCGGGAGGAGCTCACCGCCATGATCGCCCACACCGGACTGCCGCCGATGGCCGCCCGGGTCCTCACCGAGCTCTTCACGACTGACACGGGCCGGCTCACCGCCGTCGAACTGACCGACCGGCTGCGGGTCAGCTCGGCCTCGATCTCCAAGGCCGTCACCGACCTCGAACGACAGGGCCTGCTGCGCCGCGATCGCCCCCCGCGGCAGCGCCGCGACCACTACGTGATCGACGACGACGTGTGGATCCGGGCCTGGATGGCCAGCGTCAGGATGAACCTGCTGCTCGCCGCCACCACCCGCCGGGCCGCCGCGATCCTCGGACCCGGCACCCCCGCCGGCGGCCGCCTCCACGACGCCAGCCAGTTCCTCGAACACATCATGGACGACATGACCCGGGCCGCTGAACGCTGGAGCAGGTTCCTCCAGCCGGACGTCCGATAAGGCCGACGGTCGCGCTCGGGCGCCGCGCGCGACGGGTCGGCGTGGGCAGTCGGGCGCGGCCGGACCGGGGAGACGGTTGCTCGGCATCGCAGGTGGCTTCCGCATGGTCAGTGCTCAGCAGGTTGCCACCACGCCAGGTTGGCGGCCACTCGGCCCACCGGCTCGATGATCTCCCACGCCTCGGCGATCAGCCCGTCGTCGATCCGCCATATGTCGACGACCGCGATCTCTGGTCCTGCGTCGGGAAGCCAGCGTCGCGAGTACACCACGACGTGATCGCCCTCGGCCAAGACCTGATGGAGCTCGACCTGCATGCCGGCGAGCGGTACCAGCGCGGCGCGAACGGCGGCGAGCCACTCGACCTTGGTCGATGTGGTTGTGCCCGGCCTGTGGTGGACGAAGTCATCGCTCAGGAATGGTGCGAGCGCGTCGACGTCGCCCGTGTCGATCAGCCCTGCCAGCGCTCGTTGGACGATGCTCTTGTTCTCCGTGGTCATGAAGGCAGTGTTTCCGTGGCAGCTTCAGCTGTCGATGAACTCGGATTTCATGGCGTTCAGCGCAACGATGCGTACACTGCCTGATCGTGCATACGGTTGGGGAACTGCTGCGGCAGTGGCGGCAATGCCGGGGACTCAGCCAGCTGGACCTTGCGATCGCTGCAGACGTGTCGGCTCGTCACGTAAGCCTGGTCGAGACGGGTAAATCCAAGCCGAGCGCCGACATGATCCTCCGACTCGCAGATCGGCTCCACGTGCCGCTACGTGATCGCAACCGACTCCTGCTCGCCGGGGGTTTCGCACCCCGCTACGCCGAGCGTCCGCTCGGCGACAATGCGCTGTCGGTCGTCCACGATGCGATCCGCAGGGTGCTCCGCGCTCATGAGCCGTATCCGGCGCTGGTCTTTGATCGCCGGTGGAACATCGTGATGACCAATCGCGCTGTCGACCCGTTCTTCGCGCAGGTGGCTCCCGACCTGCTGCGGCCGCCCGTCAACCTGGTGCGGCTGGGACTGGACCCGCGCGGGTTCGCTCGCCTGGTCGTCAACCTCGCCGATGTGCGCGCGGTGTTCCGCACCCGGATCTCACGCCAGCTCGCCACTGCTCCCGATCCTGAACTCACCGTGCTCTACGAAGAACTGCTGGCGCCCGAACCCGACGACTCGTCGAGCCAACCGGTCGACACCGACGTCGTGATCCCGATGATCCTTCGCATCGGCGGACGAGAGTTGCGGCTGTTCTCGACGATCACTACATTCGGCACCCCGATGGACATCACGATCGATGAGGTCGCGATCGAGTCCTACTACCCGGCAGACGCGGAGAGCGCCGCCTACTTCACGGAGTAGTGCATTGTCATGCGCCCACCGCGAGTGTTCGGCCGCCTACATGACCTTGGGCTGGAACCTGAGCCCTGCGTCAGCCTCCGCTATCCACATGCCTCGAAGTGCCAACGGGGCACCCTGCTGCGTGTCCTGGTGATTGCCGCGGCCGGAATACCGTGCAGCTCACTATGAAAAGGACGTGATCATGACTACTGGCCGGCGAGTTCCTCGGCGTGCCGCCCTGGCTCTGTCGGGCGGTGCCGTGCTCGGCGCGGCGATGGCGCCTGCTTCCGCAGGTGCCGACGCTGGAGGCCAGCGGCGGCGCTCCATCGCCACCGCCGAGGCGCTGTATCGGGCCCTCACCGCCAAAGACCTCGACGCCTTCGCCGCCGTATGGGCACCCGACGCGATCTCGCGGATGCCCGTGACCCCGCCCGGCGAGATCCACGGTCGCGACGGCATCGTCGAAGGCATCGGATTCTTCTTCATGGTCGTCGGCGAGGTCAGGATGACCTGGCAGATCCGGCCGCTGCTGAATCCCCACGAGGTCGTGTCCACATGGACGATGGAAGCACCGTTGCTCGCCGGTGGCGTCTACCGCAACCGAGGGGCGCAGATCATGCGTATCCACGGCGACCAGATCGTCGACAACACCGAGTTCCTCGACACCGCAGCCTTCCTGAAGGCCTTCGGCCAGCACTGAACCGCCGCCGGATGGCGCCTGGTGCGGATCATCATGGCTCTTCGAGGCCGAGCGGGGTTCGGGAACGGAGCCGCTGCTGGGTCTGGACAGCCTGGTGGTGGAGCGGGTCGAGCCGGACGCCGAGGGCGTGCCGGTGGTGGGTCTGTCCACAAGTGATGAGCAGGCGCGATGCTGCCCGCAGTGCGGACAGCGGACGGTCCGGGTGAAGCAGTGGGCCACGACCTGGCCGCGGGACCTGCCGGTCGGCGGCCGGCCGGTACGGCTGCGGTGGCGCGATAGGCGCTGGTACTGCCCGACGACCACCTGTCCGCGCGGGGCCGACGACCTGGCCGTGGAGGCCGGCCGGGTGGGCCGCCGGACAGCCGGCTGGCCGTGGTCGCCTGAGAGAGCGCGGGGTAACCCGGTGACTACTTCTGGTTGAGTTCGTCCGCGGAGGGGCCGAGGCCGTGCCCGATGAGCCGGCGAACGGCCAGCAGGCTTCGCAACGCCCGCCACCGATGTCAGCCCGACGCTTACCGCCAGCCGCGTCCTCCTATCGGCCTTCGCGCACGAGCGTGTGGCCGGCCTCCGCGAAGGCGCGGACGCGGGCGGTGGCGCCGTCGGCGCGCCACAGCAGGCCCCACTGCAGGGGCTGCGCGTCGCGGAGGTGCACATACGCGACGTCGGGGCGGGCGTAGTAGCGCCTGGCGTTGGCGCCGACAGGGAAGGCGCCGAGACCGGCGCCGACGTGTGTGAGGATCTCGTGGAACGTCGCGGCGGAGAGCCCGGCCCTGATGGGTCGCCCGGCCGGGGTGGCGTGCGGCGTGCGGTCGGCGCGCAGGGACTGCGGCAGCGTGTCGGGCAGTTGCAGCATGTCGACCTCGGCCAGGTCTTCGACCGAGACGGCGTCGCGACGGGCGAAGGGATGCCCGACCGGTACGGCCAGGAACCGCGCCTCGGACACCAGGACCGGACCCGCGACGATGCCCGGCTCGTCCACGGGCAGGGTGGCCAGGGCCAGATCGACCTCGCCGCCGCGCAGCCAGGGCATCAGCTCGCCCAGCTGCGCCTCGCGGATCTGGATCTGGCACTCCGGGTGGCGCCGCCGGAACACCTCGGTGATGCCGACCAGCAACTGACCGCCGGCGGCGCCGGTGAAGCAGACCCGCAGGGTTCCGGTGAATCCTCGGCCGGCCTCGACAGCTCGGTCGACTGCGGCGGCGATCTGGTTCCACGCCGGTCGGAGATCCTCGTAGAGAGCGCGCCCGACCCGGGACAGCTCGACCCGTCGGCTGGTCCGGTCGAACAACGCGACGCCGACCTGCCGCTCCAACTTGCGGATGGTCTGGCTGACTCTCGGGGTGGAGACCCGTAACCGTTCGGCGGCGCGGCCGAAGTGCAGCTCCTCGGCGACGGCGAGAAACGCTTCCAGTTCGTGCCGCTCCAGCATCCCCGTCTCCCTGCATCGTTAATCGCAGCTTCATGATCGTGGCACACCTCGGCATTGTTCGGCGTCCGGGGCGACCGCAGGGTGGAGGGACCGAACCCCGAGCAGATCCGCGGGAGCAACCATGTACGTCACCGACACTCACGCCCTGGCCGTCGACGCCGACGACGGCGAGGCGGTCGTGCGGGAGTTACGGGACCGCGCCGAGATCCTCGACGCTCTCTACCGCCTCGGCCTCGGCCAGGACCTCAAGGACCGGGAGTTGTTCGGGTCGGCCCTCACGCCCGACGCCGAACTGGATTTCCGCCCGGCGGCCGCGAAATGGGGAGCCCAGCCGCCGCTGATGGCCGGACGGGACACCATCGTGACCATGATCCTCGACATGTTCGTGGGACGCGTCGACACCACCCACCAGGTCACCAACCCCCGCGTCGTCGTCGACGGCGACACGGCGCGATTGACCGCGCTGGTCGAGGCCCAGCACCTGCTCATCGCCGACCGCAGCACGTTCGCGTTGCTGAAGAACCGGTACGACGTCGACCTCGTGCGGGACGGCGACCGCTGGCTCATCCGTCGGCTGCGCGTCGACAACGCCTGGTTCACCGGGGACCCCGGTGCGATCTTCGCGGCCTGACCCGCGCGGTCGGCGTCGCCCCCTGAAACCACGAGAAGAAGAAGGAACCCCGTGAACGCTCTGCACGCTCTGCGCTCCGTCGTCCGTGGCCAGGTGTGGCTGCCCGGCGAGCCCACCTTCGACGCCGCCCGTCGGCCCTGGAACCTCGCCATCGACCAGCAGGTCGACGCCGTGGTCGAGGCCACCGACACCGCCGACGTCGTCGCGCTCGTCCGCCACGCCCGCGCCGCCGGACTTCGCATCACCACCCAACCCAACGGACACGGCGCCACCGGCCGCACCGCCGGCACGATCCTGCTGCGCACCCGAAGCCTGGACACCCTCCAGATCAACCCCGCCACCCGCCGCGCCCGCGTCGGCGCGGGCGTACCGTCCGGCCTGCTCCAAGCGGCCGCCGCACCCCACGGCCTGACCGGCCTGCCCGGCAGCTCACCCGTGGTCAGCGTCACCGGCGTCGCCCTCGGCGGCGGACTGAGCTGGTTCGGCCGCGCACACGGCTGGGTCGCCGACAACGTCACCGCCTTCGACATCGTCGACGCCCACGGCCACCACCGACACGTCACCACCGACACCGACCCCGACCTGTACTGGGCACTACGCGGCGGCGGCGGCAGCTTCGCCATCGTCACCGCCCTCGAACTCGCCCTGCACCCCGCACCCCACCTCTACGGCGGCAGAATCCTCTGGCCCGCCCAACACGCCCCGGCCGTGATGGACACCTACCGCACCATCACCGCCACCGCACCCGACGAACTGACCGTCTGGCTCGACCTCCTCCACTTCCCCGGCGCCGACCCCATGGTCGCCATCGACACCACCTACCTCGGCCACCCGAACCAGGCCCACGAACTCCTCAGCCCGCTGGACCGCCTACCCACACCACTGTCCGACACCCGCAAACCCATCACCCCCGCCGAACTCGGCGCCATCACCGCCGAACCCACAGAACCCGCCGCAGGCCTGTCCCACACCGAACTCCTCACCACCCTCGACGACCAAGCCGTCACGACACTGCTCGAAAACCCCATCGCACCCCTGCTCAGCGCACAACTACGACACCTCGGCGGCGCACTCGCCCACCCCTCCGACAGCCCACACGGCCCCCTCACCGAGCCCTACGCCCTCTACATGTTCGGCCTACCCACCGACCCCACCCGCGCACAAGCCGTCACCACCAAACAACGCACCCTCGCCGACGCACTACCCACCAGCGGCCGCAAACCCCTCACCCTCCTCAACCCCACCGAAACCATCGCCGACGCCTTCACCCCCGACGTGATCAACCGCCTCCGCGACATCAAACACCGCCACGACCCACACGACACCTTCCGCGCCAACTTCCCCGTGACCGGCTGACGCGGAGGGGCTGTCTCGCCAACGGTGTTTCCGGCGATCTTGGTTAGTAGGTTTCAGCGGCTGGGAAGCGGTCGCTGAAGGTGATGGCGAAGGCGTTCAACGCGGGTTTCCAGCGCATCGTCCATCGGGCTCTGCCTGCTCCGGTGGGGTCCAGGGACCGGGTCACCAGGTACAGACACTTCAACGCGGCCTGCTCGTTCGGGAAGTGGCCGCGGGCCTTGATCGCTCGCCGGTAGCGGGCGTTGAGGGACTCGATCGCGTTGGTCGAGCAGATCACCGTGCGGATCTCGACGTCGTAGTCGAGGAACGGAATGAACTCCGTCCAGGCGTTGTCCCACAACCGGATCACCGCCGGATACCGGCCGCCCCACTTGTCGGCCAGGTCGTCGAACGCCGCCCTGGCGGCGGTGGCGTTGACCGCGGTGTAGATCGGCTTGATGTCACGCTTCAACTCGTCCCAGTACTTGCGGGAGGTCAACCGGAACGTGTTGCGGATCAGATGAATCACGCACGTCTGCACCACCGTCTGCGGCCACACGTTCGTGACCACCTCGGGCAGCCCTTTCAGCCCGTCGCAGACGAGGAAGAACACGTCCTTGACGCCGCGGTTGCGCAGGTCGGTCAGTACACTCATCCAGAACTTCGCGCCCTCACCACCTGTGCCGGCCCACAGCCCGAGGATGTCCTTCTCGCCGTCGAGAGAGACGCCGATCGCGGCGTAGAACGGCCGGTTCGCCACCTGCCCGTCCCTAACCTTGACCACGATGGCGTCGATGAACACCGCCGCGTAAATGGCGTCCAAGGGCCGGTGGGACCAGTCGGTCATCTCCTCGATGACCTTGTCGGTGATCCGGGAGATCGTCTCCTTCGACACCGACGCTCCATAGATCTCAGCGAAGTGCGCCGAGATCTCCCCGGTCGTCAATCCCTTGGCATACAACGACAACACCACCTCGTCGACCCCCGACAGGCGCCGCTGCCGCTTGCGGACGATCTGAGGATCGAACGTGCCGGCCCGGTCCCGTGGCACGTTGATCTGCACCGGCCCGCTGGTGTCGGTCAGCACCGTCTTCGGCCGGCTGCCGTTACGGATGTTGCCCGACCCCGCACCGGCCGCATCGTGCTTGGCGTAGCCGAGATGCTCGGTCATCTCCTCGTTCAACGCGGTCTCCAGGACCGTCTTGGTCAACTGCTTCAACAGACCGTCCGGCCCGGTCAACGACAGGCCCTGTTCCTTGGCCGCCCGAACGAGCTCGGCAGCGGCCTGCTCCTCCGCAGACGGCTCAGGCCGCTTCTTCCGTCCGGTCACGTCGTTCAGTGTCGCGGTCATCACGGCACCCTCCTCACCAGGCACAACGCCCGGTGGGTCAGGCCGGAAACACCGTTAGATCCACAGACCCGACGCGGAAATCCCGTTCACGAGTGCGCGTCGTCGGGGCGACACCCGCCGGCACAGCGGCTCCGGCCCGGCGGCGATCCCGCCGGGCCGGAGCCGTCGCCGAGCCGGACTGTGCGCGGCATGTCAGCCGGTGCGGACGAGTTGCCACTGCTGGTTGGCACCGTTCCAGTCGGCGTACTGCACGATGTTGGCGCCGTCGGTCGTGGCGGCGCCCTGCACCTCCACGGCCTTGCCGCTGTGCCGGCTGACCAGGCGGACGTAGCCGCCGGAGTCGGCGATGCGGAACTGCTGATTGGTCCCGTTGTGGTCGCTCCACTGGACGATGGCGCCACCGTCGGCGGTCGACCAGTTGTACACGTCGAGGACCTTGCCCGAGTGCCGGGACCTCAGCCGGTGGTAGCCGCCGCCGGAGTCGACGAACTGCCACTGTTGGTTCGCCCCGTCGTGCCGGGTCCACTGGGTGATCCGTGCGCCGTCGGTGGTGGCCGACGCGTACAGGTCCAGCGCCTTTCCACTGTTCCGGTTCACCAGCACGTACCAGGCGTTGGGGTCGATCGGCCCGGGGTCGCCGGGGCCGCCGGCATTGAGGGCGTCCAGGGTGGCGGTGTACGCGGGTTTCCTGGTGCCGTTGGCGTCAAAGAGCAGCGGATTGTCGTCCCGCCAGGAGTCGCTGTCCCGGATTCCCCAGACGGTGATTCCGGTGCAGCGGGCGACGGCCAGGCAGGCCCGGGTGACGGCGGCGTAGATGTTGGCCTGGTTGGCGCCCTGCGCGACGTCGAGTTCGGTGATCTGGACTTCGACGCCGAGGTCGGCGAAGCGCTGCAGGTTGGCCTGGTAGTCGCCGGGCAGGGTGGTGCCAAGATGCGACTGGAACCCGACGCAGTCGATGGGTACGCCACGGGCCTTGAAGTCGCGGACCATGTTGTAGACGGCGGTCGACTTCGCGTTGATGCCGTCGGTGTTGTAGTCGTTGTAGCAGAGCCTGGCGCCGGGGTCGGCGGCGCGGGCTGCGCGGAAGGCGGCGTCGATCCAGTCGTTGCCGGTGCGCTGGAGGTTGGAGTCGCGCCGGGCGCCGTTGCCCCCGTCGGCGAAGGCCTCGTTCACCACGTCCCAAGAGTGGATCCTGCCCCGGTAGTAGCTCGCCACCCGGGTGACGTGGTTGATCGCGGCGTTGCGGAGCGCGCCGCCGGAGAGGTTCTGGGCCCATCCCGGCTGCTGGGCGTGCCACAGCAGGGTGTGCCCGCGCACCGACATGCCGCGGGACCGGGCGTGGTTGACGATCCGGTCGCCGTTGCCGAAGGTGAAGACGCCCTGTTGGGGCTCGGTGGCGTCCCACTTCATCTCGTTCTCGGCGACGACCGAGTTGAACTCGCGGTCGAGGATGGTGACGTACTGGCTGTCGGAGAGGCGGTGCGCAGCGACCGCGGCGCCGAAGTAGCGGCCCTTCTCGGCGGCCGAAGCCCCGAGTGTCGTGCCGGCGGTGGCGGGGCCGGCCTGGGCGAACAGGGTGGCGGACAGGGTCGCGGCGGAGAGCAGCGCGAGGAGCGCGCGCCTCGGTCGAGACCGCCGGTGCCGGGGCGGTCGGGCTGGTGGTGTCACGGTGGCTCCCGGTGTCGTGGTGAACGGTCGGGCTTCGCGTGTCAGCGCGTCCCGGGTGCTGGCCGGCCGACGGTGGGATGTCCCTGGGCTGGCGTGGGAGCGCTAACATAGATGGACGTAACGGTGCCAGAACCCGTCGCCTTCATCAAGGGCTTCCCGTCGTCGGGCCCGAGACGGAGGCCCGCCATCCGTCTTCTGTGGCCCGCGTCTTGACGATCCTCGATGTGAGCGTTAACACTGGGGTTCCGCAGTCGAGCGGAGGTGGTCATGAGCGTTGTGGACGGTGCCGACGAGCGGTACGTGGTCGGAGTCGACTTCGGCACCCTCTCCGGTCGGGCCCTGGTGGTCCGGGTCAGCGACGGCGCGGAACTCGGGACCGCCGTGCACGCGTACCGCCACGGAGTCATCGAGTCCGCGCTGCCCGACGACGGGCCGGCGCTGCCCCCCGACTGGGCGCTGCAGGACCCGGAGGACTACCGGGCCGTCCTGCGCCATGCCGTACCGGCCGCGCTGGCCGCCGCCGGCGTCGCACCGTCCCAGGTCGTCGGCATCGGCACCGACTTCACCGCCTGCACCGTCCTGCCGACCCTCGCCGACGGCACCCCGTTGTGCGAGATCCCGGAACTGCGCCACCGGCCGCACGCCTGGGTCAAGCTGTGGAAGCACCACGCCGCCCAGCCGCAGGCCGACCGGATCAACGCGCTGGCCCACGAGCGGCGCGAGCCGTGGATCGGCCGGTACGGCGGCAGGATCTCCGCCGAGTGGCAGTTCGCCAAGGGCCTGCAGATCCTCGAGGAGGACCCGGAAACCTACCGGCGCGCCGATCGCCTCATCGAGGCGGCCGACTGGATCGTGTGGCAGCTCTGCGGCACCGAGACCCGCAACGTCTGCACCGCCGGCTACAAGGGCATCCGGCAGGACGGCCGGTACCCGTCGGGGGAGTACCTGAGCGCGCTCAACCCGGCCTTCGCAGACTTCGTGACCAAGCTGGACGGCCCGCTGCTGCCCCTGGGCGGCCGCGCCGGCGGCCTCAGCGCCCGGGCCGCCGCCTGGACCGGGCTGCCGGAGGGCATCGCCGTCGCGGTCGGCAACGTCGACGCGCACGTGACGGCCGCCGCCGCCCAGGCCCTGGACCCCGGCCGACTGGTCGCGATCATGGGCACCTCCACGTGCCACGTCCTCAACGGCGACCATCCCGCCGAGGTGCCCGGCATGTGCGGTGTCGTCGACGGCGGCATCAGCCCCGGCGCCTGGGGCTACGAGGCCGGCCAGAGCGGTGTCGGCGACATCTTCGGCTGGTTCGTCACCCACGCGGCGCCCGTCGGCGTGGACTCGCACGAACGGCTGACCGAGTTGGCCGCCGCCCAGCCCGTCGGCGCGCACGGCCTGGTGGCGTTGGACTGGTGGAACGGCAACCGCTCCCTGCTGGTCAACCACGACCTCAGCGGCCTGATCGTGGGAATGACGCTGGCCACCCGACCGCAGGACGTCTACCGGGCGCTGCTCGAGTCCACCGCGTTCGGCACCCGGATGATCATCGAGGCGATCGTCGGCGCCGGGGTGCCGGTCACCGACCTGGTGGTGGCCGGCGGTCTCACCTCGAACCGGCTGCTGATGCAGATCTACGCCGACGTCACCGACCGCCCGCTGAGCGTCATCGGCTCCACCCAGGCACCCGCGCTCGGGTCGGCCATCCACGCGGCGGTCGCCGCCGGGGCCTACCCGTCGATACACGAGGCGTCGGCGGCGATGGGCCGGGTGCACGAGGCGGTCCACCGGCCGGATCCGGACAACGTGCGCGCCTACGACGCCCACTACGCCGAGTACCGCGCGCTGCACGACCACTTCGGTCGCGGCGGCGACGACGTCATGCTCCGCCTGCGGGCAATCCGTAACGCCGCGCTCGACGCGGCCGCGGCGCGGGCCGACACGCTTCTGGAGGTGGCCGGATGACCAGCGACGTGGCCCGACAGGTGGCCGCGCTGCGGCGCACCGTCGCGCGCCTGCACGGCGAGCTCACCCGGTACGACCTGGTGGCCTGGACCGCCGGCAACGTCTCCGCCCGGGTCCCCGGCCAGAACCTGATGGTCATCAAGCCCAGCGGCGTCGACTACGACGACCTGACGGCGGACAGCATGGTGGTCTGCGACCTCAACGGCAACGTCGTCGACGGGACCGGATCCCCGTCCAGCGACACCGCCGCCCACGCCTACGTCTACCGGGCGATGCCGGAGGTCGGCGGCGTCGTCCACACGCACAGCGGATACGCCACCGCCTGGGCGGCCCGGGGCGAGGGCATCCCGTGCTGGCTGACCGCCCAGGCCGACGAGTTCGGCGGGGAGATCCCGGTCGGACCGTTCGCGTTGATCGGCGGGGACGCCATCGGCAAGGGAATCGTCAGCACCCTGTCGGGGCACCGATCGCCCGCCGTGCTCATGCGCAACCACGGCGTCTTCACCATCGGCGCGGACGCCCGCGCCGCCGTCAAGGCGGCGGTGATGTGCGAGGACGTCGCCCGCACCGCGCACCTGGCCCGCAGCCTGGGCCAACCGGTCCCGATCGCACCGAACGACATCGACTCGCTCCACGACCGCTACCAGAACGTCTACGGGCAACGCCCGGGCTGAGCACCACGCGAACGTCCTGGCCGACGCCGCTCGTCCGGCACGCCGGTCTCGCATCACCCCCACCACCTCAGCCGGGCCGGGTGCCCCCCGGACCCGGTCCGGCTCGCCCAATCCCGAGGAGAAACGATGAGAATCAGGAGAACGACGCGCACCCTCGTCGCGGCCCTCGCCACCGTGCTGCTCGCGAGCAGCGTCGCGGCCTGCGGCAACAGCGACACCGGCGGCGACCCCGGCGGCGACGAGACGATGACGCTGGGCTTCTCCCAGGTCGGCGCGGAGAGCGGATGGCGGACGGCGAACACCACCTCGATCAAGGAGGCCGCGGCCGAGGCGGGGATCGAGCTGAAGTTCGACGACGCCCAGCAGAAGCAGGAGAACCAGATCAAGGCGATCCGGAACTTCATCCAGCAGAAGGTCGACGTGATCGCCTTCTCGCCGGTGGTGGAGTCCGGCTGGGACACCGTCCTCAAGGAGGCCAAGGACGCGGGGATCCCGGTGATCCTCACCGACCGCGCCGTGGACTCCGCCGACAAGTCGCTCTACAAGACGTTCCTCGGGTCGGACTTCGTCAAGGAGGGCCGCCTGGCCGGCGAGTGGCTGGTGCAGAACACCGCGTCGGCGACCGGGCCGGTGAACATCGTCGAACTGCAGGGCACGACCGGCTCCGCGCCCGCGAACGACCGCAAGAAGGGCTTCGCCGAGGCGATCGCGGCCAACCCCAACCTCAAGATCGTCGCCTCCCAGTCGGGTGACTTCACCCGGGCCGGCGGCAAACAGGTGATGGAACAGTTCCTCAAGGCCAACCCGGACATCGACGTGCTCTTCGCACACAACGACGACATGGGCCTGGGCGCGCTCGAAGCGATCACCGCAGCCGGCAGGACACCCGGCAAGGACATCCTCATCATCACCATCGACGCGGTGCGGGACGGCATGCAGGCCCTCGCGGACGGCAGGTTCAACTTCATCGCCGAGTGCAGCCCGCTGCTCGGGCCACAGCTCATGGAGCTGGCGAAGAAGGTCCACGCCGGTGAGGAGGTGCCGGCCCGCATCGAGACCCAGGAGACCACCTTCACGCAGCAGCAGGCCAAGGAGGCACTGCCCAACCGCAGGTACTGACCGACGCCGGGGTCGCCGTCGATTCCGGCGGCGACCCCGACACACCGCGCGTTTCCGTGCCGACACCGCCGAAGAGAAGGTGTGATGGGATGACGGGTAGCCGTCCGGTCCTGACCATGACGGGGATCAGCAAGGCCTTCCCCGGGGTCCGCGCGCTCCACGACGTCGACTTCCGGCTCTTCCCGGGTGAGGTCCACGCCCTGATGGGCGAGAACGGCGCCGGCAAGTCGACCCTCATCAAGGTGCTGACGGGCGTGCACCACATCGACGAGGGCACCGTCACCCTCGCCGGTGACCAGACCGCCTTCACCAGCCCGATGCAGGCCGCCGCCGCCGGCGTCAGCACCGTCTACCAGGAGGTCAACCTCTGCACCAACCTGTCGGTGGCGGAGAACGTCTTCATCGGCCGGGAGCCGCGGCGGTTCGGCGCCGTCCGCTGGGGTGAGGTGCGCCGGCGGGCGCGGGAACTCCTGGCCCGCCTCGACCTCGACATCGACGTCTCCGCGCCCCTGGGGTCGTATTCGCTCGCCGTGCAGCAGATGATCGCCATCGCCCGGTCGATCGACGTGCGGGCGCGGGTGCTCATCCTCGACGAACCCACGTCCAGTCTGGACGCCGGCGAGGTCGCGCAGCTGTTCCGGATCATGCGGCAACTGCGCGACGAAGGCATCGCGATCCTGTTCGTCACCCACTTCCTCGACCAGGCGTACGGGATCGCCGACCGGATCACCGTGCTCCGCAACGGCACGCTCGTGGGGGAGTACCGCACCGAGGAGCTGCCGCAACTGAGCCTCGTCGAGAAGATGATCGGCAAGGAACTCGACGTCCTGGCGCGCCTCGACCGACAGCCCAGGCGGCCGGTCGCCGCCCGGTCGTCGGGAACCCCGCTGGTGGAGACGTCGGATCTGGGCCGCAAGGGCGCCGTCGCTCCGTTCAGCCTGCGCATCCACCCCGGCGAGGTGGTCGGGCTGGCCGGCCTGCTCGGCTCGGGCCGTACCGAGGTGGCGCGGCTGCTGTTCGGCGCCGACCGCGCCGACGACGGCCACGTGACGATCGACGGCAGCCGCACGCCCCTGCGGACCCCGGTGCAGGCCATCGGCCGCGGCATCGGATTCTGCTCGGAGAACCGGCGGGCGGAGGGCATCGTGCCCGAGCTGACGGTCCGCGAGAACATGATCCTCGCGATGCAGGCCGCGCGGGGCTGGGCGCGGCCCGTCCCGCGCCGCCGTCAGGACGAGCTGGTCGAGAGGTACGTCAACGCCCTGGGCATCCGGCCGGCCGGTCCCGACGTGCCGGTGCGCAACCTCTCCGGCGGCAACCAGCAGAAGGTGCTGCTGGCCCGGTGGCTGATCACCGAACCGCGGCTGCTGATCCTCGACGAGCCCACCCGGGGCATCGACATCGGCGCCAAGGCCGAGATCCAGAAGCTCGTGGTGGAGCTCTCCGACGGGGGCACGGCCGTGCTGTTCATCTCCGCCGAGCTGGAGGAAGTGCTGCGGCTGAGCCATCGGGTCGCCGTCATGCGCGACCGGACGATGGTCGCCCAGCTCGACAACGACGACACCCTCGACGCCGAGCGCGTCATGCGGACCATCGCCGACGGAACCGGGAGGAGGTGAACGATGAGCACCGCCACCCACCGCCTCCGCCGGCTGACCAGCCACCGGCTGTTCTGGCCCGCTCTCGTGCTCGTCCTCATGATCGTCGCCAACACGATCCACCGGCCCGGATTCCTCGCGGTCGAGGTCAACGACGGGCGCCTCTACGGCACACCGATCGACATCCTGCGGCTGAGCGCGCCGTTGATCCTCGTCGCCCTCGGCATGACCCTCGTCATCGCCACCGGCGGGATCGACCTGTCCGTCGGCTCGGTCTGCGCCGTCAGCGGCGCCGTCGTCTGTCTCCACATCGGCCGGTCACCCGACCAGAACAGCCTCTCCACCGTGCTCACCGCGCTCGCCCTGGCCCTCGGTGCCGCGCTCGTGCTCGGCATGTGGAACGGGGTGCTGGTCGCCGTCGTCGGCATCCAGCCCATCATCGCCACGCTGATCCTGATGGTGGCGGGCCGAGGGCTCGCCCAGCTGATCACCGAGGGACAGATCATAACGATCAACTCCGGCCCGTACCGGGCGATCGGGCTCGGGCACCTCCTGACGCTGCCGCTTGCGATCTTCATAGCGCTCGCTGCGGCCCTGGTCGTCGCCGCGCTCACCCGCCGCACCGCCCTCGGGCTGATCGTCGAGTCCGTCGGCGGCAACGCCGAGGCCAGCAGACTGGCCGGCATCCGCTCGCGCCGCGTCATCTTCCTGGTGTACGTGGTCAGCGCCGCCTGCGCCGCGCTCGCCGGTTTCATGATCACCGCGAACGTGTCCAGCGCCGACGGCAACGCCGCCGGGCTCTGGATCGAACTCGACGCGATCCTCGCGGTGGCCATCGGCGGCACGTCCCTCGCCGGCGGACGGTTCTTCCTCGGCGGCACGGTCCTCGGCGCGCTGATCATCCAGACCCTCACCACCACGGTGTACGCCATGAACATCTCGCCGCAGACGTCCCTGCTGTTCAAGGCGGTCGTCGTCATCGCCGTCTGCCTCATCCAGTCGCCCGGGTTCCGCGCCCGGTTCCACCACCGCCGCCGACGAGCCGCACCCGGTCCGGCGGCACCGCACCGGAAGAAGGAGCAGGTGCCGGCATGAGCGGCAGCTCCCTGGCCACCGCCCGCGCCTGGCGACCCACGCTGCCCCGCCGGCACCTCCCGGTCCTGGTCACCCTCGCCCTGCTGCTGGTCATGTACGGCATCGGCGTGTCCCAGTACCGGGCGTTCTCCAACGTCCAGGTCGTTCTCAACGTCTTCATCGACAACGGATTCCTGCTCGTCGTCGCCGTCGGCATGACCTTCGTGATCCTCACCGGCGGCATCGACCTGTCCGTCGGCTCGGTGGTGGCCATGACCGCGATGGTGTCGGCCGCCCTGCTCCAGGACGGGTTGCCCGCGGCACTGGTGCTCGTCATCGCGCTGCTGATCGGCCCGGCGCTCGGGTTCCTGATGGGCTGCGCGATCCATTTCTTCGACATCCAGCCGTTCATCGTCACGCTCGCCGGAATGTTCTTCGCCCGGGGCATGTGCACGTTCATCAGTGACGCGTCCATCCCCATCACCGACGGCTTCTGGACAGCCATGTCGCAGAAGCGAATCGGCGACCCTGCCGGGAACTTCGTGTCGATCAGCGTGCTGATCGCGTTCGCGGTGGTGCTGGCCGCCGCGTACCTGCTGGCGTACACCCGCTTCGGCCGCACCGTGTACGCCGTCGGCGGCAACTCCCACTCCGCGCTGCTGATGGGCCTGCCGGTCGGGCGCACCCGGATCGCCGTCTACACGGTCAGCGGGCTGTGCTCGGCCATCGGCGGGATCCTGCTGTCGTTCTACACGCTCTCCGGCGCCCCGCTGATCGCCGTCGGCATGGAACTCGACGTGATCGCGGCCGTCGTCATCGGGGGCGCCGTCCTCACCGGCGGGTCCGGCTACGTCTTCGGCACCGTGCTCGGCGTCCTGGTGCTGGGTGTCATCCAGACCCTGATCACGTTCGACGGCAGCCTCAACTCCTGGTGGACCAGGATCGTGATCGGCGGGTTGCTCTTCGCCTTCATCCTTCTCCAGCGCCTCATCGGCATCCGCTTCAAGTGACCGCCCCTACCGGGAAGGCAACAGCATGGCAAGACACCCCCAGCCCGAGGTCTGGTTCCTCACCGGTAGCCAGGGCCTGTACGGCGAGGAGACCCTCCGGCAGGTCGCCGACCAGTCCCGGCAGATCGCCGCCCAGCTCGACGCGTCCCCGGACATTCCCGTCCGGGTGGTCTGGAAGCCGGTCCTCACCTCCAGCACCGACATCCTCGCGGCGTGCCGGGACGCGGCCACGCGGGGAGCGGTCGGGGTGATCGCCTGGATGCACACCTTCTCCCCGGCGAAGATGTGGATCGCCGGACTGGACGCCCTGCGGACGCCGTTACTGCACCTGCACACCCAGGCGAACGTCCTGCTGCCGTGGAACGACATCGACATGGACTTCATGAACCTCAACCAGGCCGCCCACGGCGACCGCGAGTTCGGCTACATCCAGACCCGGCTCGGCATCGCCCGCAAGACCGTCGCCGGCCACGTCACCGACCCCCGGGTCGTCGGACGCATCGGTGCCTGGGCCCGCGCCGCCATCGGCTGGTCGGCGGTGCGATCGCTGCGGCTCGCCCGGTTCGGCGACAACATGCGCGACGTCGCCGTGACCGACGGCGACAAGGTCGAGGCGGAGCTGCGCTTCGGGGTGTCGGTCAACACCTACGGCGTCAACGACCTCGTGGCGGTGGTCGACGACGTCGGCGAGGCGCAGGTCGACGAGCTGGTCAAGGAGTACGACGACACCTACCGGGTCGACCCTCAGCTGCGGCCCGGCGGAGCGCGGCACGGGTCCCTGCGGTACGCCGCGCGTTTGGAGACCGGCCTGCGCACGTTCCTGGACGAGGGCGGCTTCCGGGCGTTCACCACCAACTTCGAGGACCTCGGTGGCCTGCGTCAACTCCCCGGGATCGCCGTGCAGCGCCTGATGGCCGACGGATACGGCTTCGGCGGCGAGGGCGACTGGAAGACCGCCGTCCTGGTACGGCTGCTCAAGGCGGCGGCGGTCGGTGTCGACGGTGGCACCTCCTTCATGGAGGACTACACCTACGACCTCACCCCGGGCCAGGAACTGGTCCTCGGCGCGCACATGCTCGAGGTCTGCCCGAGCATCGCCGCCGACGTGCCGGACGTGGAGATCCATCCGCTCGGCATCGGAGGCCGGGAGGACCCGGTACGGCTGGTCTTCGACGCCGCGGCGGGCCCCGCCGTGGTGCTGGGCATGGCGGACATGGGGGAGCGGTTCCGGCTGGTGGCCAACGTCGTCGACGTCGTGCCGCCGCCGCACCCGCTGCGCCGGCTGCCGGTGGCCCGGGCGGTCTGGCGGCCCCGTCCGCACCTGCCCGGCTCGGCGGAGGCGTGGATCACCGCCGGCGCTCCGCACCACACGGTGCTCTCGCAGGCGGTGGGCGTCGAGGAACTGCGCGACCTGGCGGAGATGAGCCGGACCGAACTGCTGATCATCGACGCCGACACCGACCCGAGCCGCTTCGCCGACGAGCTGCGGTGGAACCAGGCCTACTACCGCCTCGCCCGAGGCTTCTGACCCGGGGCCGTCCGACGGGTGCACTCGACCGGCGGGCTCGGCCGCGCCTGGCCACCACGGCACTGCCGTAGACTGTCGGCGATCCGGCGCCGGCCACTTGAAGAGACCACGGCGGCGGCTGCCCGGACGTTTCGTCCCCTCCAGGCCGCCTTCGTCGACCACTGGCGCGGTCGTCGAGGGCAGACGGGAGAGTGAGGTGGCCATGCGCGGTCCTGCGATGACGGACGTGGCTCGCCTCGCCGGCGTCTCCCACCAGACGGTGTCCCGTGTGCTCAACGGGCATCCCAACGTGCGCGAGCAGACCCGGCTGCGGGTCCAGGCGGCGATCGCCGAACTCGGCTACCGGCCGAACCGGGCGGCCCGCGCACTGGTTACCGGCCGGTCGCAGGTGATCGGCGTGGTCGCCCAGAACACCACCCTCTACGGCCCGGCGTCGCTGCTGGCCGCCCTTGAGCAGGAGGCCGCGGAGGCCGGCTTCGCTGTCAGCGTCGGCAGCGTCCGCGACCTGGACCATCAGTCGATCGCGGCGGCGGTGGAGCGGCACCTGACGCACCGGGTCGCCGGCATCGTGGTGATCGCGCCGGTCGAGTCGGCGGGGGAGGCCCTGGAACGGCTACCCAAGGACGTTCCGCTGGTCACCGTCGACGGCGACCCGCGTCGGCCGGTGCCGCTGGTGACGGTCGACCAGGTGGCCGGGGCCCGCATGGCCACCCAGCACCTGCTCGACGCCGGGCACCGCACCGTGTGGCACGTGTCGGGGCCACCGGACTGGTTCGACAGCGCCGGCCGGATCGAGGGATGGCGGCAGGCGTTGCGGGCGGCCGGTGCGGAGATCCCACCGCTGGTGCCGGCGGACTGGTCCGCGGCGGCCGGCTACCGGTGCGGGCAGATGCTGGCCCGGATGCCGGAGGTCACCGCGGTCTTCACGGCCAACGACCACCTGGCGCTCGGTGTGCTGCGCGCCCTGCACGAGCACGGCCGGCGGGTGCCGGACGACATGAGCGTGGTCGGTTTCGACGACGTGCCGGAGGCGGCCTTCTTCATCCCGCCGCTGAGCACCGTGCGACCCGACTTCGCCGCGGTCGCTCGGGCAAGTCTGGACCTGCTGCTCGCCCAGATCGACACGAACGCCACCGACCCCGGCCGGCACACCATCGCCCCGACGCTGATACCCCGCCGCAGCGTCGCCGGCCCCCCACACCGCTGAACCGGCGTCATCGGGGCCGGCCGTCTCTACCGGCCCGGGTGTCGGCCGGGCCACCGGCCGACGAGCCTCCCGACGGGCAGCGGGACGCCACCGGCCGGTGAAACCCAACTTGACTGGCGGCCTGTTATCGCTCACAGTCGATGGCTAAGGGCAACGACGTCTGCGGACTACCGGGCAGCCCGCTTCGTCATCTCGGATCAGGTGCACCGCACAGCCAGTGCGCGCATTGTTAGCGCTAACATCGAGCCGGGCCTCGCTCGCGCGTCACGGTGCACCCGTCGTCGAAGATCGTTTGGGTCCGTCACTTGAGGAGGATCATGTTTGCCTTCCGTAGGTCCGCATCGCTCGCGCCGCCGTCACGGCGGCGTGCCTGGTTGCCGCGTGTCGTCGCCGCCGGTGTGACGGCGGTCGTGGTCGGTGTCGCCGCGGCGGCGGTGGTGTCGACGCCGGCCACCGCGGCGACAGTCGACACGAACGCGTGGTACGTGCTGATCAACCGCAACAGCGGCAAGGCGTTGGACGTGTACAACCTGGCCACGAACGACGGTGCGCGGATCGTGCAGTGGGCGCGCAACGACGGCAACCAGCAGCAGTGGCAGTTCGTGGACTCGGGCGGTGGCTACTACCGGCTCAGGTCGCGGCTGTCCGGCAAGGTGCTGGACGTCTACAACTGGTCGACCGCCAACGGCGCCGGCATCGTGCAGTGGACCGACCACAACGGCACCAACCAGCAGTTCCGGTTGGCCGACTCCGACGGCGGCCACGTTCGGATGATCAGCCGGCACAGCAACAAGGCGATGGAGGTGCAGGGCGCGTCGACCGCCGACGGTGGAAACGTCGTGCAGTACGACGACTGGAATGGCGCCAACCAGCAGTGGCAACTCGTCCGCGTCGACGGCGGAGGCACCCCGACGACCCCGCCGCCCGGCACGTGCGCCCTCCCGTCGACGTACCGCTGGACGTCCACCGGCGTACTGGCCAACCCGAGGTCGGGCTGGGTCTCGCTCAAGGACTTCACCCACGCCCCCTACAACGGCAGGCAACTCGTCTACGCCACCACGCACGACACGGGCACGACGTGGGGCTCGATGAACTTCGGTCTCTTCACCAACTGGTCGGAAATGGCGTCGGCGAGCCAGAACGCCATGCCGTTCGCGGCCGTCGCGCCCACGCTGTTCTACTTCGCGCCCAGGAACGTCTGGGTGCTGGCCTACCAGTGGGGTGGACCGGCGTTCTCCTACCGGACGTCGACCGACCCGACCAACGTCAACAGTTGGTCGGCGCCCCAGGCGCTGTTCACCGGCAGCATCGCCAACTCCCCGACCGGGCCCATCGACCAGGCGCTCATCGGCGACGACACGAACATGTACCTGTTCTTCGCCGGGGACAACGGCAGGATCTACCGGGCCAGCATGCCCATCGGCAACTTCCCGGGCAGTTTCGGTTCGACCTCGACGGTGATCATGAGCGACTCGACGAACAACCTGTTCGAAGCGGTTCAGGTCTACAAGCTCCAGGGGCAGAACCGGTACCTCATGCTCGTCGAGGCGATCGGCTCCCAGGGCCGCTACTTCCGCTCGTTCACCGCCACCAGCCTGGGCGGCTCGTGGACGCCGCAGGCCGCGACCGAGAGCAACCCCTTCGCCGGCAAGGCCAACAGCGGCGCGACCTGGACCAACGACATCAGCCACGGCGAGCTGATCCGCGCCAACGCCGACCACACCATGACCGTCGACCCCTGCGACCTGCGGTTGCTGTACCAGGGACGTTCCCCGAACTCCGGCGGCGACTACGGCCTCCTGCCCTACCGGCCCGGTGTGCTGACGCTGCAACGCTGACGCGGCCCACCCACGTTCACCCGGCAACCCGTGGAGGACCCTGATCCCTCGCTCCCTGGTCGAGCGGCTCGCCGCCGACTGTTCGGGGTGGGCCTCGGCCGACCGAACCGAGCCGCACACGGCTCCGCTGGGGGCGCCGGGGGGTCACGTCGGGAGCGGCCGGCACCGTCCCGGTGCCGGCCGCTCGACGTTCGAGGGTGGCAGGCATTCGTTGCCGGCGGCCCACAGTCGACTGACGCTTCGACGGCTCAAGATTTGTTCAAGGCGACCGATGATCGTGATCGTTCACCGGCATTCGTTGGAAGGATGATCGCAGTCGCGTCCCTGGATGAGAGGATCGTGTTGATGGATCTCGTAAAGCGGTTGCCGGCCCGAGTAACGGGAGTGCGGGTCGGCAGGAGCCGCCGGGGCCAGGCTGCGGCCCTCGCCCTCGTGGCCACGGCGGTTGCCGTGTTCGTCGCGCCGAAGCCGAGCATGGCCGGTGGTGACCCGTACTTCGTCGGGTGTGAGAGTTCGTCCGCGTCGTGTCAGACCGGCGTCAAGGTTGCTGGTCCGGTCGGCGTGTGCATGACCGAATCCGCCACCTATGCCTCGACGAGCGTCTGCCTCGACTACAACGGCGACCACGTCTATGTCAGGGACGGCTCGGCCGACGGCCGCTCGGCGATGGCGCGCATCGACAGCGAACGCGGCCTGGCATACCGGTATTGCCGCAACACGCACGGGCACGGCTCCTGGGCCAGGTGCAACTTCGACTGGAGTGAGGCCGGCAGGAAGACGGTCAACGCTGGTTATCGCCAGAACTATGCCACCATGCCGCTCAGTTACCTGTGGTCGTTCTCCAACAACTGATGCACTGAGGATGCGGGTGAAGTTTCGCCCGGTGTCGTGGAGGATCGCCTCTTCACGGGCACCTGGGCGCGCTTCGCCCGCTTTTCCTTTCCGCCGATGCCACGGGTGCACCGCAAGGACCCGGGAACGCGGGCGAACCGGCCGTCACGTGCGGCGCGTCCGGGTCGCTTCGCTACGGCGCGGCCGGAGCCATGCTGAACACCCGGCTCGCCGACAAGTCTCCCACCCTCAAGATTGTCTCAAGCTCTCCGACGATTCCTGGTGAACGTCCACAGTGGTCGAAACAATCATGCGAACGAATCGAGCAGGGATCAGCCACCGCAGGGCCGGAACCGCTGCTCGAACGGCCGCCGTGGCCTGGGCGCAGCCTTGTCCGCGGCCGACAGGAGGAGGCAAGATGATCAAAAAGGCCGTCAGATTCGCCGTGGCGCTGGGCGCCGGAATCGGCATGGCTGTCGTCGCCATCCCGGGCGCCGCGTCCGCGGCGAACAACGGGTATGCGTGGGCGTGCTGGAAGGCCCCCGACGACCGGATCAACGGTGGGTGCGCCAAGCTCTACGCGAATGGCGAGATCCTGCGGGTGGAGGACATGCAGGCCGACGGCTGGGGCGTCCGGGCGCAGATCCAGAAGTACGTGCCGGACAGCAAGGGCGTCAAGCGGTGGGTCAACCACAGCACCCCATGCTTCGACGACACCAGCACGAGCAACACCAACGGCGGCATGACCGTTTGCAACTACAACACGGCCGAGAACATCCCGATCCGGGTGCACATCTGGGCGTCGCGCAACGGTGTGTACAAGTACCACAACTACAGCCCGTCGATCAAGAGCTGACCGGGTCACCCGGAAAGAATTACCCCGCCATCGGTGCGTCGGCGGGGTAATTCCCCGCGGCAGACGGCTCTGCCAGCCGCGGGCTGGCGCGGTACGGTCATGCTGGCAGACATGATTCGGTTTGCGCTCAACGTGCTGTGGCTCGTCTTCGGCGGTGGGCTCGTGCTGGCCGCCGGCTACGGCATCGCCGCGTTGATCTGCTTCGTCCTGGTGATCACGATCCCGTTCGGCGTCGCGTCGCTGCGCCTGGCCGTCTACTCGTTGTGGCCGTTCGGCCGCACCGTCGTGGCCAGGCCCGACGCCGGGGTCGCGTCGGGGTTGGCCAACGTCCTGTGGGTGGTGCTCGCCGGCTGGTGGCTGGCCCTGTCCCACATCCTCGCCGGCATCGCGCTCTGCGTCACCATCATCGGCATCCCGTTCGGCGTCGCCAACTTCAAGCTCGTCCCCGCCGCGTTCTGGCCCCTCGGCCGCGAGGTCGTCGACGCGCCATAGGACGGCGACGATCCGCCGGGGCGGCCGGTGCCGGTCGTGGAGTCGCCCGGTCTGCATCCGCTGCCGCCGCCGAGGACGCCGTGACCACGAGGCGGCGCGGGCGCGGTGCACTGACGGGCCCGCTGCGTCGCACCGCCCGGCGGGCGCCCGGTGGCACCGTCTCCGGTCGTCCGTCGAAGCCCGGGACCGTCGGTCAGACGGGGCCGTAGGTCGTGGCGCCGGGGCGGTCGCGCAGCGGCCAGTAGTTCTCCGTGAACATGCGGGCCACGAGTTCACCCCGGCTGGAGACCTGGGCCTTGTCGAAGATCGTCTTGACGTGGTCGCGGACCGTGTGCGCGGAGATGAACAGCGCCGCGGCGATGTCGGTGGTGGCGAGGCCGCGCGCGATGTGCTGGGCGATCTCCAGTTCGCGGGGGGAGAGGCCGTAGGCGTCGGCGATCATCGGCGCCATGTCGGAGGCGGGGGCCGGCTCGATGATGAGCGCCGTCGGGCCGGGGCGGTCGTCGGGGCCACTGAGGCACGAGGCGTGGCAGGCAAGCCAGCCGCCGTCGCGGGTACGGATGCGCGCCCGCGCGGTCCGCCCGTCCCGTTCGGCGGCGACCGCCCGTGCCTGCGCCGCCGTCACGACGACGCAGACCGGGAGACGAATGCCGAGGGCCGACGGCTCGGTCGGTCCGTCCGGCACCAGGGCGAGGTAGTGCCGGGCCTCCTCGTTGATCGAGGTGGCGGTTCCGTCGAGGGCGAAAAGGATCATGCCGGGTGCGGTCGGCCCGCCGAGCGCCGGCGCGGCGGACGGGCGGGCGAAGGAGCGCAGCCGCGCGCCGAGGGGCGCGGACAGGCCCGCGACCACATCGATGTCGGTCGGGCCGAAGGGTGCCCGTCCCGTGCGCCGGAACAGGCTGACGACACCCCACGGTCTGCCGCCGGCACGCAACACCGCCCGGAGCTCGTCGATCACACCCTGGCCCCGCAGCCGCCGGTACTGTGCGCTGCGGCCGGGCAGGTCGCCGGTGTTCCACCGCAACGCGCCGGCGGCGGTGACCGAGCGAGCCAGCTCGCGGAAGGGGATGACGGTCTCCTCCAGCAGTTCGCACTCCCAGTAGGCGTAGCACTGCGCGCCGCCGTCGAGGTTCTGCACCCACATGGGGGCGGTGACGAGTCCGGTCTCCGGGTCGGTGACCGACCACACGGCAGCGTCGAAGACGACGCGCTCGCGGAGCCGGGCCGAGACCCGGGTGAAGAGCTCCAGGGAGTCCGTCGCCTCGGCGATCGGGTCGTGGCGCACGATCCAGTCTCCTCTCGGGCAGTCGACCACCCAGCCTGCCTCGGCTCGCAACTGTGTCCCACCCCGCGTTTGGGGGGTTCGGCCTCGCCCGGCGCCCCGTCGGCGGGGGATGGGCGACACGGGCCGTGGCGGCGAGAGTCGTGACGAGGCGATCAAGGACTCGTGAAGGGGTGGCACACATGGAGATCGGAATCATCGGGGCGGGAGCGTCCACGGTAGGGCTGTTGGACGCGCTGGCCCGGTTTGCGCGGGAGCCGGGCGCGCTCACGATCCTCGAGCCGTCGCCGTACCTGTGGCGAGGGCGCGCCTTCGCGCCGGACCTGGAGTCGGTGTTGGTCAACACCCCTCCGATGATCATGTCCGCCAGCCACGGCGACCCTGGACACTACGGCCGGTGGCTCGCCGACCAGGGCGGCTCGTATCTTGACCGGCGCCTCGGCCAGCCGATCGTTCCGCGTGGCGTGTACGGCAGCTACCTGGAGCAGACCGCCGAATCCGCCCTGGCCGGTCTGCGGCGGCTCGGGTGGCGGACCGACGTCGTACGCGAGCGCGTGGCCGGCGTCCTCCCTGCGGACCGGCCTACGCTGGTCACCCACACCGGACGACGTCACCTGGTCGACGTCGCGGTGCTGGCCGTGGGGTGCGGAGTCCCGCAGGACCACTACGGGCTCGGTGGCAGCCCCGGATTCGTCCGCGACCCCTACCCGCTGGCCACCACCCTCGCCGACGTCGCGCCCGAGCGGGATGTCGCAGTCGTCGGTAGCGGCCTCACGGCGGTCGACATCGTCGCCTCGCTGGCGGCCCGTGGCCACACGGGGCGGATCAGTCTGCTGTCCCGCGCTGGAGTGCTGCCGGCCGTGTGGCAGCGACCGGCCAGGGTCACGATGGCTCACCTGACCACCGACCGGCTGGCGGCCCTCGCCCGCGAGCACGGCGCCTTGACGCTCGACCACCTGTGGTCGTTGCTGGACGTCGAACTGGGCCCGGACCTGGCCGAGCTCGCCGAGGAGGTGCGCGCGACCAACTCGGAGGATCCGATCGGGCGGTTGCGGCGCCACCTGTCGCTGATCGACTCGCCCGGCATGGGTCGCCGCCTCCTCCAGCAGGCCGTGCACGTCGTCGGGCCGCACGCCTGGCGTCTGCTGCGCCAGTCCGATCGCGACGTCCTGCGCGGCCGGTACTTCCGCGCGATCGCCAGCCTCAGCTCTCCGATGGTGCCCGGCAACGCCGCCACCATGCTCGAACTGCTGGAGACGGGGCAACTGGCCGTGATCCCCGGCCTGCGGAAGATCGAGCCCGGCGACGGCGGCTTCCGGGTGTTCACCGACGGCAGCGTCCGGAGCGCCGACGTCGTCATCAACGCCGTCAACCCGCCACCGCACTCGATCCCCGACGGCGCCCAGGCCGTGATCGCGTCGATGCTCACCGCGGGGACCGCCGAACTCCACCCCGACGGCGGGCTGAACATCGAGCCCACGACCGGGCGGCTGATGGTCTCCGGGCACGTTGACCCCCGGTGGTATGCGGTGGGCGACCTTGCCGGAGGCGGATCGTTCATCACCACAAGCATCCCGGGCCTGGCCGCGCGCGCCGAGGCGACCGCGCAGGCGATCGTGTCGCCGCTGATGCGTCCGGCGTAGCGCGACGGGGGGCGGGATGGTCGCCCACCCCGCCCCTGTCGGCGACCCGCTGGCCGCTGCCCCAGGGACGCGCAGCGGCCAATAGCCCCTGCGGCCACGCGGGGCCGCGGTGGACGTCGGCGAGACCAGCGACGATGGCAGCGCGGCCCGTGTCATCCGGTGACGGCACGCACAGACCGCACGCCCGACGGGACGGAAACAAGATCGCGGAGCACTGGATCCGGATCGACCGGTGAGGGCTGCGAGCGTAACTCGCCGCCTGACGCGTGGCGGCCGCACACCGCGCCGACGCGATCGGTGCCGCCGGCCGGCCACAGTTGCCAGCCGATAGCCTTCGGCGGTGGATCAGGTACGCCGTGCCGTCGTCTTCGCCGATCACGCCCAGTTCTACATCCAGGATGTCGACGGGCAGGTCGCGGCCGAGGAGGACGATGACCACGACTGGCCGGAGGCGTGGTCGGAGGAGGCGGTCGAGGTATGGCGCATCGGCCCGGACGGCCCGTGTTCGATCGCGATCGGCACGGCCCGCAGCGACCACGTCGAGACGGCCCTGCAGGTGCACCTCGCCGACCCGCCGTTGTCGGCTGATGCCGAACACATCGTGGAGGCGGACCTCGCCGTGCCGAGCGGCGTCGTGCACGTCTTCGGATGCATGGAGGTGCCCGGGCCGCAGCACCGGGTGGACATCCCGGCCGGGCGGTACCGGCTCCGGATCTCTTACCTGCCGTCCGGCCCGCCACCGGCACCGACGTTGCCGTATGCGATCGAGCCGGGTCCGCACTTCCGCCACCACCTGGACCTGTGGCCGTGTGCTCAAGGCAAGGGCGTCGCGGTCATCCGGCGCGGAAGACCGGCCTGACCCGCGAAACAGCCGCGGTCGGTGACGACGGCGCTCGGACATACTGCGGACACTGCCGCCAGGCGCGGATCCTCCACCACCGCTGCCGGGAGGAACTGCGGCACATCGTCGGCCGAGCGTGGCCGAGCCCGAACCGGAAGGCTCGAAGGGGGCGCGAGGGAGACGGGGACGCCCCGTCTCCCTCGCGCCGGAGATCCAGCCCGCCGCAATCAGCTCACGCGGCCGCGCGGTCGGTGAGCGGGCGGCGACGCAGCGCCGTGTCGGTGAGTGAACGCGGGGGCACCAGAGCGTTGGGGTTGTACAGGTTGGTTCCGGGCGGCACGATTTCGTCGACCCTGTCGAGGGTCGCATCGTCCAGGATGAGCGCGGCGCCCTTGAGGAGATCCTCCAGCTGCGGCATGGTCCGCGGCCCGATGATCGCCGAGGTGACGGCGGGGTGGGCAACGGTGAACGCGATGGCCAGCTGCGGGAGGGTGCAGCCGATGTTCTCCGCGAGTTCTACGAGGTGTTCGACGGCGTCGAGCTTGGCGGCATTCTGCGCGTTGTCGGGATCGAACAGCGCCGGCCGGATCGTGGGACGGCCGGTCGACAGGTCGATGGGTTGGTTCTTACGGTACCGGCCGGTGAGGAACCCGAAGGCCAGTGGGCTCCAGACCAGCACGCCCATTCCGTAGCGCTGGCAGACGGGCAGGAGCGAGGCCTCGATGCCGCGGGCCAGGATCGAATACGGCGGCTGCTCTGTGCGGAAACGGCCGAGGCCGCGACGCTCGGAGACGTGGTGCGCCTCCACGATCTCTTCGGCGGGAAACGTCGAGCAGCCGAAGGCGCGGATCTTTCCCTGATGGACGAGGTCGCTGAGTACCGAGAGCGTCTCCTCGATGTCGGTCGAGTCGTCGGGGCGGTGGACCTGATAGAGGTCGATCCAGTCGGTGTCCAGTCGCCGGAGACTGTCCTCGACCGCCCTGATGATCCAACGACGCGAGTTGCCACTGCGGTTGCGGCCCTCGCCCATCTGGAAGTGCACCTTGGTGGCCAGTACGACGTCGTCACGGCGCCCCCGCAGCGCCTTTCCCACGATCTCCTCGGACTCGCCCTGTCCGTACATGTCGGCAGTGTCGACGAAGTTGATTCCCTGGTCGAGGGCGGCATGGATGATGCGGACGCAATCGTCGTGGTCGGAGTTGAAGCCATCCTGGAACATCATGGTCCCGAGGCAGTAGGCGCTGACTTCGATGCCGGTCCCACCGAGGGTGCGATAGCGCATGGTGCTGCTTCCTTACTGGTTCAGCCGTGATTGCACGAGGCGACAGAAGCGTCGATCGCACGGGGAACCCTAGGAGCTGGAGTCGACTCTAGGTCAAGCCACTAGCCTGAGCGGTATGGCTGAGGTCACCACCAATCTGAGCATCGGGCAGGTCGCCGAACGCACCGGCTTGAGCGTGCACGCGTTGCGCTTCTATGAGCACGAGGGCCTTTTCGTCAATCCGGTGCGGCGCGGGCCCGGCGGGCGCCGCGTCTACAGCCAGGATGACGTGGACTGGCTCACCGTCTGCATCATCCTGCGCGCCTCCGGCATGCCCCTGCCCGCCCTGCGCCGCTACGCCGACCTCGTCAGGCAGGGAGCCGGAAACGAGGAGGAACGACTCGCGCTCATGCGCGAGCACCAGACGAGCGTCACCACCCAGATCGGCAAGCTGACCGAGTGCCTGGACCTGATCAGGTTCAAGGTCGGCGTGTACGAGGACCTCCTCGACCCCGACAACGCCGGCGACCACCAGTGTCACGGCCCGACCCCCGCGACACCGGCGCCCTCGACCGAGGTCCGCGTCGGCTGACGCGCGGGCGCGACTCAGGGGGTTCTGGTGCCTGGCCGACGGTCGATGCCGTCGCTCGGCCCGCGCCCCGCCGCAGCGGCCCCGGTGCCGGGCGTCGCGGCCGGCTCGCTGGTCAGACGTCCCAGCCACCGGAGCACCCGATCCACTCCCACCTGGTGCAGGATCATCAGCCCACCGGCGGGAACGAGAACCAGCCCCACGCCGATCATGCCCGCACCGGCCACCACCTGGTCGTCGCGCAACGCTCCCAGCCCGGTGCCGGCGAACGCGGCACCGGCACTGACGGCCGCCACGCCCCACAGCGTGACGCTGCCGAGCAGCTGCGCCAGCCCGCAGGCCACGAGCCCCAGCCCGAAGGCGGCGATGACCAGGCCGAACGTGGCTCCGTCGCGGACCAGTACCGCCGTCCCGCCGCCGATGAACACCACGCCGCCGATCGTCGACGCCAGGTGGGTACCCCGGAAGACCCACTCGTCTGTCCGCCCGGTCACCTGACCAGCGCGGCCCTGGCCGAGGCGGTGCGCTCGGATGCCCCCTTCGGGCGCCCCGCTCCGCTCCGGCGACCGAGCAGGGCCGCCGGCCGTCACACTGCTCCTGCCCGCCCTGAGGACCTGGAGGCCGAGCAGCACGCCGGCGGCAACCAAGGCGGCACCGAACGAGGCATCGCCGTCTCTCATCTCCGCCAGCCCGACGTCGACGAACGCCAACCCCAGCCCCGCGAACGCCGTGAGGAAGGCCAACAGCCCGGCGACGACGAGGTCGGCGGGGATGACCACGGCTGCGGCGACCAACCCCGCCGAGAGCAGTACCGCCGGGCCGGCGAACCCTCGTGGGGTCGTCATCGCGACCACCGCCGCCACCAGTGCCAGCGCCAGCAGCACCCGGAGGGCGTAGCGAACCAGCGGCGCCCGCGGAGGTAACCCCCGAACCCAGTTGGCGGCCGCCAGGACCGCCCCGACCGCCAGCGTGACCGCAACCCCCCGGTAGCCCACCGTGGTGCTCAGCAGGTTGTAGCCCATCGCCCCCGTGGCACCCAGCAGGAAGGCCGCCAGTCGCCCCGGCACCCCCACCCGAGGACGCTCCTCGCCACCGTCGTCGACGTTCACCGCTCCAGCATCGCCTGCCTCCGCCATCGAACCAGCGACTCGACAGTGGCGTACCTCACACGATGTCAGAACGGTCGGTCGCGCGGTGTCTTGAGGCTGAATCCCTGAAGACGGAGGAGACGCCATGACTGGGAACGTTGACGTGGTCGTGATCGGCGGCGGGTACGCCGGCGTCATGGCGGCCAATCGGCTGAGGCGGCGCGACGACGCGGCCGTGACGTTGATCAATCCGCGCCGGGTGTTCGTCGAGCGGATCCGCCTGCACCAACTGGTGGGCGGGTCCGACGACGCGGTCGTCGACTATCGAGAGGTCCTGGCCGAGGGCGTCCGACCAGTGGTCGACGCGGTGACCCTGATCGACGCGGCCGAGCGCACCGTGACGCTGGCGACCGGCGACACGGTGGGCTACGACTACCTGATCTACGCGGTGGGCAGCGGCAGCGCCGACCCGGGCGTGCCCGGAGCTGCCGAGTACGCCTTTCCGATCGCCAGCCTGGAGGAGGCCCGACGGCTGCGGCCGGTCGTCGCCGCCGCGCCGGCGACGGCCCCCGTGACGGTGGTCGGCGCCGGCCCGACCGGCATCGAGACCGCCGCCGAGCTGGCGGAGGCGGGCCGAACGGTGACCCTGGTCTGCGGCGGCGTGCTCGGCCCGTATCTGCACCCGCGGGGTCGGCGCTCGGTCGCCAGGCGGCTGGCCAGGCTCGGGGTGACCGTGCTCGACGGACCCAGCGCGAGGGTGACGGCGGTGACCCGCGACGCCGTGCGACTCGACGGCGGACGCACGCTGCCGAGCCAGGTGACCATCTGGACCGCCGGGTTCGGCGTGCCGGACCTGGCCGGCCGCAGCGGGCTGACCACCGACGCGCTGGGCCGCCTGCTCACCGACGAGACGTCCACCAGCGTGGACGACGCGCGCATCGTCGCCGCCGGAGATTCGGCGGCTCCGTCGGACCTGCCCTTCCGGATGAGCTGCCAGGCCGCCACGAGGATCGGCGCGCACGCCGCCGACACCGTGCTGGCCCGGATCGCGGGCGAGCAGCCGACGCCCATCGCCCTGGGGTTCTTCGGCCAGTGCATCAGCCTGGGGCGGCGCGCCGGAATCTTCCAGTTCGCCTCGAGGGACGACACCGCGAACGGGTGGTACATCGGCGGCGGCCCGGGCGCGCGGCTCAAGGAGTTCGTCTGCAAGCACACCGTCAAGCATCTGGCGGACGAGGCACGCAGACCGGGTTCGCTCACCTGGGTCGGGGACGACAAGCGCCAGGAGGTGCTGCGGGCCAGGCGCGGCCAGGCGCTGCCCCGCCGAACGGCCACCAGTCACCTACCCGAGGCAGGACGAACCGTATGAACCTCGCTCTGTGGATTGCTGCCGGACTGCTGGCGGCAGTCTCCCTCACCGGCGGCATCACCAAGACGCTCGTACCCAAGGAGAAACTGGCTGCGCTGAAGGGCGGGGAATGGACCGGACACGCCAGCGCCGGCTTCGTCAGGAGCATCGGGATCCTCGAACTCCTGGCCGCGGCTGGCCTGGTCCTGCCCGCCGTGCTCCACGTCGCACCGTTCCTGGTGCCGGTGACCGCCGTCTGTTGGGTCCTGCTCATGCTCGGCGCGGCGGTCATCCACTACCGCCTCGGTCAGTTCACATTGATAGCGGTGAACATGTGCTATGTCGCGCTCGCCGTCTTCATCGCGTGGGGGCGCTTCGTCGTCGAGCCGTTCGCCGCCTGACGACGAAGCGCCGGCAGCAGCGCAGACAGGACCAGGGCCTCGCGCGAGCGAGAGCCGTCAGCGACCAGCACCGCAGCGAGGAAGAAGGGTCGAGAATTGAGCCACGCCACCGACCGGGCGACCGAGGCGTTCGTCGCCCACCGCAACCTGCTCTTCACCGTCGCCTACGAGATGCTCGGCTCGGCGGCCGACGCCGAGGACGTCCTCCAGGAAACCTGGCTGCGGTGGATCAAGGTCGACGCGGAGCACGTGCGCGACCAGCGCGCGTACCTGATCCGCATCACCACCCGGCAGGCGCTCAACCGGCTGCGTGCCGTGCAACGTCGCAAGGAGGCGTACGTCGGTCCGTGGCTGCCCGAGCCGCTGCTCACCGCGCCAGACGTCGTCGAGGACGTCGCGCTCGCCGAGAGCGTGTCGATGGCGCTCATGATCGTCCTGGAGACGCTGTCGCCGACCGAGCGCGTCGTCTTCGTGCTGCGTGAGGCCTTCGGTGTCAGCTACGACGAGATCGCGGCCGCCGTCGACAAGAGCCCTGCGGCCGTCCACCAGATCGCGCACCGCGCCCGCCGGCACGTCGATGCCCGCCGCCCCCGCCGGGCGGTCTCCCCGAGCGAGACCCGGGCGGCTCTGGGAGCGTTCCAGCGCGCCGTCGAAGGCAGGGACCTGCAGGGTCTCCTCGACGTGCTCGCCCCTGACGTCGTGCTGGTGGGCGACGGTGGCGGCGTCAAGCAGGCCGCGCTGCGGCCGATCCTCGGCGCGGAGAACGTGGCCCGCATGTTCCTCGGTGGCCTGGGCAAGGTGAGAGGCACATTCACCGGTGAACCGACGGTCGTCAACGGCAACCCGGCACTCCTCGTACGCCTGGACGGCGAGGTTGACGGCGTCATGGCGATCCGTGTCGAGGACGCCGGCATCACCGGCCTCTACTACGTCCGCAACCCGGAGAAGCTCGCCCGCGTCGGATCCGAAACCCCGCTCACCCTGCGGTGAACGTCGGTGCCGCAAGAACGGTACGGGTCGGCGCGCGTTGGCCGGCCCCGCCGGCCGGGTCGGACCGGGCGGCCCTGCGCGAACTGTCGCGCGACCGGACGCCGGTCGAGGCGGGCGGTCCGACTCGGCGCACCGTCGGAGGGGAGGTCCGCGACGGGTCCTGACTCGGGTACGGCTGAGCGAAATCGCGCGCGAAGCCCATGGCCGGGGCCCGTCGATGCGGCGGGCCCCGACCATGCGGGCTGGGCCCACGGTCAGGCGAGCGCCTTCAGGTAGTCGGGGTTGGCCTTCAGCCACTCCTCGACGGCCTTCTTCTCGTCACCCTTGTGGGTGTTGAACATCAGGTCCTCCAGCGAGGCGAGCTGCTGGCTGTCCATCTTGAACTGCTGGAGCATCTTCGTCACCTCGGGGAAGTCCTTGCCGAAGTCCTTGCGGCCGAACGTGTTGATCTGCTCGGCCGCGCCCAGGGTGCCCTTCGGGTCGGCCAGGTCCTTCAGCTCGTACTTGGCGTACGCCCAGTGCGGGTGCCACAGGGTGACCACGATCGGCTTCCTGTCGGTGATCGCGCCGTCGAGCGCGGCCAGCATGGCCGGCGTGGAGGAGGTCTTCAGCTTCATCGCACCGTCCAGGCCGTACCCGGGCAGCACCTTCTCCTGGGTGGCCTTGGTCAGGCCGGCGCCCGGCTCGATGCCGATGATCTCCCCACCGAAGGTGTCGGCCTTGCCGGCCAGATCCGCCAGCGATTCGACACCCTCGACGTACGCGGGAACGGCGATGCTCAGGCTGGCGCCCTCGTACCAGACGCCGAGCTTCTCCAGCTTGTCGCCGTACTTCTCCAGATAGGAGGCGTGGGTCTGGGGCAGCCAGCCGTCGAGGAAGAAGTCGATGTCGCCGCTCGCGAGCCCGCCGTAGACGAGACCGGCCTCCAGGTTCTTGAGCTGGACCTGGTAGCCCTTCTCCTCGAGGATGTGCTGCCACAGGTGGGAGACGGCGATCGCCTCGTCCCAGGCCATGTAGCCGATGGTGATCTTCTTGTCGCTGCCGGACGGGCCGTCCGACTTCTCGCTGCACGCGACGGCACCCAGGGCCAGGGTGGCGGTCACCGCGACGGCGAGGACTCGTTTCAAGGTGTTGAACACGATCTTCCTTCCTGATCGGTGGCAGCCGGCGGCCCGCGTACGCGGGCAGAGGAGACGCCGGCGGAGGGCGACGGTCAGGCGGCCTGTCGCGCGAGGCGCTGCGCCCGCGCGGCCGGGAACCGGTCGCCCACGGAGTCGGTGAGCCGGTCGAGCACCACGGCGAGGACCACGACGGCGATCCCGCCCTCGAAGCCGCTGCCCACCTCGACCTGGGAGAGGGCAAACATGATCACGTCGCCGAGGCCGCCGGCACCGACCATGCCGGCGATGACCACCATGGACAGCGCCAACATGATCACCTGGTTGACGCCGGTCATGATCGTCGGCAGGGCCAGGGGCAGCTTGGTGCGCAGCAGCACCATCCAGGGCGGGGCGCCGAACGACTCCGCGGCCTGGACGATCTCCCGGTCCACCTGGCGCAGGCCGAGCTCGGTCAGGCGTACGCCCGGCGGCATGCTGAACACCAGCGTGGCCAGGACGCCGGGCACCGTGCCGATGCCGAAGAAGAAGATCGCGGGGATCAGGTAGACGAACGCGGGCAGCGTCTGCATGAGATCCAGCACCGGCCGGGCCACGGCCGACGCCCGGCGGTTCTCCGCGATGAAGACCCCGAGCGGGATCGCCAGCACCAGGGCGAGCACGCTGGCCACGAGCACCTGCGCGAGCGTGCTCATGGTCTCTTCCCAGTACGGCATCCCGGCCACCAGGCCGAGGCCGACGGCGCTGCCGAGCCCGAACTTCCAGCCGCGCAGCCACCAGCCGAGCCCGGCGAGGACCAGCACGACCGCCACCGCGGGTACGCCGGTGAGCAGCTCCTCCAGCGGGCGGACGAGGGCCTCGACCACGGCCGATACCGTGTCGAAGACCGGGCCCAGGGTGCGGGTGGCCCAGTCGACGGCGGCCTCGGTCCAGGCGCCGAGCGGGATCCGGGGCAGCCAGTCGTCGAGCGGGGACCGCGTCGTGCTCATGCCGGCTCTCCCTCCGTGGCGACCAGCTCGACCTCGGAGCGCGCCGGCAGGTCCGCCGGGGGCGGCGGTGGGGACCCACCCTCCGGGTTCGCGCTGGACAGGGCGCTGAGCAGGGTGATCCGGGGGATCACGCCGGCCAGGCGCCCCCGGTCGTCGAGGACGGCGACCGGGTGCTGGCTCTGCGCGCAGTCGGCGAAGAGGTCGGCCACCGCCGTGTCCATGGTCACCGTCCGGACCCGTTCGGTCGACACGTACCCGTCGAGGCGCTGCCGACCCTCGCGCAGCGCCCGAAGCACCTCGTCCTCGGTGACGGTGCCGAGGAACTTCTTCATCGGCCCGGTCACGTAGATCACCGAGGTCTGGCTCTCGCGCAGCGCCTTGGCGGCCACCCGGGGACCGGCACTGACGTCCAGGACCTGGTGCGGCTTCTCCATCACCGACGCGGCGGTCAGGATCCGGGTCCG
Source organism: Micromonospora citrea (assembly GCF_900090315.1). Lineage (NCBI taxonomy): Bacteria > Bacillati > Actinomycetota > Actinomycetes > Micromonosporales > Micromonosporaceae > Micromonospora > Micromonospora citrea. The sequence goes on along the minus strand of NZ_FMHZ01000002.1, from coordinate 291,080 downwards.
GTCGACGTCGGCGACGAACTGCGCGACGTAGTCGTTGGCCGGGTCGGTGAGGATCTCCTCGGCCGTGCCGATCTGGACGATCCGGCCGTCCCGCATCACCGCGATCCGGTCGCCGAGCCGCATGGCCTCGTTGAGGTCGTGGGTGATGAAGACGATGGTCTTGCCCAGCTCGGCCTGGAGTTCGAGGAGCTGGTCCTGGATCTCCCGGCGGATGAGCGGATCCAGCGCGGAGAACGCCTCGTCCATCAGCAGGATGTCGGTGCCGGCCGCGAGCGCGCGGGCCAGCCCGACCCGCTGACGCATGCCGCCGGACAGGTCGCGGGGGAGCTTGTCCGCCCACTCCTCGAGCCCGACCATGCGCAGCGCCTTCAGGGCGCGCTCGCGCCGCTCGGCCTTCGGTAGCCGGGCGACCTCAAGCGCGTAGCCGGCGTTCTCCAGCACAGTCCGGTGCGGCATGAGCGCGAAATGCTGGAAGACCATGCTGATCTTCTCCCGTCGCAGCTTGCGCAGCGCCGCGGGCTTCAACGTGGTCAACTCGACCCCGTCGACCCGCACGCTGCCCGTGGTGGGGCGCAGCAGGCCGTTGAGCATGCGGATGAGGGTCGACTTGCCGGAGCCGGACAGGCCCATCACGACGAAGATCTCGCCGGGGCGTACCTCGAAGTTCGCGTCGATCACGGCCGCCGTGGCCGGCAGCCCGGCCAGCGCCTCGGCGCGGGGCGCGCCGGAGGCGAGACGTCGCATCGCCTCGTCGGTGCGGCTGCCGAAGATCTTGTAGAGCGACTTCACTCTGAGTGCGGGCACGATCCCCTCTCCGATAACGACCGCTGGCGGATCGCGCCGGCGGTCACATCTTCGTGTCTCGTCCGTCGATATCAACATCGGTCACATTCATCGCACCGCAAGGGCTGGCCCGAGAACCTACCGACGTCATCGGCGGGATTCCAGTCGCAACCTGAGGAACTGTGGAATTGACCACAGGAATATGCGCGCCCGGGGCTGTGAATTCGGACGTGTGTGCGCAGGCGGAGCAGGTTCGCCGCTCACAGACGGGACTGATTCAGGCGATCATGAAGCTTTTGTGCCGGTTTTTCGCCGGCCCTGCGGACTGGTAGGTCCGTTGTGGCCGATCGTGCGAATATGACGACCGCGATTGAGAAACGTCATGAGATCGTGAGGTTCCGTCATGCGATCGTCATATTCCGGAGGGGGCGCAGGGGAGCCGGGGCGCGTGGCCGGCGAATCCAATCTGATGCCATGCCGAACTGCCGGGCATGGATTCGACAGGCCGGTCCCGAGGACCTCTCCGATGCGGCGGGTGGGCATCACCCGCCACCCGTTGCCGTCAGCGCTGCCGATCGCGAGGCGCGTGGCAGCGCGTCTCCGCCGTCACCGAGGCGCGAGGGCGCCGCTGCCACGACCGGCGTCACCGAGGCGAGAGGGCGCCGCTGCCACGACCGGGCGTCCACAGGTTCCTGGCGGGCGTACCGGGCGAGCGGTGTGCGCCAGGCGACGATGTGGGGCAAAGCGGAAGCTTGCCGCCCCGGCGGGGATTACGCTGTCGCACGAGGTGAGCAACATGTTGGCAGACGCACCGGCGCAGGCGGCCATTCCCGCGAGCGACATGGAGCGGGCCAAGCGTTTCTATCGTGAGACGCTGGGCCTGGCCGTGTCGCAGGAAGCCGAGGACGCGGTCCATTTCGAGTCCGGTGGAACGCGGTTCTTCGTCTATCCCACGTCAAACGCCGGGCAGGCGCCCCACACGCTGGCGGCCTGGCTGGTCGCCGACCTCGACGCCGAGATGGCGGATCTCCGGAGGCGCGGCGTGACGTTCGAAGAGTATGATCTCCCGGGCCTCAAGACAGTCAACGGCGTCGCGGAGTTTCCGACGATGCGCGGTGCCTGGTTCAAGGACAGCGAGGGCAACATTCTCGGTGTGACTCAGGCCCGCGAAGGATAGTCCCCGCAGTTGTGCCGACTCGTTCCGGCTCGACCGGTCGTATCGAGCCACCCCGGCGGCAACCCCTGCCCGGGCCACCGCTCGGCGTGGGCGAGCATGATTGACGTGTGTCCGACCAGCGCGGCCGGGCCGGGCCGGACCCGGTCCCGTACCCGGACATCGCTCGGGCAGGCGACCTCCGGCGGGCCCTGCAAGGCCAGTTCGACGCGGCCGGTCTCGCCTGCCGGGCCCGCCACGTGTCCTCGCCCGGCTGGCGGCACGTCGCGGCGAGAGTCGTCGGCGTCGAACGCGACGCCGATGTCGTGACGGGCATCGGCGAACGAGCCTTCTGCCTGCGGTTGCGGGCGCGAGGCGTGGGCATGGCGCGGGGCACGACAGTCGAACTGTCGGGCGTCGCCGCGGCGATGCACGCCTGGCAGTCGGGCGTCCGCCTTCGCCAGTTGGTCTCGGCATGGCCGTTCCTGCGCACCGACGGGTTCGCCGAGGCGTACGAGCGCGGCGACGCCGAGGCCATCGGCCATCGATGGCGGCAGTACCACGAAGACCCTTCGCAGGCGCGCCAGCTGACTCGCCTGCGTCCGTTCGTCGCGCACGCGTTCCGCGAACCGCGACTGCGAGCGCTGCTGCCGTACACCAGCCACCGGACGCTGCGCTTCAGCCGGACCGTGAGCCTTCCGTACAGCGACGACTGTCCCTTCGTGGAGCCGCTGCGGGACGGGCGATATCTCGTCAGGGCAGCAGACGGTCGTGAACTCGGAACGGCCGACGCGGCCGGCGGTGTGGCGTTGGTGCTGGCCGCACTCGACGCGTCAGCCGGCGCAGACGATGAGTTCCACGTCGGCCGCGCGTAGCGCGTCGGCCACCGCCGGCGGCGGAGGCTGGTCGGTCACCACCATGTCGACCAGGTCGAACGTGACCAGTCGGATCGGGGCCGAGGTGGCGAACTTGGTGTGGTCGGCGAGGACGACCACCCGGTCGCAGATGTCGATCAGGGCACGCTTGGTGGGGCGTTCCACGTCGGCGGCGACGTAGATGCCGCCGGCGTTGATGGCCGCGGCGGCCAGGAAGAAGACGTCCGCGTGCAGCCCCTCCAGGCACCGGACGGTGATCTCACCGACCAGCGCCTGACTGTCCGCGAGGAGTTGGCCACCGAGGGCCACGACCTGCACGTCGGGCAGGCCGAGCAGGTGTTGCAGCACGGGGATCGAGTGGGTGATGACGCTGCCCTGGAAGCCGGGCGGCAGGTGGGTGGCCAGCTCGTACGCGGTGGTGCCCGCGTCGACGGCGACGGTCGCGTTGCGTTCGATCAGGGTCGCGGCCCGCTCGGCGATGCGTCGTTTGCTCTCCGCCTCCTGCCCGGCCCGGCTGGCGAAGCTGGCTGTGCGCAGGGTGCCGTGCGGCAGGCTCGCTCCACCGTGGACCACCCGCAACTCGCCGGTCTCCGACAACCGCTTCAGGTCGCGCCGGATCGTCATGTCGGAGACGCCGAACAGCTGACTCAGGTCGGTGATGGAGGCGAAGCCGGTGGTGTGCAGGCGTCGCATGATCGCCTGACGCCGCGCCGCCGCGCTCGTCGGCGTGGCCACCTCGCTCGTCACCGCCACCGCCCTCTCCTCGTCGCGGTCGTCTGCGTCGCTGTGCCGGGCCCGTGTGGCCGCCCTGTGGACCGGGGCGGGCGTGTCGGGCGCCGGTGCGACCGCGGGGACTCCAACTCTACGGCCGAGCCTCGCTTGCGGACGCATCGACCGTCGCGTGTGCCGCGGCGTGCCCCGGGCTCCGCCGTCCGTGCTCTCGTCATCCCCCGCCTCCCGATCCGGTGTCGGCCCGCGCCGCCCCCGGATCGACGCTGAGCCTACATCAGAGGTGTTGACTTCCGAACACCCATGTGTTTTGTTTTTAACACCGCGGTGGTGGTGTCAGTCACCCTACCGCCCTTGACCAGCAGAAACGCTTGGCGGAGGTTCGGATGGCGAGCAGCACGTCACGACCCCCGATCGTGTTCGTCGGCGCCGCGACCTTCGACGCGATCACGCTCGTCGATCGCTTCCCGGAGCCGGACGAACGCCAGGTCGCCGCCGCCGTCCGGTACGCCGGCGGCGGCCCGGCTGCCACCGCCGCCGTCGCCGCGGCCCGGCTCGGCGTGCCGGCCGCCTTCGTCGGTGCGGTCGGCGACGACGACGAGGGGGAGCGGATCGTCGCCGGGCTGCGCGCCGAGGGCGTGGACACCACGGGGGTACGCGTCGTGCCCGGGCAGCCGTCCCAGGCCAGCGTCGTGGTCATCGACCGCTCCCGGGCCACCCGGGCCATCTGCACCCGCCCGGTGCCAGCCCTGAGCCTCGGTGCCGACCCGGCGCTGCTGGACCGGCTCACCGGCGCCGGCTGGGTGCACGTCGACCACCGCGGGTGGCCGGTGGCCCGGGCCCTGCTCGACCAACTCCCGGCCGCCGCCCGGCCCCGCGTCTCGGTCGACGGCGGCAACCCGATCGCCGACCTGCGGCTGGCCGACGTCGACCTGTACGTGCCCACCGTCGAGGCACTGGCCGCCCGCCACGGGTCGCTGCCGGTGGCCGACCTGCTCGGCCGGGCGCTGGCCGAGGGCGCGCGGACCGTGGTCGCCACCCGGGGCGCCGAGGGCTCGGTGGCCGCCCGGGCCGGGTACCCACCGGTGGAGGCCGCCGGCCTGCCGGTCGACGTGGTGAGCACGCTCGGCGCCGGGGACGTCTTCCACGGCGCTCTGCTGGCGGCGTGGGTCCGCGACCTGCCCCTGACGCAGTGCCTGCGCTACGCCAACGTCGCCGCCGCGCTGTCCTGCCGTGGGATCGACGGCCGCTCGGCCATCCCGAACCACGCAGAGGTGCTGTCCGCCCTGGACGGTGTCCTACCCGATCGACAGGAGGAAGACCTGTGAGCTCAGGACCCACCACCGCACCGGACCTGTCCGTGCTGCGCCGACCCTCGGGTGGGTACGCCATGCTCGCCATCGACCAGCGCGAGGCGATGCGGGCCATGTTCGCCGAGCACCAGGCGGAGCCCGTCAGCGACGAGCAGGTGACCGCCTTCAAGCTCGCCGCGGCCCGCATCCTGACCCCGTACGCCTCCGCCGTGCTGGTCGACCGACAGTTCGCCTTCGACCGGGTGGTCGCCGAGCGGGCGGTCGCTCCCGGCTGCGCCCTCATCGCGGCCGCCGACCGGTTCCACACCGCCCACGGAGAGCTCGTCGGCGAGGTCGACATCGACCCCGACGTGGTGCCCGAGCGGGTCCGGGAGCAGGGTGCCGTGGCGCAGAAACTGCTGGTGCTCTACCGGCCCGACACCGACCCCGGCCCCCGGATCGCGATGGTGGAGGAGTTCGTCGACCGGTGCCGGCGCGCCGGCCTGATCAGCATCGTCGAGCCCGTCTCCCGCCGGCCGCTCGACGGCCGCGCCTGGGACTGGGACGAGGGCGTGCTGGCCGCCGCCGCCGAACTCGGCTCGCTCGGCGCCGACCTGTACAAGGCCGAGGTGCCGCTGCGCGGCCAGGGCGACCCCGACGAGATCCGGCGCCGCTGCTCGCGGATCACCGAGACCGTGGCCAGCCCCTGGGTGGTGCTCTCCTCCGGGGTCCCCGAGGACGTCTTCCCCGAGGCGGTCCGGCTGGCCTGTGCCGAGGGCGCCTCCGGGTTCCTGGCCGGACGCGCCGTCTGGGCGTCCTGCATCGGCGCCACCGACCTGGAGACCGAGTTGGCCACCCACGCCGTCGCGCGGTTGCGTCGCCTCGGCGACGTGGTCGACGCCGCGATGGGGGAGCGGTGACCATGCCCCGCGTCGTGATGGTGCCCACCGCCCGCCCGACCTTCGTGGTCGACGTGGCCCGGCAGCGGGCGGAGCAGGCCCGCGCACTGCTGACCGAACTCGGCGCCACCGTCGCCGGCCCGACGGACCTGGTGATGACCCCCGAGGACGTGGCCGACGCGGCCCGCTTCGTCGATCCGGACGCCGACCTCGTCGTCAACGTCTGCGCCTCGTTCTCCGACGCGTCCCCGGCGCTGGCGCTCTACCGCGACCTGGACCGGCCGGTGCTGCTCTGGTCCTTCCGGGAGCCCGGCCCGGTCGGCGACCGGCTCTGGCTCAACTCGCTGTGCGGAGCCAACCTCTTCGGCCACGCGCTGGTCGGCGCCGGCGCGCAGGTGCGCCTGCTCTACGGCGACCCCGACGAGCCGCAGGTCCGCGAGGCGCTGCGCCGCGCGCTGGCCGGTGAGCTGCCGCCGGCGCCGCCGCAACCGGACCACCAGCGGGAACGCGGCGACCGCGCGGACGCCGAACGCGCCCTGGCCACGCTGCGGGGGCGGCGCGTCGGCCTGCTCGGCGACGCGCCCCCCGGGTTCACCCCGAGCGAGTACGACCCGGCCCTGCTGGACCGTCTGTTCGGCCTCGACGTCGCCCCGCTGACCGTGGACGCCGCCTTCGAGCGGATCGGCGCGGTCGGCGAGCCGCAGCGGGCGGCCGAGCTGGCGGCGGTGACCGCGGCCCGGCCCAGCCTCGCCGGTCTCGATCCCACGGAGGTGGCACGGCACGCCGCGGTCACCTGCGCGATGCGGGACTGGACCGCCCAGGACTCCCTCGCCGCGGTGGCGGTGCGCTGCTGGCCGGAGTTTCCCAGCCGGCTCGGTGTGTGCCCGTGCTCGTCGCTGTCCCGGCTGGCCGACGAGGGCACCCCGACCGTCTGCGAGCGCGACGTCTACGGCGCGGTGACGATGCTGTTGCTGGAGGCGCTCGGCGCGGGCACCACCTACCTGGTCGACACCGTCGACCTCGACGCCGCCACCAACGTGGTCCGACTGTGGCACTGCGGATCCGCGGCGACCAGCCTGGCCGCCGACCCGGCCCAGGCGACCCAGGACGTGCACTGCAACCGCCGGATCGGGGTGGCGGGCAACTTCAGCCTGCGTACCGGCCCGGTGATCATGGCACGACTGACGGAGGAGCCGTCCGGCGACGGGCTGCGGCTCCTGATCGCCGCCGGCGAGTCCCTGCCGGCGGTCAACCGGTTCCAAGGCAACACCGCCGACGTCCGACTCGACACCGACGCCACCGCCTTCGTGCACGGGCTGGTCACCGGCGGCTTCCCCCACCACACGGTGCTGGCCTGGCGGGACGTCCGACCCGCGCTGCGGGCCGCCGCCGATCTGCTGAACATCCCCGTCGTTGAATGGTGACGACTCCGTCCCGAGGAGATGAGTCATGACAACCCACCCCCGATCGTCCTACCGCCGCCGTGACCTGTTCCGCCTGATCGGACTGACCGGCGTGGCCGCCGCCACCGCCGCGTGCGCCGGCCCCGGCGGCGACAGCGGCGGTTCCGGCGCGCCGAAGGCCGTCCAGACCGGCAAGCCCACCGGCGAGGTCTCCTTCGCCCACTGGCGCGGCGAGGACCGGGAGACGTTCGACAAGCTGATGGCCTCCTTCACCGCGAAGTTCCCGGACGCGAAGATCACCCAGGACATCGCGCCGTCGAACGACTACAACGCCCAGGCGTTGCAGCGGCTGCGCGGCGGCAACGTCGGTGACGCGTTCGCCACGTTCCGGGGCGCCCAGTTCGAGAACTTCGTCAAGGCGCAGGTCTACACCGACCTGTCCGGCTCCGAACTGCTCGGCCGGTTCGAGCCGGGGCTGCTGCGGGCCGGCGCCCAGGACGGCAAGCAGTACGGCCTGCCGTACCAGGTGGTCTTCCCGATGCCGCTGTACAACGCCGACATCTTCGAGCGGGCCGGCGTGACCGAGGCGCCCGCCGACTGGGACGGCTTCCTCGCCCTCTGCGAGAAGCTCAAGGGCCAGGGCGTGGTGCCGATCGCCTGGCCGGGTGGTGAGCCGGGCAACGCCGGCCAGCTGTTCAACTCGATGGTGTCCAACAACGCGCCCACCGACGACATGTGCACCAGGATCGAGCGGGGCGAGGCGAAGTGCACCGATGACTGGTTCCTCAAGACGCTGGAGCAGTACGCCCAGCTCCGCCCGTACTTCCAGCCGAGCCCGACCGGCACGGCGGTGGAACCGGCGCAGCAGCTCTTCGCCACCGGCAAGGCCGCGATGCTCGCCACCGGCAGCTACCACCTCGCCGCGGTCCGCGCGCTCGGGGCGAAGTTCCCGATGAACGTCATCGCGCCGATCACCACCAGCAAGGACAAGGCCCGCAACGAGGGTGTCTACAACGCCACGTTCATCCTCGGCGTGAACGCCAAGTCCGACGTGCAGCCGGCCGCGCTGGCCTGGCTGGACTTCCTCAGCGACCCGGCCAACGCCGCCACCTACGCCAACGCCACCGCCCAGCACCTCACGGTCAAGGGGGTCGACTACACCAACGCCGACCTCAAGGCCACCCAGCCCTGGCTGAGCCGCAAGACGCTGCTCGCTCCCCGGTTCCAGTTCCTCGACCTGGACATCCGTAACGCGGTCGAGGGCGCCTGCGTCAAGGTGGTCGGTGGCACCGCACCCCAGCAGGCGGCCGAGGAGGCCCAGCGGATCGTCGACCAGCGCAGGTAAATGCCATGACCCCACGTACCGCAACTGGACGCGCCGACCCGCCGGGCACCACCGGCGGCTCGGCGCGGCCGGGCGCCGCCACCGCCGCGGGCCCGGCCGGCAGGCGGCCGCGCCGCCGCGCCACCCGCGTGCACCCGGGCCTCTACCTGTTCCCGCTGCCGGCGGTGGCCCTGCTGGTCGTCTTCTTCGCCATCCCCACCGCGCAGGCCGTGCAGTACGCGATCACCGACTGGGACGGCTTCAGCGCCGGCTACGAGGTCGTCGGCCTGGACAACTTCACCCGGGCGTTGACCGGCGACGACCTGTTCCGCAACGCGCTGGTCAACAACCTCAAGTTCATGCTGGTGGTGGTGATCGCGCAGACCGCGCTGTCGCTGCTGCTCGCCGTCCTGCTGGCCCGCAACTCCCGCGGCAGCGTCATCCTCCGGTCGCTGTTCTTCTTCCCCACCATCCTGTCCTCGGTGTCGGTGGCGTTCATCTGGAAGTTCGTCTACGACCCGAACTTCGGCCTGATCAACCGGTCGCTCGACGCCGTCGGGCTGGGCGGGATGCGCTCGTCGTTCCTCGGCGACGACCAGGCGATCTACTGGGTGGCGGTCACCCAGGTCTGGTTCCACGCCGGGCAGATGATGGTGGTCTTCGTGGCCGGCCTGCAGTCCATCCCGGTCGAGCTGTACGAGGCCGCCGGCATCGACGGCGCCGGCCGGTGGGCGAAGTTCCGGCACATCACCTGGCCGATGATCGCGCCCGCGACGGCCATCGTGGTCGCCTACACCACGATCCAGTCGTTCAAGGCGTTCGACCTGATCCTCGGCCTCGGCGGCAACCCGCCGAAGTCGTCGCTGGACATCCTCTCCACCCGCATCTACACCACGTTCGCCAACTCGGACTTCGGTTACGCCGCCGCAGAGTCGCTGCTGTTCATGATCCTCATCGGGGTCGTGACCGTCACGCAGCGACGCATGCTCCGGGCGACCACGGCGGACACCTGAGGGAGGCCACATGCTCGCCACACTCGGCCGACGCGCCATCCTCGCCAGCTACGCGGTCCTGATCGTCGTACCGCTGACGGTGATCCTGTTCGGCACGTTCAAGACCACCGGCGCCCTGTTCGAGAACCCGTTCGCCCCGCCCACGTCGCTGTCGGCGGAGAACTACCGCACGGTGCTCACCGAGCAGAACCTCAGCGGCGCGTTCGTCAACAGCACCCTGGTGACCGTCGTGTCGGTGACGCTGACGCTGTTCCTCGGCAGCCTGGCCGCGTACGGGGTGGCCCGCATTCCCGGCTGGCGGGGGTGGCTCATCTTCGGGTTCCTGGTGCTGGGCATGTCCGTGCCCGCCCAGGCCAACATGATCCCGCAGTACGTGCTCTTCGGCCGGCTCGGCCTGCTCGACAGCCTGCTCGGCCTGATCCTGATCAACGTCGTGGTCACCCTGCCGGTCGCCGTGTTCATCCTCGGCGGATTCATGCGCACCCTGCCCAGCACGCTGTACGAGGCCAGCGCCCTCGACGGCTCCGGGCCGTGGCGGACCTACCGCTCGGTGGTCATGCCGCTCTCCCTGCCGTCGCTGGCGGCGACCGCGATCTTCCTGTTCGTCATGCACTGGAACGAACTGCTCTACCCGCTGCTGTTCATCCAGTCCGCGGAGAAACGGACCCTGCCGCTGGCCCTGCTCAGCTTCCAGGGCGAGTTCCAGACCGACTACCCGCTGCTGTTCACCGGCGTCGTGCTCTCCTCGCTGCCGGTGGTGGTCGGCTACGTGCTGCTCCAGCGCTACTTCGTCGCCGGCATGACCTCCGGCGCGGTGAAGGGGTGACCGGCATCGTGTACGACGACGAAACGGGCACCCCCGAGATCCTGCGCCGGGTCGGTCGGGTGCGCCGCGACGGCCCCGGCGTCGTGGTCGACGTCGACGCCCACCCGGCCGTCCGGCTGCCCGGAACGCCGGGCTGGCTGACCGGCGAACCGGTCACCGACCAGGGCGTGGAAACCACCATGCCCAACCTGCCGGACCTGCGCCTGCCGCCGCTGACCACCAGGACCTGGCAGGTACGGGTGGCGTTCGCCGGGCCGCGCACCGTTCGGATCGTGGTGGCCCCCGCCGGCGCCCGGGTGCTCGCCGAGGACCCGACCTGGCTGGGGATCGTCACCGACCCCCGGCCGGAACCGGTCGAGCCCCGCATCGAGGAGCACCCCGACCACCTCACCGTCAGCACCGGCCGGATGGGCGTACGCATCGGCCGGTTCCCGTTCGCCGTCACCGTCACCGACGCCGACGGACGCACGGTGCTGCGTACCGGCGAACGACTGCGCCAGGTCGCCGGGTTCCCCATGGCCCCGCCCGTGCTCGGCGACGGCGAGCACACCACCCTGCACTGCGAACTCGGCCCGGACGAGGAGATCACCGGCTTCGGCGAGCAGTTCGGCCGGCTGGTCAAGAACGGACAGCAGTTGCTGCTGCGGGTCGAGGACGCGCTGGGCACCGGCACCGGCATGGCGTACAAGCCGGTGCCGGTCTGGCACTCCACCGCCGGTTACACCGGATTCCTCAACACCGGCGCCACCGTCACCGCGGACGTCGGGCACACCCGGCCCAGCGTGCTCGCCCTCACCGCCGCCGACGAGGCGATCGACCTGTACGTCTGCGTCGACGCCGACCCGAAGGTGCGCCTCGGCGACTACACCGCGCTGACCGGCCGGCCGAACCGTCCGCCGCTGTGGGCCTTCGGCTACTGGATGGGACGCTGCCGCTACCACTCCCGTACGGAGATGGAGGGCGTCGCCCGGGGCATGGCCGACCACGACGTCCCCTGCGACGTGCTGCACCTCGACCCCGACTGGCTCGTCGTGGACCGGCTCAACACCGACTTCATCTGGAACACCGACCGCTTCGGCGACCGGGCCGCGTTCGTCAAGGCCCTCGACGCGTACGGCTGCCGCCTGTCGGTGTGGGAACTGCCGTACCTCGACCCCGCCTCCCCGCGCTACGCGGAGGCGGAGGCGGCCGGCTACCTGGTCCGCGACACCGCCGGGGCGACCGCCCGGCTGCGCGGCACCCCCACCCCGGACGGCCGACCCCGCGCCCTGATCGACTTCACCAACCCGCGGGCCCGCCGCTGGTGGCAGGACCTGCACGCCGACTTCCTCGACGACGGGGTGGCGGTGTTCAAGACCGACTTCGGTGAGGGGCTGCCCGACGACGCCGCCCTCGCCGACGGCACCCCGCCCCGGCACGCCCACAACCTCTACCCGCTGCGCTACAACGGCGCGGTGAGCGCGGTGATCGCCGAACGGACCGGCCGGGACCCGCTGGTCTGGGGTCGCTCCGGCTGGGCCGGCTCGCACCGCTACCCCGGCCAGTGGGGTGGGGACGCCGAATCCACGGTGGCAGGCATGCGCGCCACGGTCCGCGGCGGCCTGTCCTACGCGCTGTCCGCTCCGGGATTCTGGAGCCACGACATCGGTGGCTTCTTCGGCCCCGAACTCACCCCCGCCCTCTACGTGCGCTGGACGCAGCTCGGCGCCCTGTCGCCGCTGATGCGCGCCCACGGGCTGCGGCCCCGGGAACCCTGGGCGTTCGGCCCGCGCGCGCTGGCCGTCAGCCGGGACTGGATCCGCCTGCGCTACTCGCTGCTGCCGTACCTGTGGCAGGTCGCCACCGAGTCCGCGGCCCGCGGCTGGCCGATGCTGCGGCCGTGCGCCCTGCACGACCCGCACGACCCGGTCGCCACCGGCCTCGACGGGCAGTTCCTGCTCGGCGAGGACCTGCTGGTCGTACCGATCTTCGACGACGGTGACGAGCCGGTCCGCCGCCGGTTCCACGTCCCGGCGGGACAGTGGACCGACCTGCTCACCGGCGAGCGCTACCAGGGCCCCGGCTGGCACAGCGTCGACGTGCCGCTGGAGCGGATGCCCGTGCTGGTCCGCGACGGCGCGGTCATTCCCCGCGTCGACCTGCCGGAGGAGTTCCGCCGCACCGACGACCTGGTCGGGCTGCCGTGGACGCTGCACGTCTTCGGCGACGCCGACCGCGACCTGCGCCTCGCCGGCTTCGACGGCACCGACACGACGGTACGGATCCGGGGCGGCGTGGCGGAGGCGGCCGGCGGGCAGCCCGTCCGCCGGCAGGTGGTACGGCATGGGTGACGACCTGCCCGACAAGCTCACCCGGCTGGCCGCCCTGGCCGACCGGCACGGCCTGGACACGCTGGTGCTGCGGGAGCCGGCGACGATCAGCTGGCTCACCGGCGCCCGCTCCCACGTGCCGCAGACCCTCGACACGTCCTGCCTGGACATCGTCGTCGACTGCCGGGACCGGGGCGCCGACCCGGACGGTGGCCGCCACGCCGCCGCCCGGCTGACCGTGGTCGCCAACGCCATCGAGGCGCCCCGGCTACGCGACACCGAACTGGCCGACCGGGCCGTCGAATGGGCCGTCGTGCCGTGGTGGGAGGACCGGTCGGCGGCGCTGCCGACCGGCCCGGGCGTGGGCTCCGACCGGCCCGCGCCCGGCATGGTCGACGTCCGCGCCGACGTCGCGGCCCTGCGCCGGCAGCTCACCACCGCCCAGGCCGAGACGCTGGGCGGCGTCTGCGCCGACGCCGCGCGGGCCGCCACCGTCGCCGCCGGACGCTGCCGGCCCGGCATGACCGAGTACGCCGCCGCGGCGCTGCTCGCCGCCGAGCTGCTCGACCGGGCGCTCGACCCGGTCGCGCTCTTCGTCGCCGCCGACCGGCGGGGTGCCGCGCACCGCCACCCGCTGCCCACCGCCGCCAGCATCACCGACCGGGTCATGCTGGTCTGCTGCGCCCGCCGCGACGGTCTGATCGCCAGCGTCACCCGGATCCGCTGCTTCACCCCACCCACGGGGGAGGACCGGGACGCCTACCGGCGGCTGCTCGACGTGGAGGCGGCGTTCCTGGACGCCAGCCGGGTGGGGACGCCGATCGGCGACGTGGTCGCCGCCGGCGTCGCCGCCTACCCGGCGTACGGCTTCGACGCCACCGAGTGGCACCGGCACCACCAGGGCGGATTCTCCGGCTGGCAGCCCCGGGAATACCCCGCCCACCCCGGCTCGGCGGACCCGCTCACCGCGGGCAGCGTCGTGGCCTGGAACCCCTCCGGCGCCGGCTGGAAGGTCGAGGACACCTGCCTGGTCACCCCGGCCGGGCCGCGACCTCTCGTGCACGACCCGGACTGGCCGAGCGTGACCGTCGCCGGCCGGCACCGCCCTGATCTGCTCATCGACTGAAGGAGGGTCACCGACGTGACGGGCACCATGCTCATCGACGGGACCTGGCACACCCCCGACCACCACCTCGACGTGACCGACCCGGCCGACGGCAGCGTCGTCGGCCGGGTCGGGTGGGGCGACGCGACCGACGCCCGACGTGCCGCGGACGCCGCCGCCGCCGCGTTCGACGCCTGGGCCGACACCCCGCCCCGGGTCCGTGCCGACCTGTTGCTGCGGGCCGCCGAACTGATCGGCGAGCGGCAGAGCTCCATCGGTGAGCTGCTGGCCCGGGAGGCCGGCAAGCGGCTGCCGGAGGCACTCGCCGAGGTCTCCTTCAGCGCGGAGTACTTCCGCTGGTTCGCCGAGCAGGTCCGCCGGCCCCAGGGCGAGCTGCTCACCAGCGAACAGCCGGGTCGCCGGCAGCTCACCCTGCGTCGCCCCACCGGGGTCGTGGCCAGCCTGACCCCGTGGAACTTCCCCTGCTCCATCCAGGCCCGCAAGCTCGCGCCCGCCCTGGCCGCCGGCTGCACCGTCGTCGCCCGGGTGTCGGAGAAGGCGCCGCTGGCGGTCACCGAGCTGATCCGTGCGCTGACCGACGCCGGGCTGCCCGCCGGGGTGGTCAACCTCGTGCACGGACCGGCCGCGGAACTCACCGACGCGCTGCTCGACCACCGCGCCGTCCGGGTGGTCACCTTCACCGGCTCCACCGGCGTCGGCGGCCGGATCATGGCCGGCGCGGCGCGCCGGATCGTCAGGCCGCTGCTCGAACTCGGCGGCAACGCGGCGTTCGTCGTCTTCGACGACGCGGACCTCGACGCCGCCGTCGAGGGCGCCGTGCTGGCCAAGACCCGCAACACCGGCCAGTCCTGCGTGGCGGCCAACCGCTTCCTGGTGCACGAGCGGGTCCACGACGAGTTCGCCGGCCGACTGGCCGAGCGGCTCGACGCGCTGAGCATCGGCAACGGCCTCGACGATCCCTGCCCCGACCTCGGCCCGGTGATCGACTCCGACCGGGTCGACGCGGTCACCGCGCTGGTGGACGAGGCGCTCGCCGCCGGCGCGCGCCGACTCACCGACGAACGGGCGGTGCCCTGGCACGGGCACTACCTGCCGCCGACCCTGCTGGTCGACGTGCCCGACCACGCCCGCATCGCCCGCGAGGAGGTCTTCGGACCCGCCGCCGCCGTCTTCCGCTTCCGCGACGAGGACGAAGCCGTCGCCCGGGCCAACGCCACCGAGCTGGGCCTCGCCGGCTACGTCTACAGCCGGGACCCGGCCCGCGTCTGGCGGATGGCCGACCGGATGCAGGTCGGCATCCTCGGCGCCAACGACCCGCTGCCGTCGGTGGCGTTCGCCCCGATGGGCGGAGTCAAGCAGGCCGGGCTCGGGCGGGAGGGCTCCGCCGAGGGCCTGGCCGAGTTCACCGACCAGCGGTACCTCGCCTGGCGGCCGTGATCCCCGGTGACCCTGCTGCATCTGACCGCACTCGCGGCGGCCGTCCTCGTCGGCGCGGGAACGCAGCGCGCCACCGGCCTGGGGTTCGCGCTGGTGGCCTCGCCGTTCGTGGTGCTGCTGACCGACCCGTTCAACGGCGTGCTCCTGGTCAACCTCTGCGGCACCCTCACCGCGCTGGTCGTGCTCGTGCAGGTGTGGCGGGACGTGGACGTCCGGCGGGCCGGCCTGTTGCTCGGCCCGGCCGTGGTGGCCGTGCTGCCGGGCGCCTGGGTGGCCCGGAACCTGCCCGGCCCGGCGCTCTCCGTCGTCGTCGGCGGGCTGGTGCTGGCCGCGCTGGCGGTGGTGCTCGTGCGGGGTCGTACCCGCCGGCCGGCCGACGCTCCGACCGGCCCGGGCGGGGCCGCCCGCGACGTCCGCGCCGGCCTGCTGGCCGGGGCCGGGTCGGGTTTCATGAACGTCACCGCCGGGGTCGGCGGCCCGGCGATCACCGTCTACGCGATCTCCACCGGCTGGCCGCAACGCTCCTTCGCGGCCACGGCCCAGCTCATCTTCGCGACCCTCGGCGTCGCGTCGCTGCTGGCCAAGGGCAGCCTGCCGTCCCTGCCGGCGGCCGGTTGGGCCCTCGTGGGCGCCGGCCTCACCGTCGGGATCCTCGTCGGTAACCGCCTGTCCGACCGGATACCGGCGCGCCGGGCCCGGCAGGCCGTGGTGGCCCTCGCGCTGACCGGTGCGGCCATAACCGTGGTGAAAGGAGTGGTTCAGCTGTGAACAACGCGGTCTCCGAGGGTCTCGTGCTGGCCGTCGACCAGGGCACCACCAGCACCCGGGCGCTGCTGGTCGACGCCGACTGCCGGGTGGTGACGGCGGCGCAGGTCGAGCACCGGCAGCACTTTCCCCGGCCGGGCTGGGTGGAGCACGACGCCGACGAGATCTGGGCGAACACCCGTACCGTGATCGCCGACGCCCTCGACCGGGCCGGCTGCGGCCCCGCGGAGCTGGCCGCCGTCGGCATCACCAACCAGCGGGAGACGGTGGTGGTGTGGGACCGCCGGTCCGGCCGGTCGATCCACCGCGCCATCGTCTGGCAGGACACCCGCACCGAGCAGTCGTGCCGCCAGCTCGCCGGGCCGGCCGGCCCCGACCGGTACCGGTCGCGCACCGGTCTGCCGCTGAGCACCTACGTCTCCGCGCCGAAGATCCGCTGGATCCTCGACCACGTGCCCGGCGCCCGGGAGGCCGCGGAGCGCGGGGACCTGGCCGCCGGGACCATCGACAGCTGGCTGGTCTGGAACCTCACCGGCGGCGTGGACGGCGGGCTGCACGTCACCGACGTCACGAACGCCTCCCGGACCATGTTGATGGACCTGGCCACGGTCGACTGGGACGCCGACCTCGCCGCCGAGCTGGGGGTGCCGCTCGGCGTCCTGCCGGACATCCGCGCCTCCAGCGGCGTCGTGGCCCACGGCCACCGGGACGGGCCGCTGCCCGGCGTACCGGTCGGCGGCATCCTCGGCGACCAGCAGGCCGCGCTGTTCGGGCAGGCCCGCTTCGCCCCCGGCGAGGCGAAGGGCACCTACGGCACCGGCGCGTTCGTCCTGCTCAACACCGGCTCCGATCCGGTGCCGTCGAAACACGGCCTGATCACCACCGTCGCCTACCAGTGCCACGGGCACGACCCGGTGTACGCGCTGGAAGGGTCCATCGCCGTCACCGGCGCCCTCGTGCAGTGGCTCCGCGACAACCTGGGCATCATCCAGCGCGCCGAGGAGGTCGAGGTCCTCGCCCGGCAGGTCGACGACAACGGCGGCGTGTACGTCGTACCGGCCTTCTCCGGCCTGTTCGCGCCGCACTGGCGGCCCGACGCCCGAGGCACGATCGTCGGGCTGACCCGCTACGCCGACCGCCGGCACCTGGCCCGGGCGGCGCTGGAGGCAACCGCCCTGCAGATCGGCGACGTGCTGGAGGCGATGCGCACGGACACCGGCCTGGACCTGCGCGAGCTTCCGGTCGACGGTGGCATGGCCGCCAACGACCTGCTGCTGCAGATCCAGGCCGACCAGCTGGGAATCCCGGTGGTGCGGCCGGAGAACGTCGAGACGACCGCCATGGGCGCGGCGTACGCGGCGGGCCTGGCCGTCGGGATCTGGTCCGACCTGGACACGCTGCGCCGGCGCTGGCGGGCCGGCGCCCGCTTCCCACCCACCCGGGACCTCACCTGGCGGCTGGAGCAGCGCGACACATGGCGAGCGGCCGTGAGCCGATCATTGAACTGGACGGGGAGGTAAAGACATGATCAACCCAACGAGGCTGGGACCGTCGGAACGCGCCGAGAACTGGCGGCGACTCGGGTCCGAGCAGTTCGACATCCTGGTGGTCGGCGGCGGCGTCACGGGCACCGGCGTCGCCCTCGACGCCGCCACCCGCGGGCTGCGGGTGGCCCTGGTGGAGGCCCGCGACTTCGCCGCCGGCACCTCCTCCCGGTCCAGCAAGCTCTTCCACGGGGGACTGCGCTACCTGGAACAGCTCAACTTCGGGCTGGTCAAGGAGGCACTACGGGAACGAGAGCTGATGCTCACCCGGATCGCCCCGCACCTGGTCCGACCGGTGTCGTTCCTCTATCCGCTGCGTCACCGGATGTGGGAACGCCCGTACGTCACCGCCGGGCTGACCCTCTACGACACGATGGCCGGCAAGCGTTCGGTGCCTCGCCACCAGCAGCTGTCCCGTAGCGCCGCCCGGCGGCTCTGCCCGTCGCTGCGCCCGGACGCCCTGGTCGGTGCGATCCGCTACTTCGACGCGCAGGTCGACGACGCCCGGCACACCATGACCGTGGCCCGCACCGCGGCCACCTACGGCGCGACGGTGCTCAACTCCGCCGAGGTCGTCGAGTTCCGACGCACCGGTGACCGCATCATCGGCGCGCGGGTCCGCGACGTGGAGACCGGCGCGCACACCGACGTGGCGGCGACGGTCGTCATCAACTGCGCCGGGGTGTGGACCGACGAACTGCACCGGCTCGCCGGCCAGCGCGGGCAGTACAACGTGCACGCCTCCAAGGGGGTGCACCTGGTGGTGCCCCGGGACCGGATCCACTCCACGACCGGCCTGATCCTGCGTACCGAACGGTCGGTGCTGTTCGTGATCCCCTGGGGGGCACACTGGATCGTCGGCACCACCGACACCACCTGGGAGCTGGGCAAGGCCCACCCGACCGCCACCGAGGCGGACATCACCTACCTGCTCGACCAGGTCAACGACGTGCTGGCCACCCCGCTGACCCGCGACGACATCGAGGGCGTCTACGCCGGCCTGCGACCGCTGCTGGCCGGCGGCACCGACGACACGACCAAGCTGTCGCGGGAGCACGTCGTCACCCGCACCCAGCCCGGAATGCTCTCCGTGGCCGGCGGCAAGTACACCACCTACCGGGTGATGGCCGCCGACGCCGTCGACGCGGCCGCCGTCGACCTCGACCGGCCGCTGCCCCGCACGGTCACCGACCGGATCTCCCTGCTCGGTGCCGAGGGCTACCCGGCGCTGCGCAACCAGGTCTCCTTGCTCGCACAACGCTACGGCCTGCCCACCTGGACCGTCCGCCACCTGCTGGGCCGGTACGGCTCACTGATCGGTGAGGTGCTGGCCCCCGGCGAGGACGACCCGTCGCTGCTGCTGCCCACGCCCGGCGCCGAGCGTTACCTGCGGGCGGAGTTCCGCTACGCCGCCACCCACGAGTCCGCCCTGCACCTCGACGACCTGCTCACCCGCCGGTCGCGCATCTCCATCGAGGAGAGCCACCGGGGCACCGAGACGGCCGAGGCGGTCGCCGACATCGTCGCGGACGTGCTGGGCTGGGACGAGCGGCGCAGGCGTGCGGAGGTCGAGGCGTACCTGGCCCGGGTGGAGGCGGAACGGCGCTCGCACACCCAGGCCGACGACCCGGCCGCGGAGGCCGTCCGGGTGGCGGCGCCGGACAGCCGGCTGACCACCGTGGTCGCCTGAGCCGGGGCGGCGCGGGGCAGCGGCCGGCCTCGCCTGATCCGGCACGTGGCCGGGGGCGTCAAGGACCTCGCGCGGACGACCCTGCGATGCTGGCACCAGGCCCACAGCCTGCTCAACCAGGGCGTGGGCCGGCTGGAGTGTGCCCGCCGCCTGCAGTTGGCCCTGAACACCGTCGAACGCTACGCGCGAGCCGACCGACCCGAGCGATGCTCCGCGTCCCCAGGTAGCGGGCCAGCCTCGTCGGCCCCTACCGCGAGCACCTGCGCACACGTCGGGCCGAGGCCCCTCGCCGTTCCCGGCCGCACAAACCCCATGTCCAGGATCAGGGTCAACCCTCTGTGCGTTCGGCTTCTGGTCAGGACGTGGCCTTGCGCAGGAGTTCCGCAAGAGCGCGCTGCTCGTCGTCGGAGAGCACATCGATCGGCGCTTCGCGTGAGAGGGCGTCGAGCACGTTGCTGCGGCATCCTTGCCCGTCCTCGGTGAGGGTGAGGATCTTTGCTCGGCGATCCGTGGGGTGGGGCTGTCGCCGCACCAGCCCCTGCTTCTCCATGCGATCAATCACGTAGCCGGCGTTCGACGCCTCGCAGCTCATGCGATCGGCGAGCTCCGTCAGCGTGATCGGCTCCGACATCTCGCGCAGCGCGATCGCCTGCGATGCCGTGATCCCCAGCGCGTCTGCGACACCTCGGACGTGCGAGTCCATGCGCTGGTTCAGGCGCGCCACAAGCCCGCACAACTCCGCGCCGCCCACCGAAGCACTCATGACGCCAGGGTACCTCAAGTGCTCCGAGTTGTGATAGTTCTAGTTCGGAGCACATAGTTCCAACTCGGAACATCGCAACTCGGACTACTTGAAGGATGTCCCATGACTACTCCACGACGGCGCAGCGCCACCGGGGCACTGCTCCTGGCCGCGCTCGCCACAGCACAACTGCTGATCGGCCTGGATTACAACATCGTCTTCGTCGCGTTGCCCGAGATCGCCGGTCTCGGGTTCTCACCCGAGACGCTGCAGTGGGTCGTCAGCGCCTACGCGATCGTCTTTGGCGGGTTCCTGCTGCTGTGCGGCAGACTCACTGACGCGATCGGCAGACGACGCATGTTCTTCGCCGGCCTTGCCCTGTTCGCCGTCGGCTCGGTCCTGGGCGCGGTCGCGGCCGCGGAGTGGATGCTCATCCTCGGCCGCGGCATCCAAGGGCTCGGCGGTGCGGCGCTGGCACCGTCGACGCTGGCACTGCTGAGCGTCGGCTTCGCAGAGGGCGCGGCCCGCAACAAGGCTCTGGGCATCTGGGGCGCTGCCGGCTCCTCCGGCATGGTGCTCGGCTCCATCCTCGGCGGGGTACTCACCGACGCGCTCGGGTGGCGGTCGGTCTTCGCGATCAACATTCCCCTCGTCCTGGTCGTCCTCGTCCTCGCGCTGCGCGCGGTGCCGCTCGACGAGGCACGCCCCGCACTCCGTCGCCTCGACGTCCCCGGCGCGATCCTCACGACAGCGGCGGCGATCCTGATCGTGATGGGCTTCACCTTCGCCGCAGAGAACGGGTGGGGTGCGCCCGCGACGTTGAGCGCCCTTGCCGCCGGTATCGTCGCTGCCGTCGCGTTGCTGATCGTCGAGGGCCGCACTCGCGACCCGCTGCTGGACATCCGCCGCTTCACCAACCGGCATCTGGCCACGGGTACCGGATCGACATTTCTGTTCATGGCCGGGTTCGGTGCCACCGCCTACTTCCTGACCCTGTACTTCCAGCAGACCCGCGGCCTGAGCCCGCTCATCACCGGACTCGCCTTCGTCATCCCATGCGTGGGCGTGCTCATCGGCACCAACATCGGCGGACGCCTCGCCACCAAGGCCGGCCTCCGTGCGGCGATGGTCACGGGACAGGCCATCGGTCTCGTCGGGGTCGGCGCCTTCGCGCTCCTCGTCGGCGACAACACAAGCTGGATCACCGTGTTCGTCCTCGCGGCGTTCTTCAGCCTCGGGCAGGGCATCGTGTTCACCACGATGTTCGCCACCGCCACCACCGGCACCCCCGAGGCCGAGCAGGGAACGGCCAGTGGCATGGCCACCGCCGGTCAGCAGCTCGGCGGAGCGATCGGCCTCGCCGTCCTCATCAATCTCACCTCGGCGCTCGGCGGAGCGACATCAACGACCGCGATGACCGGCATCACCGTCATCATCGCCATCGGCCTCGCCGTCGCACTCCTCATCCCCGGCAGAGCGCGACAGGTGGGAAGCCGGTCGAGCGCGGAGCCGCTCATGTCCGCCGCTTCTGCAGCGGCACGAGACACGAGCCGGTAGCCCATCGTTCATGCCTGGCGAGTGTGGATCTGACGGTGTTGCCGGGTACTTCGACCTCGCTGTCAGTACGGACGGACCGCGACCACGGTGTACGGGGTGGTCGGGGTCGGAGCCGTGGTGAAGCGCGCGTTGGGCAGGTAGAGCCGCCCGAGCGCCCTGGCGACCGTCGTCGGCACGTCGAAGCGCGGGTCGGTGATCGTCGCGGTCACGACGCCGGTGGTACCGGCGTGGTCGAGGCTCACCACGGCGATCGTGTCGAGGCGGTTCTGAACGACGTAGAGGGTGTGGCCGACCAGCAGCAGCCCGTCGCCGTTGGTGAACGTGTAGCCGGGGACGTCGACGTCGGTGGTGACGCCGGTGGCCGGATCGACACGGAAGAGCCGGCCGGTGTTGGACTGGACGACCAGCAGCGCCGTGCGGTCAGGCGTGCGGACGACGCCGTTGAGGTTCACGCCGGTGCCGGTCTGCCGGAACGCGCCGGTCAACGGGATCGTGGTGAAACCGTCGGCGGCCGGCAGCCCGCCGCCACGGCCGAGCGGCAGGCGGTAGAGCACCGGCCTGTTCGAGTCCGTGAAGTACGCGGCCCGCTCGGTGAGGACCACGTCGTTGACGAAGGTCGGGGAGGTGGCGAACTGGTAGCGGGCCAGGACGTCGCCGGTGCGGGTGTCGATGACCCGGGCATCGCCGGCCGTGCCGCCCGCGACGAAGAGCCGGCCGCGCGGGTCCACCTTGAGGCCGAGCGACGGAGTGCCGGTGGCCGGGCTGAGCACCGTGCCGCCGCCGTCGACCAGGTCGGCGCGGTAGATGGTGCCGGTGGCGCGGGAGCCGAAGTAGGCGTATCTGCCGGCGGTGGCGATGCCCTCCGGCTGGAAACCGTCGGGCAGCGAGATCACGGCGGGCGTGGCTCGGCCGTGAGCCTGGGCCGGCGCGGTGACGACGCTGGTCAGCAGGGTGGCGGTCAGGGCCGCGGCGAGCGCGGTGCGGACTCGTCGGTTCACTGTGCTCCTTCCGGTCGGACAGGCCGTGCCCGGGCACAGCAGGGCTGCCGGGGCGGTGCGCGAGGACCGTGCCCACTGTACGGCCGTCGACGCCGCCGCGCCCGCCGTCACCGCGGGTGGCAGCGCGCACGTGCCTCCGGGGCGCCCGTCTCGACCGGGCGGCTGGAGCGTTCGTGCACGCGCACCGTTGCCGACGACAACGACGTCGTGCCGTCACCCGCGACGCGCGTGTCGCGGGTGACGGCACCGGGACGGCGGGGGCCGGCCACGCGGCGGTCACCCCGGAGCATCGACGCCCCACCCGACCCCGTGGACGGTGGCGCGTCACCGCCACGACGGTGGTGGACGCGCCGTCACCGGCCTCCCTGCTACGGCTGCTGGATCGTGTCCATGGGTAGCCGGATGCGCAGCCCGTCGGTCAGCGCGCTGTTCGAGGTGTACAGCGCGCTGATCTCGGTCGGGCTCAGTGCCCGGTCGTAGAGGCGCACCTCGTCGAGGGCGCCCCGGAGCCGCTGCGCGCCGTCGAGCCGCTGCCCCAGGTGGATCTGGAACGGCCGCTTCGGGCTGACCGAGCCGAGCCCGGCCACGTCGGCCGAGCCGACGGCGACGCCGTCGACGTGGAGGGTCAGGGTGGCGGCGGAGCGGCGCAGCGCGAAGTGGTGCCAGGCCTGATCGGCCCAGGCCCGGGTGGAGGTGAGGGTCGCGCTCGTCTGGCCGCTCTGCGCCCAGGCCCGCAGCCGGCCGTTCGCGGGCTCGGCCCGCAGCCACAACTGCGAGTAGACCTCCCCCTGGTTGTAGGCCCACAACAACGCCTGGGTGCTGTCGCTGGCGCCGTACCGGAACCAGCCGGTCCAGGTGAAGTCGCCGCCGCCGACTGCGAGGGACTCCGCGAACGGCAGCCGGACGTGGTCGTCGACGCCGTCGAGGTTGACTGCGCCGCCGAACCGACCCGGCACCCGGGTCGCTCCACCGTGCAGGTAAGCGTCGAGGCCGGCGGGGGAGAGGTCCCCGGTGGTGGGCCTGCCGGCCGACGCGGCGTCGGGCAGACCCAGGTCGGCCTCCGTGAAGGTGGTGAACCAGATGTACCCGTGTGACCAGGACCGGGCCCGTTCGTACGCCAGACCCACCGTGTTCCGGTCGACGAGGGTCATGTCGCTGTAGGCGGCCATCCCGGAGTAGACCACCGTGCCGCCAGCCGGGTCGACCCACTCGGTCCCGCCCTTGTACGTGCTCCGCACGGTCAGCCGTTCCCGGGTCTCGCCCTGCCGGCTGGGCGCCGACAGCAGCACCCGGTTGTACCGGTCGCCCCGGTCCGTGGCGCGCAGCTCCAGGGTGGACGCCTGCACGGTGGGCACCGCGAGGCCGGCCTCGGCGGCGCCGGCGTGGAACGGCACCGAGAAGGTCAGCCCACCGTCGGTGGAGACCGCCGAGGCCACCGTGGCCGGGTTCGCGCCGTTCTCGTCGCGGGCGAAGGCGAAGAGCGAGCCGTCGGGGCGTTCGAACACGGACAGCTCCTGCACCCGCAGGTCGGGATCGGCGCTGTGGTCGGCGGCACCGAGTTGCCAGGTGGCGCCGCCGTCGTCGCTGAGGATCAGGGCACCGCCCCGGCGCCCGTCGGCGGCGACGGAGTAGTTGGTGCCGATCACGAGCCGGCCGGCGTGTGGCCCCCTCGTCGTCTGGATGCCGTGTCCTGGGCCGGCGGCGTACCCGGACCAGCCCGGCTGCTTCACCGACGTGGTGATCTCCCTGGGCGCGGTCCAGGTGGCTCCGTGGTCGTCGCTGTGCTGCACCCACACCGTCCGGTATCCCCGGGTGGTGACGAGGCTGATCCGTCCGGTGCGGGCGTCGACCACGGGCACCGGGTTGTGCGCGGTGGCGGTCCTGCCGGCGTGCACGACCGTCGGCGTCGACCAGGTCCGGCCGTTGTCCCGGGAACGGACGAGCACCACGTCGTGGGCGCCGGTGTCCGAGCAGTCCGGCTTGCGGCCCTCGGCGAAGAGCACCAGGGTGCCGTCGGTGGCCCGGACGAGCGCCGGAATCCGGTAGCAGGTGTAGCCGTGGGTGCCGGGGGACAGGACGGCCTGCCCCTCGGAGGCGGCGGCGACCGCCGGAGCCGAGGGCGTCACGACCGCCCAGGCGATGAGCAGCGCCAGCGCGGTCGTGATTCCCCGCAGCCGGTTCGGGATGGGCATCGATCTCACTTCCGTTCGTCGACCGGCCGCCGGGCGCGGGCCGGTGCGTGGCCGGCGGGCGTTCGCCCGCGGCAGCGCGGGCCGGGCCCGGACGTACCGGGCCCGGCCCGCCGGTGTCAGCCGGCCGTCACCACCGGCCGCGTGACCACTTCGTGTACGAGTACGCGAAGCAGCCGGCGTAGCCCCAGGCCCGCCACTTGCCCCGGAACGCCTTGCGGTTCTTGATGGTGTCCGTGACGACCCCGCCGAACGCGCCGTAGGCGCACGCCCTGCCGTAGCGCTTGCCGCGGTTCGTCCACTTCTTGGTGAACCGGTAGAACTTCTTCGCGCCCGAGTTGAGCCAGCAGGTGCCGCACCACCGGGCCCGGCCCGAGCCGCCGCTGCGGTTCCAGCACCACTTCCACACGCAGATGCGCTTGCCGTCCAGGTCCAGCTTGTTGGCCGGGTCCGCGCAGGTGTACTCGTAGCGGCCGCAGCTGCCCCCGTAGACGGGGTCGACCTGAAGGAAGCGGCCGGTGGCGGTGTTGTAGAGCCGGACCCCCATCAGCACCAGCCCGGACGGGGCGTCCGCGGCGCGGAGCTTGCCGCCGAGCCAGCCGTACCGGCGCTCGCCGGCACCGTCGGCGGGGACGCCGTACTCGGTGGCCTCACCGGCCGTGGTCAGGCCCGCGTCGTCGCCGTGGATGGTGGCGACCACGTCGCCGTGCAGGTTGGTCAGCTGCCAGTCCACCGTGCCGGCGGCGCTGTGCCAGATCCCGGCCAGCTCCGCCAGCCCGGCCACCGGCCGGGTGTGGTCGGTGGCGTTCTCCTGCGTCCAGGCCGGCGTGTCCTCGTCGCCGTCGTAGTGGTGCACGGCGGTGACCGTCGCGCCGCCCGCCGTGTCGGTCCACGAACGGATCCGCTCGCCGTCCACGTCGAGCCGGTAGTCGGTGCTCCGCCCACCCTGGGTGATCGTGTCCACCAGGTCGGTGACGTGGTAGCCGACGGTGACCGCCCCGCCGGCCGGGTTCCCGGTGTCGACGGCGGGCACGCTCGTCGTACGGCCCAGCGTGTCGTAGGCGTACCCGGTGGTGCTGGCCCGATCCGCGGTGTCGTAGCTCCACGTCCGGGTCGCCGCCGGGCTGGTGGCCTGGCAGCCGCCGTCCTCGGCCGGGCCGTACTCGGTGCTCGACCGGCGGTTGCTGGCCGCGTCGAAGGCGTACGTCCGGGTGGTGCAGGCGTCCTCCGCGACGACCTGGGCCTGGGTGAGCCGGCCGACCTGGTCGTAGCGGTACGACCGGTGCGACAGCGTGTTCACGATCTCCCGGGCCTGGCCGTGGGCGGAGCGGTCCACCGACTCGCGGAACAGGGTGCAGTCGGTGGCCGCGCAGCCCGGCCGGGTGTACGCGAGCGCGACGGGTTCACCGCTCGCGTCGAGCTGCCGGGTCACCTGGACCCCGTTGGGCCAGTTCTCGGCGACCAGCGTGCCGTCCGCGTCGTAGCGGCCGGTGAACAGGCCGGCCTGGCTGTCGTGCACGGAGGTGAGCAGGCCCCGCCGTTCGGTGCCCCCGTCGTAGGTGTGCACCCGCGTACCCCGCCCGTCGGTGCTGGTCGCCACCCGGCCGCGCAGGTCGTACGTGGTGGTCGAGACGTTGCCGTCGGCGTCGGTGTACGACGTCAGCCGGCCCAGCGTGTCGTAGCCGCGCACGATCTCGGCCACGACCGCGCCGCCGCTGACCGACTGGGTCCGCACCAGCAGCCCGGTGGCCGGGTCGTACACCTTGCGTTCGGTCGGCACGCCGGCACCGGAGCCGGCCGCACCGGTCACCGTCGTCTCGTGCTCGCGGCCCGCCCCGTCGTACCCGATGGTGGTGGTCCGCAACACCCCGGCGCTGGTGCGGTCGGTGACCACGCGCGGCTGGTGGAACATGTCGTAGGTGGTCACCGTCGACGGCAGCTCCGGCCCGCCGGCCGGCTGCCCGCCCGGCTGCACCAGGCAGGGCAGGTTCGCCCACTCCGGCCGCAGGTCGCACTCGGCGTGTCCCGATCCGGCGGTGGCCCGGTAGAGGACCGTCCGGCGGGTGGCCGGGGTGTTTGTCGAGGTGCCGCCGGCCGCCGTGGTGCTCGAGGTCTCCACGGCGGTGCCCGGGTCGTAGCTGGTGCGCACGGTGAGGGCCAGCCCACCCGGGTCCGTGGTGGTCGCCGTCGGCTGGCGCAGCGACCAGTCGTAGGCGGTGCCGGTCGTCCGCTTGTCGGTGTCCACCTCCACGCCGGCCGGTCCCCAGTGCCGGACCAGGTCCTCCCGGGTGGTGACCAGGTGGTACGGGCCGCCGGTCGACGGCGCGCCCTGGTCGTAGGTGTTGCGGGTCAGGGTCCGGCCGAGGACGGTGGCGCCGCTGGGAAGCACCACCTCACGGCGTGGGGCGAGGGTGGACAGCAGCCGCTGCCCGTCGTCGGACCAGACCTGTTCGGTGGAGTGGTCCAGGGCGAGGCTGCTCTCCCGCTCCGGGGTGTCGCCGGGCGCGTCGTCCAGCGCCCGGGCCCGGTTGGCGGCGGTCAGCGAACGGGTCACGTTGCCGTGCGCGTCCCGCCAACTGGCGGTGACGTGCCCGCCGGGGGTGGCGGTGTTCACCTCGCGGGCGTTGGCGTCCAGGTAGGTCACCGACGCGCGCTCCCAGTTCGACGGCAGGGCGCCGGTCGCCGGGTCGCCCGAGGGGACCTGGTCGGCGGGGAAGAGCGCCGTGGCGTCGGTCGGCGCCTCGACCTGTCCCCAGCGGGCGGTCTGGGCCGGCGACAGGTCGTACGGGGCGCCGCCGCCGGAGACCGGCACCCGGTAGACGACCGTGTCGGTGGCGGTGCCGGCGGTGAGCGCGGAGCGGCTCACCTGGTGCAGCCGACCGGCGCCGGGGTCACCGGGGACGGTGGTGTAACGGAACCGCCACGGCTCCTGCCCGGGCGGGGTGATCGTGGCGAGCACCCCGTCCGCGTGGTAGCTGTAGGTCTCCCACTGGTGGCGGACGACGCCGCCGTCGGTCCGGTCACGTCGGGGGTCCCACCGGGCCCGCAGCCGGCCGGCGTCGTCGTAGGCGTAGCGGGCCAGCACGACGGTCCGCATGGCCGGGGTGGCCTGGTCGGGGTCCCACGCGGTGAACGCGATCTCCTTGACCCGGCCGAGGTGGTCGCCCCAGGCGTCCTCACCGCCGCCGGTCGCGGTGGTGGCGGTGGCGTAGCGGAACACCAACGCCCGGCAGCCGCGGGTCAGCGTCGCGCAGTTGACCCCGTCTGGCACCGGCGCGAGCATCCGGGTCGGACGCAGCACCTCCCGCCCGTCGACGGTCACCCGCTCCCAGCTCCAGGTGGTGGTCTGGTCGCTGCCCGGAGTGCGGGTGGCGGTGGGCACGTACCGCCCGGCGGCGGAGCCGGTGATCCGGGCGAACGTCACGGCGGTGCCGTCGGTGTCGGTCAGGGTGTACGTGTCGGTGGCGGCGGTGTGGGTCAGCTTCAGCGACTCCATCCCGACCTCGGGGTCGAAGGCGGTGGCGGTGCGCCGCGAGAAGCCGACCGTGTCCCCGTCGGTGGTGCCGACCTGCACGAGCGAGCCGTACACGGTCAGCCCGGTCCAGGCCGCGTCGGCCTCCTCGACGGCGGCGCCGGACACCCAGCCGGGTCCGAACATCGCCGCGGCGTCCGTCTGGGTGGAGCGCCGGCTGTGGTAGGTGCGGTCGACGGTGAGGTCGCTGCCGTAGGCGTCCACCGAGACGTCCGTGTCGGTCACGGAGAGGTCGCCGGTGACGAGGTTGACGGTGCCCGGCCCGATCTCCTCGGTGGCTGCGGCGGCCTGGTCCCGGTCGAAGGTGATCCGGACCGCGCCGGAGGCGCCGGCGGTGCCGCCGACGAAGCTGCCGCGCAGTTGCAGGGGACCGTCGCGGGGGACCGCCTGGTTGTCCGCGCCGGCGAGGGTGGCGGCCACGTCCCAGTTCAGCTTCGGGAACGCCCCGCCGCCGCTGGTCGGCAGCGGCCAGGTCACCGCCGCGCCGCCGGCGGCGACCGTGACGTGGCCGGTGGGGATGTCGACCCACGCGTCGGTGTCGGCGCGCCGCCACTGGTACGTCACGCCGGTGGCCGTGGACCGGCCGACCCCGGTGATCGCGGTCTTCGCCGCGGTGATGTCGCCGGTCCGCGGGCCGGTCACGGCGCCGCCGCCCACCGAGAAGGCGTAGGCGCGCAGGGGTGACCGGTTGCCGGCCCGGTCGCGGGTGCGCACGTAGAGGGTGTGCGGGCCGTCGGCGGCGGGGGTCAGCGACAGGGTCACGTTGGCGCCCGGCGCGGCGGCGTTGACGACCTGGTTCGGCGGGTTGGTGTCCAGCCCGTACTCGTAGGCGGCGACGTCGGCCACCCCGGCGGCGCCGAGGGTGAAGCTGCCGGCGGTGCCGGCGGCCCCGGCCCACTGCCCGGCGGGGTAGGCGGTCGAGGAGACGGTGGGCGACGCCGTCGGGGCGACCGTGTCGACGGTGAACTCGCACCACGGCGACCAGGCGCCGGCCTCGGTGCCGTCACTGCCGCGTACCCGCCACGCGTAGCTGCCGTCCTCGACGAACGCTCCGGCGGGGACGTTTGTCGACAGCCACGAGCCGGACGCGCCCGGCCCCTCGGTCGCCGACCCGATGAGCGCGCCGCCGACGGCGTGCCACTCGAAGGTGGCGTGCACGGAGGACCCTGCGGCGGCGGTGACCTGGGCCCGCAGTTGCGGGGTCAGGCTGGCGATGTACGGCCGGTCGGCGCCGGTGGCGCAGACGGTCGACGGCGCGGTGGCCTGGGTGGTGACCGTGGTCTTCGACTCGTAGGTCAGCGTGACCTTGGGCGGGTTCGCCCCTTCGGCGGAGTGGAACCGCTTCCAGCCGTAGCTGTCGGTCTCGCTGGTGGCGCGCAGACCGATGTTCGAGGTCTGCCAGCGTCCCTCGGCGGTCTTCTGGAAGGCGAGGGTCACCGGCACGCTGACCCAGCCGTCACCGCAGGAGGTGCTGAACCCCTTGGTCGCGGTGGAGGTGCCCGCCTTCGCCAGCCAGGCCGGCTGTGCGGTCCACCGGGCGGTGTTGTTGACCGGGTTGACCTGCCAGGCCTCCCACGATCGGGCGGAGCAGGAGTAGGAGTGGTGGTTCCACAGGCTGAGGGTCGCCGCGGTGACCCGCTTGTCCCACAGCCAGGACAGGTTGTGGAAGCTCAGGAACGACCGGGCCTTGGTGGAGCCGCCGTCGTGGGTACCCAGCTTCAGCTCCGTCGCCGTCGACTGGTCGCTGGTGTAGGTGTTCTGCACGAACGCGTCGAAGTTCGGGCCGAGGCTCTGCGACGGGTCGATGACCACCGGGTAGGTGGTGGCCGGGTCGGCGAGGAACTTCGCGTCGGGGGTCAGCACCACCGCGGAGCTGGCGCCGGTGCCCTCGTGCCGTACGCCGACGGCCGCGCGGCGGGTGCGTTCGCCGGAGGCCGGGTCGACCCGGGAGTCCCACATCAGCGCCGGCAGTTGGCGGGCCCGCGTCGCGGCCGCGCGCGCCGTTCCGGCGCTGCGCCAGGGCATGCGGATCTGCCGGACCTGGGCGGCAGCCTGCCGGTTCTTGACCACGAGCGTCTGCTCGTAGCCGGTGCGGGTCGCCGTCACCACCAGGTCCACCCCGGGACGGACCTCCGGGTAGGTGGCCGTGGCGCCGTCGAGGGTCGGCTCGGGCAGCCGGCCGGACCAGCCGAGGCTCGACCGCTGCCCGCCGGTGCCGAGCTGGATCAGTTCGTGTTCGCCGGTGCCGGCCGGCCCGGACAGCTTCAGCCCGTACGGGTGTGCCGTCGGTGACACCGAGCCGTCCGGGTTGCGCCGCAGGGTGGTGTTCACGTCGACCCAGTCGCCGTCGCCGCCGCGCACGCGTACCGGTCCGGCGCTAATCTCCGCCTCGACCGCGCCGCTGGGCAGCGCCCAGAACTGGGTGGTCCCGGTGGTGCGGCCGCTGATCAGGACCCGCTTGCCGCTGAGCCGCGCGGTGGCCAGCGCCGCCGGCTCGTCCGGCCGTTGCAGCGGCCCGTCGGGCTTGCCGGCCGGCGCCGTCGGTCCCTGCGCCGGCGCGGCCTGCGCCGGCCGGGCCTGCACCGCCGCGCCGAGACCGGCCGCCAGCACGGCGCACATCGCTGACGCGATGACGCGGCCGGCCTGGCCGGGACGCCCGGACCTGACGGCCCAGTCCCATCTTCGTACCTGTCTGTCCACCGTGACCTCCTGGCGGCTGCGTGGATCGGGGGCGGCGTCACGGTAGGGACGGGCGCTTCGAAAACCCTTCGACCGGCAGGCCCGGCCGCCCGTGCCGATAAACGGCCGGGGGCCATCGGATGACTGGTGACGGGCATGCGGGTTACCGGTGCGACGGTGTGGCTCACCGCACCGGAACGGGGACCACCGATCGAGTGCCGGCAATTCATAGTGGAGGCATGGACGACCGGAACCGGGGTCGGCGTTACCACCTGTTGGGGCCGGTGACGGTCCACGACGATGGGGTGCCGGTGCCACTGGGCGGGCCGAAACCCCGCACGATCCTCGCCGCGCTCCTGCTCAACGCCAACCGGGTGGTCCCGGAAGAACAGCTCGTCGCGCTCACCTGGGGCGAGAAGTGGCCGGCGACGGTTCGCGGCCAGGTGCAGGTGTACGTGTCGGGCCTACGCCAGCGGCTGGGCCCGGCGACCATCGTCCGTCGCCCGCCCGGCTACCTGATCACCGTGCGGCCCGGCGAGCTCGACCTGCACGACTTCGACGAGGCGGTGGCCAGCGCCCAGCGGGAGACCGGTGACCCGGCCGCGCGGGCCGACCTGCTGCGCCGGGCCCTGGCCCGGTGGCCCGGGCCGGAGCTGGGCGGCACGACCGAGGCGATGCGCGCGGCCCGGGGCCCCGAGCTGCGGGAACGCCGCCTCGGCGCGGCCGAGGAGTGGTACGACGCCGAGCTTGCCGCCGGCCGGCACGCCGAGGTGGTCGGCCCGCTGTGGCAGGCGGTGCGGGCCGAACCGTTCCGGGAGCGGCTGCACGCCCAGCTGATGCTCGCCCTGCACGGCTGCGGCCGGACCGCGGAGGCGCTGGAGGTCTACGCGGCCGTCCGGGCCCGACTCGCCGACGAACTCGGTGTCGACCCGGGTGTGGTGCTGCGACGAGCGCAGCAGCTGCTGCTGCGCGGGGACGATTCGCAGTCCGCCGCGCCGCCGGTCACCGTGCCCCGGCAGCTCCCCGCCGAGCTGCCGGGCTTCGTGGGCCGCACCAGACAGCTCGCCGACCTGGACGCGGCCGCGCGCCCCGGCTCCGGGGCCCGGATCGTCGTGGTCACCGGCACCGCCGGGGTCGGCAAGACGGCGCTGGCGGTGCGGTGGGCCCACCGGGCGCACGCGCGGTTCCCCGACGGGCAGCTCTACGTGGACCTGCGGGGGTTCGACCCGGGGGGTCCGGCCATGACCGCGGCCGAGGCGGTCCGTGGCCTGCTCGACGCACTGCAGGTGCCGGCCGGGCGGATACCGGTCGGTCTGGACGCGCAGGTGGGCCTCTACCGCAGCCTGCTGGCCGACCGGCGGGTGCTGGTGGTGCTGGACAACGCCCGCGACGCCGACCAGGTACGCCCGGTGCTGCCCGGCGCGGCGTCCTGTTTCACGCTCGTCACCAGCCGGGCCGACCTCGCCGGGCTGGTGGCCGCGCAGGGGGCGGTGCCGGTGCCGCTCGACCTGTTCTCGCCGGCGGAGGCGTGCCAGATGCTGGCCCGGCGGCTCGGCGCGGACCGGGTGCGCCGGGAACCGCGGGCGGTGCAGGACATCATCTCCGCCTCCGCCCGGTTGCCGTTGGCCCTGGCCGTCGTCGCGGCGCGGGCCGCCGGCCGACCCTCGTTCCCGCTGTCGACCCTTGCCGCCGAGCTGCGCGCGCACCACCGCCTCGACCGGTTCGACGGCGGCGGTCCCCGCAGCGACCTGCGTGCCGTGCTTGCCGTGTCCTACCGGACGCTGGACGCCGGCACGGCGCGGGTGTTCCGTCTGCTCGGCCTGCATCCCGGCCCGAACGTCTCGGTGGCCGCCGCGGCGAGCCTGACCGGCCTCGACGAAGGGGCGGCCCGGCGGGCGCTCGTCACACTCACCCGCGCCCACCTGCTCGACGAGCCCTCCCCGGGCCGGTTCGGCATGCACGACCTGCTGCGCGAGTACGCCGCCGAACTGATCGGCAGCGGTGACGGCGAGGGGCGGCGGGCGGCGACGCACCGCATGCTGGACCACTACCTGCACACCGCGCTGGCCGCGGACCGGTTGTTGAACCCCCGGCGGGAGGCGATCGCGCCGGTGCCGCCCCGATCCGGGACGCGCCCCGAGGCGCCGGCGGACGCCCGGGAGGCGATGCGGTGGTTCGGGGCGGAGCACCCCGTGCTCGTCGCGCTCGTCCTGACGACGCCGGCCGGTTTCGACGCACACCGCTGGCAGTTGGCCTGGGCGCTGGTGACCTACTTCGACCGGCAGGGACACTGGGCCGACTACGTCGCGGTGCACCACGCGGCACTCGACGCGACGGAACACGACGCTGGTCCGCTGCCCCGGGCGCACGCCCTGCGCAACCTGGGCCGTGCCTACGGCCTGCTGCGCCGGCTCCCCGAGGCCGACAGCCACCTGCGTCAGGCGTTGGCGCTCTACGACCACCACGGCGACGACGCCGGGGCGGCGCACGTGCACGGCAACCTGTCCTGGGTGGCGGAGCGTGACGGCCGTTTCCGCGACGCGCTGCATCACGCGCGGGAGGCCATGCGGCGGTACGAGCGGCTCGGCGACCGGGTGATGGCCGCCAACGCCCTCAACACGGTGGGCTGGCAGCACGCGCAGTTGGGCGAGCTGGACCAGGCGTTCCGCGACTGTCGGGCGGCGTTGGCGCTGCTGCGGGAGGCGGGCGACCGGTTCGGCGAGGCGGTCACCTGGGACAGCCTCGGTTACATCCACCAGCGGCGGGGCGAGCCGAGGGAGGCGGTGGCCGGTTACCGGCGGGCGCTGGAGCTGTTCCAGGAGGCCGGCGACCTCAACAACGAGGGGCAGACCCTGGCCAAGCTCGCCGCCGCGTACGACCTGACGGGCGAGCCGGCCCTGGCGCGACGGTCCCGGCAGGAGGCGCTGCGCATCTTCGACGGGCTGGGACACCCCGACGCGGGGAAACTGCGCGCCGAACTCGACCGTGGCGGCCGGGCAACGGACGCGGAGCCGGTCCAAGAGCGGGACTGCACGGCGTAATCCGTGCAGGGGGAGGTCATGGGACGCTCGCGCGCCGCAGACCGCGCCTGGGCAGTGGGCTCCAGGTCAGCCCGGGTCAGGATCCCTGGGTGGCGGCTGGCAGCGGCGGGCGCTACAGCCATGGTGCTGTCCCTGGCGAAAGCTACCTGCGGCTACCCGGACATCACCTTCCTTGGGCCAGGCAAGCCGACCGGCTACGCGGACGGCGCGGATGACCCATACCAGGTGTGGATGACGCTTGCTCCGGGAATTTTCGCCGGCGTCACCAACATCGCCGCCGCCAACCGCCACCACGCCCGCGGCGGCGCCCGCCCCCACCACCGGGCCGGTTGCGAGAGTGGATCGTCTGTCAGACCTGTCTGGGAAGCTCCGAGCATGGAGATGACAGTGCAGTTGACGATCGACTGCTCCGATCCGCAGAGAATGGTGGCGTTCTGGGCCCAGGCCCTGGGCTATGTGCCCGAGCCCGCGCCGGACGGGCACGCCACGTGGCGAGCCTACTGGGAGGCGATGGGGGTGCCCGCGGAGGAGTTGCCGACCGGGGCCGGCGACATTCCGGAGTCGATCGTCGATCCGGCGGGTCGCGGACCGCGGTTGTGGTTCCAGCAGGTTCCGGAGCCGAAGACCGCCAAGAACCGGTGGCACTTCGACCTGAAGGTCGGTGGCGGCCGTGACGTCCCGCTGGACGTCCGCGCGCGGCGGGTCAGGGCCGCGGTGGACCAGCTGGTCGAGGCCGGTGCCACCGTGCTGAGGATCAAGGACGAGCCGGACATGGGGCTCTACGCCGCGGCCATGCAGGACCCCGAGGGCAACGAGTTCGACGTCGTCTGAGGGCCGTTGCGATGGCGCTGGTCACAGCCACTCGTTCACGGCTGCGACCAGTACGGTCGCCTCGTAGCGGACGGCGAGCTTGTCGTAGCCCGTGGCGACAGCGCGGTTTCTCTTGAGGCGGTTGATGCCGCACTCGACCGCGTGGCGTTCGCGGTGGTCGGTCGGGTCGAAGCGCGGGCAGCCGGCCGCCGCGGGAGCCGAGCTCCTGGCGGTGGTGGTGAACCCGCCGCTCAAGCGTCCCAGCCCGTGATCACGAGGCTCGGTGAACGGTTTCGGCGTGCGTCGCGAGCGGGTCGACGGCTTCCCGGACCTGCGTCGGAGCGAAGCGACGAGCAGGCGCCTCAGCTCGGGCCGGTGCTGTCGGCCGACCGACCGGAACCGACCGCGTCGAGGTGCGTCAGCGCCTGCGCCCAGGACCGGAGCAGGGTGGTCTCGTGGTAGCTGATGTCGTGCTCGGCGCAGAAGCGACGGACCAGTGGTTGAGCACGGCGCAGGTTGGGGCGCGGCATGCTCGGGAAGAGGTGATGTTCGATCTGGTAGTTGAGGCCGCCGAGCAGGGCGTCGACGAACCATCCGCCGCGCACGTTGCGGGACGTGAGGACCTGGCGTCGCAGGTAGTCGACGCGATCGTCGGCGCCGAGGATCGGCATGCCCTTGTGGTTGGGCGCGAAGGCGCTGCCCAGGTAGAGACCGAGCAAGCCCTGGTTGACGAGGACGAACGCGACAGCCTGCACCGGGCTCAGGACGAGCACCACGGCCCCCAGGTATCCGGCAGTGTGCAGGGCCAGCAGCGCGGCCTCCGCTGGGCGTCGCTTGATCCCGCCCCGGCCGAGGACCGCCCGGACGCTGTTGGCGTGCAGGTGCAGGCCCTCCAGCAGCAGTAGCGGGAAGAACAGGTACGCCTGATACCGGACCACCAGCGCGCCGAGCCCACGCTGCTGTCGCGCCTGCCTCGCGGTGAACGACAGCGGCCTGACGACGATGTCCGGGTCCCGGCCCTCGGTGTTCGGATGGGCGTGGTGGCGGTTGTGCTTGTCCACCCACCAGCCGTAGCTGATGCCGAGCAGGAGGTTGCCGTGGATGAGGCCGACCAGGTCGTTCGCGCGGCGGGAGCGGAAGATCTGACGGTGGCCGGCGTCGTGACCGATGAATCCGGCCTGCGCGAAGACCACCGCCAGGACCGCCGCGACGCCGAGCTGCCACCACGACTCACCGAGCCATCCGAACAGCGTCCACGTGCCGACGTAGCATGCGCCGAGGGCGCCGATGCGCAGCGCGTAGTAGCCACGGCGCCGATCGAGCAGGCCCGCTCCCCGGATCTGACGTGACAGAACCGCGTACTCACTGCCGCCGTGGCGTTCGGTGTCCAGGATTGCGTCGCTCATGGTCACTGCTCCGTACACGTGGCGTCCTCGGCCTGTCGGTGATGGCTGCCCGATCGCGGGGCGGTGCTCCCGTCCTCACCGCGCAGCGGCTGCCGACGACACCGTTCGCTTGTCCCGCCCGGCCGCGTCGCCGGGCACCGGTGCCCCGCCTGTGCCCGCATCGGCGAAAGCGCTGTCCCGCACGGCAGAAAGATCGCGGGCCGTCGCGTCACCTCCGGCGCGGCGGCGGGCACGTACGACGGCCGCTCCCGCCAGTAGCGCTGCCAGCGATATCGCTACCGCCTGCAGCAGCGGCGCCCTCCTGTTACGTCGACGCGTCATGCCGCACTTCCCCTCTCAGTTCCGAGTCCGACCTTGTTCTCATCGTGGAGACAGCACAGCGGCGGTGAGGCCGATTCGGCGCATTCGACACGGTCGGGTCACGGGGGTGTGGTGCCGCGAGAGCACGCGTCGATCGGGGCACGACGCGGCGTGGGCTCGCGCTGGCGGCACCGGCGCCCGATGGGTCGGCCCCCGGACCGGTAGTCCCCAGGATGTCCCTCCGGCGCCCGCCCCGCCGGCCGTGCGAGCCGGCTCGAACGGTTCCGAACGGCCCCGAACGCCTGGCCGCGGCCCCGACGGCGCCGGCACGGATACGTTCTGGACCCAGTGCTCCGAGGGCAGCCGGCGGTGGGAGGGGACGGGGGGCGAAGTGACCGAGCGCGCCGCGACGTACGCCGAGGTCTTCGCGGTGCGCGAGTACCGCTACCTGTTCGCGGCGTACCTGCTCTCCCTGGCGGGTGACCAGCTCACGGCCGTGACCGTGGCGTACCTCGTCTACACCGGTACCGGCTCGGCCGCGCTGGCCGCAGCCGCCTACGCCAGTTCGTACCTCGCCTGGCTCACGGGCGGGCCGCTGCTGTCCGGCCTCGCCGACCGGTTCCCCCGGCGGCGGGTCCTGGTGGCGTGCGACCTCGCCCGCGCGGCGCTCGTCCCGGCGGCGGCGCTGCCGGACCTGCCCGCGCCCGCCCTGGTGGGGCTGCTCCTCGTGGTCAACCTGATGCGACCGCCGTTCGTGGCCGCGCGGGCGGCGTTGATGCCCGAAGTGCTCGACGGTGACCGTTACGCGGTGGCCAACGGCGTGGACAACATTTCCGCCCAGGTCGTGCAGGTGCTCGGCTTCGCCGTCGGGGGGAGCCTGGTGGCGCTGCTGTCGCTGCGCGGGGCGCTGCTGGTGGACGCCGGCACGTTCCTCGTCTCCGCCCTTCTGATCATGATCGGTGTTCGTTCCCGCCCCGCGCCCCGGCCGCCGCGGGGCCCGGCCCGTCACGGCGGGGCGGCCGGCCTACGGGTGGTCTTCGCCGACTACAGGCTGCGCGCCTACGTCCTCGTCCTGTGGACCGCCAGCGCCTTCACCTACGCCGCCGAAGGGCTGATGGCGCCACTGGCCCGACAGTACGGCGGCGGTGCCGGCACCGTCGGGCTGTTGCTGGCGGCGGCGCCGACGGGGATGGCCCTGGGCGGGATCGCCCTCACCCGGCTCTGCCCGCCGGCGGCCCGGCCACGACTGATCCTGCCCCTGGCCGCGTTCTCCGCCGGGGTTCTGGCGGTGACCTGGCTCGTTCCTCCACTGTGGCTGGTCCTCGCGCTGTTGGTGCTGGCGGGCGCCGCGAGCGCCTTCGCCATCCCGCTGAACGCGTTGTTCGGTCGGGCCGTGCCGACGCAGTACCGGGGACGCGCGTTCGGGGTGGCCATCACCGGTCTGAGCGGCCTGCAGGGAACGGCGATGGTCATGGCGGGTCTGGCCGCGGACCGGTGGCCGGCCACCACGGTGATCGGGTTCAGCGGGCTGTCGGGCGCGGTGGCGGTCCTCGCGCTCGCACCGCTGTGGCCACGGCGGTCCGTCGCCACGTCGGCGGCGTTCGAGCTTCCGGCCGAACAAGGCCGAACGACCTCGACCACGCAGAGCACTACCGCCGAGGCGGGCGGCGGTCGACGCTGAGGTCACGGGCGGGCACGGGGCCGCCCCGACGGGAGAGGAGAAGCGCATGCGCAGCGTCCGCAAGCGTGGCGTCAGCTGGACCTGACCCTGACGTTCCATCACGTCGGCGACGCGCCTCCGGATCCGACCGCACTTCCGGAGAGGGAAGCCGACCGCTCTCGGGAGAGGAGGTGCGGGCGATGCGTAAGGACGACTGCACTGCCTGAGATCCGTGAACCACGGTGGGTGGTCACCCGAGGTGACCACCCACCCCCTCGAAAGCTGGAGGAGTCATGCACGGTCAGGGTGGCTACCCGCTCACCATGGGTCAGCGCTCCATGTGGCGAGCCCTCTCGGTGCGCCCTCCGGAGCAGTTGTGGGAGTCCAACCAGGATCTGGTCTGGTCGTTGCCAGCCGGAACCGCCGCGGAGCAGGTACGCCAGGCGCTCACCGCGCTGGCCGCGCGACACGAGTCGTTGCGCACCGTCTACCGGCCGGCGGACGAGCCCGACGCGGTGCGGCAGGTGGTCCTGCGCGACCCGCCCGTACGGTTCACCGAGGCGTCCGTACGGGAGCCGTTCGACCTGGCCGCCCAGCCGGCGTGGCGAGCCTGGCTGCACAGTCCCGACGACGGTGGATCGCCGCAGCTCCGTCTGGTGATCCACCACCTCGCGGCCGACGGCGCGGCCGTGCGGATCCTGGAGTCCGACCTGCGTGCCCTGCTGCGCGGTGACCGTCTCGCCGACGCCCCCACGCCCCGCAAGGTGGCCGAACGCCAACGCGCCGACGAATTCCGGGCCAGGCTGATCGCGGCCGGCGAGTATCGTCGGCGGACCATCGCCGCCGCGCCGCGGGTTCCGGTGTCCCGGGGCTCCCTGGTGCGGGCTCGCGCTCACACCGGCATTCCGTACGGCGTGGTTCGCGACGCGGCGCGACGCCTGCGGATCACCGTGCCCACCCTGCTGCTCACGGTCTACGCGCAGGCGCTGGCCGCGACCACGGGCCGGACGGACCAGCTGCTGTGGCAGCTGGCCTCGAACCGGCTGGACCCCACGGTGCGGCGCCTGGTGTCGTCGATGACGCAGTGGGTGCCCATGCTCGCCGCCTGCGACCCCGACGGGCCGCTGCCCCCGATGGCCCGCGGCGTCAACGTCGCGGCGCTGCGCGCCATGCAGCACGGCGTGTACGACCCGTTCGCCGTCGCGCCCATGGACTTCGACCACGGCAGCTTCTTCACCTTCATCCCGGCCCCGGCCGACGCCGATCCCGAGCCGTCCGAGGTGGCGCCCCGGCGTGTCGAGTTTCTCCCGCCCCGCGCCTACAGCGGGGCCAGCTTCTACCTGATGGCCTGGGTGCACCCCTGCGTGCAGTTCACCCTGCGGGTGATGCGCGGCGGGTACGGACGCGCCGAGGTGGAACGCTTCCTGACCACCATGACCGACCTCCTGCTGCGGGCGGTCGAGGAACCGGCATGAGCGACAGCCTGTGGCGACACCGTGACTTCATGGTGCTGTGGTCGGGTCGGACCCTCAGCGAGGTCGGCGACGCCGTCTCGATGCTGGCCATTCCGCTGCTGGCCGTCACCGTGCTGGACGCCTCCGCCGTCGAGGTCGGCGTCCTCGCCGCCACCCGGATGGTCGCCTACCTGTTTCTCTCCCTGCCCGCCGGGGTGTGGGTGGACCGGATGCGCAAACGCCGGGTCATGGTGGTCTGTCACCTCGCGCGGGCCGGGCTGGTGGCCACCGTCGCCGTCGGCGCGTGGGCCGGCTGGGTCACGATGGCGCAGCTGTGGATCGTGGCGCTGCTCTCCAGCGTCTGCACCGTGCTCTACGAGACCGCGCATCAGAGCTTCCTGCCGTCGGTCGTCGCCGGCGACCAACTGCTCGACGCCAACGGCAAGCTGACGACCACCTACTCGGTCTCGCGGATCGCCGGTTACGGCGTGGGCGGCGCGCTGGTGTCGGCGCTGGGTGTGGCGCGTACCGTGGGCGTCGACGCGCTCGCCTACGTGGTCAACGCCCTGTCCCTCCTGCTGCTCCGCCGCCCGGAGCAGCCGCCGGCCGTGGCGCGGGGTCGGAACTTCCGCCGCGAGCTGGGTGCGGGACTCTCCTTCGTGTTCCGCCACCCGATCATGCCCCGACTGGTGGCGGCCTCGGCGTCGCTCAACCTCTTCAGCCAGATGATCTTCGCGCTGGCGGTCCTGTACCTGGTGCGCGACCTGCGCCTCAGCGAGCACATGGTCGGTGTGGTGCTGGCGCTGACCACGCTGGGCGGGATCGGCGGCGGCCTGGTCTCCGCGCGGCTGGCGCGCCTGGTGGGCACGGCCCGGATCATCTGGATCGCTCCGCTGGGGCTCGGCTGGACGGTGCTGCTCGTACCGGCCGCGCAGCCGGGCTGGGGCCCGATCGCCTACACGGCCGGCATGGCGGGGCTGGGCGCGGTGTTCGCCATCTACAACGCTGCGGCCATCAGCTACCGGCAGCGGGTCTGCCCGCCGGACCTGCTGGGCAGGATGACCGCGTCGGTCCGGTGGGTGATCTTCGGGGTGATGCCCGTCGGCGCCCTGACCGGCGGCCTGCTCGGCAGCTGGCTGGGGGTGCGGCCGACGCTGTGGGTCGCCGCCGCCGGAGTGTGGGCATCCGGCCTGCTGCTCTACCTCTCGCCGCTGCGGCGGTGGCGCGACCTGCCCGACGAAGCCGTCGCGCCAGACGGCGGGCAGCCGCCGACGAGACTCCCGGCGCCGCACGGGCGGTCGCCGGTCGATCCGGCCGGAAAGGCCATGGGAGGTGTACGAGGTGGATGACCAGCCGTACGCGCAGCACATCCTGTCCTGGGCGGGCGGTCCGGCGGACACCGAACGGTTCGTCGCGCTGGGCGGGGCCCGGCTGCCCGCCGAGCCCGACCCGGCCGCCCTGCGACGAGCCCTGGACGCGGTCGTGGCCCGGCACCCCGTCCTCGGTCAGGGGCCGGTCCCGCTGCGCACGGTCGACGACGTGTGGGCGGCGGCCGCCGCCGGCCGGTACCCGCCCGACGCGCGGTGCCTGCTCTGGGCGTACCTGGCCGGTCGCGAGCTGCTGCTGGTTGCGCACCACACCGTGTCCGACCCGTGGTCGATGCGGCTGCTGCTGAGCGAGGTGCTGAAACCGCCGACCGGTCCGGCCCCCGCCTACCACGGCAGCGCGTCCGCCCCTGCGCCCGGCCGGGTGGACCGGTCGCTGCCGTACTGGCGCCGGGTGCTCGCAGACGTGCCGACCCTGGCCCCGGGCCAGGGCGGCGACACCGGCACGGCCGAGATCAGGACGCCGAGCGGCATCACCCGGCAGCAGGCGGCAACGGTCGCCCGGGCCGTGCGCAGCACACCGTTCGTCGTCCTGCTCACCGCGTTCGCGCGGGCCCTCGGCCCGCTGTGCCCGGGCGAGGCGGTCGTCCCGGTGCTGACCCACGGCCGGCAGCGGTCCGACTGGGACACCGTGGGGCTCTACATGAACGTGCTGCCGGTGCGGCTCGGCACGCCGACGGTGGGTGCCGTGCACCGCGCGTTCGCCGAGGCGTACGCGCACGAAATTCCGTTTCCGGCGCTGCTGGACGAGGTGCCGCAGGCCGACGCGCTGTTCGCCCACGGCGGACCGGCTCTGGCCCAGTTCGAGGTCATCCAGGTGCCCGAGAACGCCGGGATCGAGCCGCTGACGATCCCTGCCGGGCTCGGCCTGGGCGGGCCGGTGCTGCCCGTCAACGGGCTGGCGTTCTGGCTCGAACCGGGCGCCGGCGGCGGCTACACCGCCTGCCTGCGGTACCGCCGCTCGTACGGGGAGGCCGCGATGCGGGCCCTGACCCGGCGATTCATCGACAGTTGGGAGGATGTCCGTGCCGACGCGAAGCGAGCTTGAGTCGATGCTGACCCGGCTCTGGAGCGAGAAGCTCAACGTCACACCGGTGGGTGTCGAGGACGACTTCTTCGCCCTCGGCGGCGACTCGCTGCTCGCCGCCGACCTGCTGATGGACCTCTACGAGCAGTTCGGCGTCGAGGTGGACGCCGCGGTGCTGTTCCTCAAGCCGACCATCGCCGAGCTGGTCGACGAGGTGTTGGCCGCATGAGAACCCCGCCGTGCCTCCACACCCGGCCCCCGGGCAGGACCGACCTCGCCGACCCCGCCCTGCACGCTGCGGGCGACCCGCACGCCGCGTGGCGGACGCTGCGCCGGTGGGATCCCGTCGGCTGGCAGCCGGTCGAGGGCAGGTCGGGTTTCTGGGCGGTCACCCGCTACACCGACGCCCGGAC
This sequence comes from Micromonospora citrea, assembly GCF_900090315.1. Taxonomy (NCBI): domain Bacteria; kingdom Bacillati; phylum Actinomycetota; class Actinomycetes; order Micromonosporales; family Micromonosporaceae; genus Micromonospora; species Micromonospora citrea. The sequence continues at coordinate 248,719 of NZ_FMHZ01000002.1, read as the reverse complement.
CGTCCTGACCGACCACGCCAGGTTCACCTCCACCGGCGGGGTGATGCTCACCATGCTCGGCCGCCCGGAGCCGGCGCGGAACCAGCAGTTCGCGGCGACCGACCCGCCACGGCACGGCCTCGTCCGAGGCCCGCTGCAACGCCAGATGACCGCGCGCGCGGTGGCCCGGCACGCGCCGGCCATCCGCTCCTTCGTGCGGCAGATGCTCCGTCCCGCCGACGGAGTGCTGGACTTCGCCGAACTCACCTCCGCCCTGCCGCTGGCCTTCCTGGGGCCCCTGATGGGCATCCCGGCCGCGGACTGGCCCGCCCTGTCCCGATGGGTGTCCATGTCGGTGGCCGAGCACGACCCGGACGTCGCGCTGCCCGACGGCCCGTCCGCGACCCTCGACCGTGGCCACCGGGAACTGTTCGCGTACCTGGTCAACCTCGTGCTCGAGCACCGCCGGCGTCCACGCGGCGACCTGGTGGACCTGCTGGCGGCCATGCCGCTGCGCCCCGGGGCCGTCGTGGCCAACTGCTACAGCCTGCTCCTCGGTGGCAGCGCCGCCATCCCGCACGTGCCCCGCGCGGCCCTGACCGAGCTGATCCGCACCGACCACTACGCGCACTGGGCCCGGCGACCCGAGCGGGTCGGCGGCGTGGTGGAGGAGGCGCTGAGGTTCACCTCCCCGGCCGGGCACTTCATGCGCCTGGCGACGCGGGACACCACCGTCGGCGGCGTACGCGTCGCGGCGGGCGACGCGGTGGTGGTGTGGCTCGGATCGGCGAACCGCGACGAGAACGTCTTCGCCAACCCCGACACGCTGGACCCGGACCGCCACCCGAACCGGCACCTCGCCTTCGGCGACGGGCGGCACTACTGCCTGGGGGCGGCCGTCGCCAGGCTGACGTTGCGTGTCTTCTTCGAGGAACTCTTCGCCACCTTCGCGTCCTTCGAACCGGCCGGCGAGGCCGAGCGCGTGCGGTCGAACTGGCTGGGCGGGATCAAGCGGATGCCGGTCGTGGCCGGACGACGATGATCACCGAGGCGCTGGCCACCCAGCTGCGCTCCCGCCGGGAGACGCCGGCCGTGGTCGATCCCGAGCAGGCCCTGACGTACGCGGACCTGGACGGATTGTCCGCAGCGGTCGCCGTCCACCTCCAGCGGCGGGCAGTGGCCATCGGAGAGCCTGTGGTCGTGCACACCCGGCTGTCGTGCTGGGCCGTCGTGGCCATGCTCGGCGTGCTTCGGGCGGGAGCACGCTACGTCCCCGTCGACGCGGCCTTCCCCGCGACCCGCCGTGAGCTGATGACAGCGGGCAGCGGCGCCCGTGTGACGCTCACCGAGAAGCTGCTGGCGTCGCTGCGCCCGGCCCGCTGCGGCTGGCGGGACGGGCCCGACGCGTACACCCTCTTCACCAGCGGCTCGACCGGCCAGCCGAAGGCGGTGACGGTGTCGCGGGCGGCACTGAGCTACTCGACCGACGCCCGGCTGGAATACTACGGCGTCCCGCCGCAGCGGTTCCTGCTGTGCTCGTCCATCTCGTTCGACAGTTCCGTGGCGGGCATCTACTGGACGCTGTGCACGGGAGGCACGCTGGTCATCCCGAGCGACCGGCCGTTCGACGTGCGGGCGCTGGTCCGGGCCGGCGCCGCGCACCGGCCCACCCACACGCTGATGGTGCCGTCCCTGTACCGGCTGGTGCTGCGCTCGCCGGTGCCCAGCCTGACCACCGTGATCGTGGCGGGGGAGAGCTGCCCGCCCGGCCTGGTCGACCTGCACCACGAGCGGATGCCCCACGCGGCGCTCTACAACGAGTACGGCCCCACCGAGTGCACCGTCTGGAGCACCGTGCACAGGTGCGCGGCGGGCGAGGACCCGGTGCCCATCGGCCGCCCGATCCCCGGCACGACGATCTCGATCGACGACGGCGAGCTGTGCATCTCCTCGCCCGGAGTGGTCACCGCAGGTCCGGTCTACCGCACCGGCGACCGGGTCAGCCTGGGCGCCGACGGCCTGCTCCGCTACCACGGACGCGTCGACGAGCAGCTCAAGATCGGCGGCATGCGCGTCGAACCGGCCGAGATCGAGCATGCCCTCATGTCCCACCCGGCGGTGCTCCTCGCCGCCGTCGCCGTCCCCTACCAGGGTGTCGCGTACGTGGTCTGCGCCGAACCGGTGGATCAGAGGACACTGCGCGCACACCTGCTCGACCGGCTGCCCGCCGTGGCCGTGCCCACCGTCTTCGAGCGGGTGGACCGGCTGCCCACCCTGCCCAACGGCAAACTCGACCGGCGTGCCCTGGGCCGGTCCGACCGCAACCGACCTGATGGCTGAGGGCCACGCGTCCGCGGCCGGCGTGCGCCTCGCCGCTGCCGCCGGGTACGCGAGCACCGCCCGGATCGACCACCTGCGCGCCACCGAGTATCGGCACCTCGACCGCGACGGTCGTGTCTACCTCGACTACACGGGTGCCGGGGTGGCCGCGCGGGCACAGATCGTCGCCCACCACGACCGGTTGCTCGCCGGCCCGTACAGCAATCCACACTCGGAGAACCCCACCTCCGAGGCGACCGGCACACTGGTCGCCTCGGCCCGCCGCGCGGTGCTCGACTTCTTCCGTGCCGACCCGGCCGAGTACGTGGTCGTCTTCACCCCGAACGCCAGTGGCGCCTGCCGCCTGGTGGGCGAGGCGTACGACTTCGGCCGCGACCGCCCGCTCGTGCTGACCTGGGACAACCACAACTCCGTCAACGGCATCCGGGAGTACGCGCGCGCGGCCCGCGCCCCGGTCCGCTACGTGCCGCTGGCCGGCCCCGACCTGCGCGTGGCCGAATCCGACCTGATCGCCGCGTTGACCGCCAGCCGACGTGGGCCAACCGGCCGCCCCCGGTGGCGCGGGTCCGGCCCCGCGGGGCTTCTCGCCTATCCGGCACAGAGCAACTTCACCGGCGTGCAGCATCCGCTGGAGTGGGTGGACCTGGCCCGCCGGCACGGGTACGACGTGCTGCTCGACGCCGCCGCCTTCGCCCCGACGAACCGGCTGGACGTGGGCACCGTGCGGCCGGACTTCGTCTGCCTGAGCTTCTACAAGCTCTTCGGCTATCCCACGGGGGTGGGGGCGCTGCTCGCCCGGCGCGACGCGCTGGCCCGGCTGCGCCGCCCCTGGTTCGCCGGCGGCACCATCCGGGCGGTCAGCGTCCAGGGCGACTGGCACCAGCCGATGGCTGACGAGTCGGGGTTCGAGGACGGCACGCTCAACTTCCTCAGCCTTCCCGACGTGGAGTTCGGGCTGCGCTGGCTCGACTCGATCGGCGTCGACCTCGTCCACACCCGGGTCGGCCTGCTCACCGGGTGGCTGCTGGAGCAGTTGACCGCGCTGCGGCACCGCAACGGCCGGCCACTCGTCGGTGTCTACGGGCCCGCGACGGGCGACGCCCGGGGTGGCACCGTGGCGTTCAACTTCCGCTACCCGGACGGTTCGCTCGTCGACGAGCGGCTCGTCGCGTTCGAGTCGTCGGCGGCCGGCTTCGCCCTGCGTACGGGCTGCTTCTGCAACCCGGGCGCGGCCGAGGCCGCCTTCGGGATCAGCCGGCGCTCCCTGCGCCGCACGGATCTCGCCCACGCCGGGACGATCGACCAGCATCTCGCCGCACTGGGGCTGCCGACCGGCGGGGCGGTACGCGTCTCCTTCGGCCTGGCCTCGACCGCGGCCGACGCGGAGCGCTTCCTGACCTTCGCCGAGTCGACCTACCTGGACCGCGACGGCCCCGCCGACGTTCGGCTGCCTCCACGGATACGTTGCTGAGCAGGGCGAGGGCCGGCACGCTGCCCGACCTGCCTGGACCTCCGGGTGGCTCCGACACCCGGGAGGGCGTTGCCCGTCAGCGGCGGTCAGGGGGTCGTGTCCGGCGCCAGGGCAGCGCGCAGGCGGTCGCACGCCTGCGGGTCCAGTCCGTCGAGCCGGTCCAGGGCCTCCCGCCAGTGTCGGCGGGCCACGGCGCGGTGTCCGAGGCCCGCGTGGGCGTTGCCGAGCATCTGGAGCGCCAGGCCGATGCCCCGCCGGTGCTCGTAGCGTCGGCAGATCTCCAGCGACTCGGTCGCGCGGGCGATCGCCTCCCGATGGTCACCGCAGGCGTGCAGTGTCTCGGCGAAGTTGACCAGCGCCTGTGCCTCGCGTAGCGGATCGGTGCCGCCGTCGGCGATGGCGCGTCCCGCCTCGTGGCAGGCGATGGCCCGGGAGTGGTCGCCGAGACGCTGGTATACCAGGGCCAGGTTGTCGAGCACCGACCCCTCCTTGTGCCGGTGACCGAGCTGTCGCCGGATGGCCAGGGCCGACTGCAGGTGGTGCAGGGCGCCGGTCAGGTCGCCGCTGTCGCGCAGAGCGTTTCCGAGGTTGTTCAGGATGGCGGCCTCCCGGCTCCGGTCGCCGAGTGCGCGCTGGACGACCAGGCACCGCTCCAGGATGGGAATCGCCTGCTCGAGCCGGCCCTGGCGCAGCAGCGCGACGGCGACGATGTTGAGGCCGGCCGCCTCGCCCGAGCGGTCGCCACATCGGCTCGCCGCCGCGGCGGCGAGGTGGCCGAACTGCTGCTGTTCGGCGATGTGTCCGGCGTAGTCGAGAAACTTGGCCGCCACGAGGGCCAGGTCGCGGACCCCGGTGAGGGTCCGTCCGGCCGCGGCCTGCTGACGGGCCACCAGCAACAGGTTGGTGTGCTCCCGCTCGAACCAGGCCCACGCGTCGGTCGTGTCGCACAGGGGCGGGCCGGGGCGGGTCGGGCCGGTCGGCTCGTCGATGCCGAACCGCTCGTCCGAATACAGCAGCCGCGCCGCGCGGACGGTGACCGCGAGCAGCCACGCGGTCAGACGGCCGAGGGCCGCCTCCCGGTGGTGCGGGTCGTCCACCGCCAGCGCCCGCTCCCGGGCGTAGAGCCGGACGATGTCGTGGAACCGGTACCGGCCACCCCCGGCCGACTCGATCAGGTGCGCGTCGGTCAAGGCGTCCAGGGCCCGCTCGGCGGCGGCGACCGGCAGGTCGGCCAGCGCCGCGCAGCCGTACGGCGTGAGGTGCGTCCAGTCCGGCAGCGCCGCGAGCCGGAAGAGCCGGGCCGCCTGCCGGCGTTCGCCCTGTCGCGCGTCTCCGAACACCTGGTAGCCCAGGTGCAGGCTGGCCCGTACGGACAGGTCACCGACCTCCAGGACGTCCAGCCGCAGGCCCTCGTCGTCCATCCGCTCGGCGAGGCCGGTGAGTGAGGCGTCGGGCCGGGCCGCGGCGCGGGCGCCGACGATCCGCAACGCCAGCGGCAAGCCGCCGCACCGGCGGACCACCGTCGTGGCCGCGGCGGGCTCCGCCTGCACGCGGTGAGCACCGGTGAGCCCGGTGAGCAGGTCGAGCGCCGCGTCGTCGGACAACGGGTCGACGCGGATCCGGGCCGTCGTGTCGAGGTCGGCGAGCACCCACCGGCTCGTGACGATCGTGGCGCACCCGGGCCCGCTGGCCAGGAGCGGTCGGACCTGCGCCGCCGACGCGGCGTTGTCCAGCACCACGAGCACGCCCCGCCCGGCGGTCCAGGTGCGCAGCAACGCCGAAGCCTCGTCGAGCGAGGCGGGGACGGTGGGCACGCCCAGCGCCCGCAGGAACCGGCCCAGCACGTCCGCGGGGTCGGCCGCCGCGACGCCGTCGGTGGCCCCGCGCAGGTCGGCGTAGAGGCAACCGCCGCCGTAACGCCCCACGATCCGATGCGCCACGTGCAGGGCGAGCGCGGACTTGCCGACCCCGCCGGCGCCTTCGAGGAGGCACACCGCGGCGTCGGCCTGCGTCGCCGCGAGCAGCCGACCGACCTCTGCCGAGCGGCCCGTCATCAACGGCGGCGCCGGTGGCAGTTGATAGGGGACCGGTGCCCCCGAACCGCCCTGTTCCGGCAGCGGCTCGCTGACGGCGGGCGACGGCAGACCCCGTAACACGGTCCGGTCCCGCCCCCCCCCGCCGGACGCGGCGGCCCGCCCCGGTTCCCGGCCGGCCGACCCGATTCCGCCGCCTGCCGGGATCAGGCGGAGGGCGGCGGAGCGCTGCGTGTGGGACGTCGGCCCGCCACCGTCGGTGTCGGGCGCGGCGACGGGACCGCTCGGACCGGTGACGCGGGCGACCGGACCGACCGGGGAGTGTCCGGGCCGGCCCGACGGCCGCTCCCGACTGGGCGGCGTCGTCGCCGCACGGGCGGCGGCCAGCCGGCCCCAGACCGCCAGCCACGCCGACGCGCGGTCGTCCGGCACGTCGCAGGCCCGCAGCAGCGCCGACACCAGATCGCGGCGGGGCAGCGTCGACCGGCCCAGCATCGTCGCCAGGGTGCTCGCCGGCAGCACGTCCCCGTTGCGTTGCGCGCGGCGGGCGATCTCACGATATGCGAGGCCCGACTGGTCGCGGACGCGACGCAGCAGCATGACGTACTGCTCCGGGTCGGTCGCGGTGCTCGGGTCGACGCCGAAGTCGGCGGCCGTCATGCGCGCCCTCACGTCAGATGTCGTCTGCCCGGGCCGAGGGCGCCGGGCGGTTCTGCCAGGGGTGCGTCACACGGTACAGGGCGCAGGCCAGTGCTCGCGGCCCCGATCCTCCCCAGTGGACGGAGCCGCCCTTGCCGGACCGGCCGTGTCAGGCGGCCGGGGCCGGCTTGTACGCGACCACCAGCTCCCAGGCGCCGGGCAGCATCCCCACCCGTTCGAAGCCGACGTCGGTGAGGAGCCTGGTGTAGAACTCCGCCTCGCGCAGCCGGCTGACACAGCTGTCCACGCCGATGAGGAAGTAGCTCCAGAAGAACTGCATGGCCAGCCGGTCCGGGGTGCGGAACTCCTCGCAGATCAGCAACAGCCCGCCCGGCTCCAGCGCCGCGTACGCCTGCTCCACCAGGCGGCGGGCCACCTCGTTCGGCCAGTCGTGCAGCACCCGCACGAACGACATCGCGTCGTACCCGCGGGGCAGCGGTTCGGCCAGGAAGTCGCCGCCGACGAACCCCAGCCGTTCGGCGTGCCCCCGCGCCGACCGGGTGGCCGCCACCAGTGGCGCCACCGCCGGCAGGTTGTACACGTCGGCCCGCAGGCCCGGCGCGGTGTCCAGGATGTGCGCCGCGAGCGTCCCGTCGCCGCCGCCCACCTCCAGCAACCGGCGCCGGTCCGACCACAGCAGGTCGGCGTGCCGCCGCACCGCCTCGATCACCGGTCCCAGCCCGACCGCCATGCTGCGTTCGAAGTCGGCGGTCTGCGCGTCGGTCTTCGGCGGCCAGGCGAAGTCGTCGTCGCCGATGCTGACCTGGCCGCGCAGGCTCTCCGGCAGCCGGCCGTGCAGTCGCCGCCACGGGTAGCGGTCCCGGTCACGCTCGACAGCGCCGGGGCCGACCACCGCGGCGATCGCGTGGCGCAGCCCCGGTACGGCCCGGTAGCTGGTGGCGCCGATGTCGTCGTCGGGTTCGTCGCGCGTCACGAAGCCCAGGCTCTCCAGACAGTCGAGGAACTTGTACAGCCGCAGCGGGCGTACCCCGAGCCGGGCTGCCAGCGCGTCGAGGCGGACCGGCCCGGGCTCCAGCGCGTCGATCAGGCCCATGCCGAACGCCGTCTCCAGCACGTCCATCGCCTTGGGACCGTTGGCGAGCAGGCTCATCAGGGCCCGGGGGGACAGGGTGACGGTCACCGGTGCAGCTCCTTGTCCAACGCGTCCATGAACGCGTCGACCTCGTCGAGGGTGTTGTAGACGTGCGGGCCGACCCGCAGGTAGCCGCGCCAACTGCAGATCAGGCCGCGGGCGGCCAGCCGCCGCTTCACCGCCTCGCCGTCGGGAACGTCCAGGCACACCACGCCGCCGCGGCGGTGCGGCGCGGTCGGGCTCGCCACCGCGATCCCGGCCTCGCCGGCCCGATCCAGGACCCGCTGGGTGAGGGCAAGCGAGTGCCGCCGGATGGTGTCGGTGCCGATCCCGGCCAACAGGTCCAGGCCGACCTGCGAGACCAGGGAGGTCAACGGGTACGGGGTGCCGCCGGCGAACCGCCGGGCACCGGGTGCCCAGCCGGTGGACGGCTGGAACGTCAGCGCCCGGTCGCCGGCCTGCCAGCCGGTGGCCGCCGGCGCCAACTCCGGCACCAGGTCCGGGCGGACGTAGAGGAAGGCCGTGCCGACGCCGCAGAGCCACTTGTGGGCGCCGCCGAGAACGACGTCGACGCCGAGGGCGGTGACGTCCAGCGGCACCACCCCCACGGTCTGGAAGGCGTCGACCACCACCAGCGCGCCGACGTCGCGGGCCCGGGCGACCAGGCGGGGCAGGTCGACGGTGGCGCCGGAGGTGAAGCTGGCGTGCGACACGCAGACCAGCAGCGTCCGCTCGTCGACGCGCGCCTCCAGGGCGTCCTGGTCGAGGTGGGGCCCGCCCGCGCCGACCACGTCGAGGCGGGCGCCGTAACGGCCGAACGCCCGGAAGACGAACGGCACCGTCGGATACTCCAGGTCGGTGGTGACGACCCGGTCGCGCGGCGGGCGGTAGTCGAAGCAGGAGGCCACCCGGGCGAGCAGCGCGCTGAGGTTCGCGTCGGTGACGACGCTGCCCGGCGGTGCGCCGATCAGGGCGGCCACCGCGTCGGCGTACCGGTCGAGGCCGACGTGCCAGCCCTGCCACACGTCGTCCCGCCAGGTGCGCAGCGTCTCCCAGTAGTCGTGCAGCACCCGCTCGGCGCCCCTCGGCACCGCGCCGGTGGAGTTGTTGTTCAGGTAGACGCACGTCTGCAGCAGCGGGAATTCGGCGCGCAGCGCGGCGTGCGTGGCAGTGTCGAGGCACCCGGGCTCGACGGGTCCGGGCGTCGGGTCGGATCGGTTCACGTGGTGCGGCTCCCTACCGGGTCGACCGGGCGGGCGTCGGTGGTGACGGCCGTGAAGACGGGTACGGCGCGGACCGCCGCCAGGTACGGTGTGCCCTCCGTGTAGCCGGTGCCCGAGCGGGGACCGAGCATCCGGGCGGCGATCCGATGGTGGGTGCGCCGCCACTGCGACAGGGCTCCGGCGAACGCCTCCATTCGCCGCGCCACCAGCGCGCGTTCCGCGCCGTCGAGCCTGCCCGCACGCACGGCCGACCGGTACGCCTCGTCGATCGTCGGCTGGCCGGCCCGCACCGCGGCACGCACCTCCGGCACCGACCGGTAGGCGACCGAGTCCAACCGGCCCTCTTCGGGCGTCCGGCAGAGCGACTCCACGAGCTTGTAGGAGCGCGACTGGATGGCGCTGGCTCCCTCGGTGTACTGCCGGAACGTCCGGAACGACTCCGCCCGCATGGTGGCCAGCAGCGAGAAGAGCGGACCTGCGGTGGCGAGCAGCTCCCGGGCGTGTCCCAGCCGGTCGGCCGCCGGGCGGGGGTCGACGCCGGCCAGCGCGGCGATGGTGGCACGCAACTCGTCGGCGACCCCGGCGAAGAGACACTCGTACGCCTGGAGCACCCGGATGAACAGGTACTCGTCGTGGGTCACGTGGACCGGCAGCATGCTCAGCCGCAGCGGAGGGTCCCCGTCGGCGTCGAGGCCGGCGGCGGCGCCGTGCAGCGCGGCGGCGGCGGTCGCCGGCTCGCCGGTGATCGCCCCGGCCAGGCCGAGGCGGTCCAGTGCGGGGAAGGCGGCCCGGACGCCGAGCCGGCAGCGCTTGGTCACCACCGGCGGCCCTGGACGCTGCTCTGGGAGCAGGTCGGTGGCGCCGGAGGCGGCGGCCAGTTCGAAGGCCACCGCGTCGGCGATCAGGCGGACCATCAGCCGGTCACGGGCGCGTCGCGCGGTGACGTCGTCCCCGGCCGGGGGCGGGTCGGCCGCCCCGCAGGGCAGCCGCAGCAGGCGCAGGGCCAGGTAGCTGCGGTAGTCGTAGCGGCCGTCCCACTTGTCGAGCGCCACGTCGAGGAAGTCGGTCAACAGCCGGGTCCCGTCGTCGCCGGTGACCGCCGGCGTACCGGCCATTCTCGCCCGGGTCTCGTCGAGCACGGCGAGCAGTTTCTTTTCGACGAAGTGTTTGCCGACCCGGTGGAATTCGCGCAGCACCGTCGGGTAGGGAAACGTCCGTGGGTCGGCCGTACCGGACAACCAGCTCGTCAATTCGTACACGAATCGCCCCTCGACGCTTCCGGGTCGGCACCACAATTGGGTGAGGCCGGTCACTGCCGGCGAGTGCGAATCTCAGGGTCGGGCGGCACCGAAATCGTCGGCTGCGCGGTGACGCCGGGCCTGCCACAAATCGGGGAAGAACCGGTGCCCGACGAGCTTCGCCAGCATGGTCGCCGCGCTGCCCGGGGTGCCGGCCGGGGCGTGACCGCCGACCCGCAGGGCGACCTGGTAGTGCCGCGCCCGCCACAGCGACACCTGCTCGTCCCAGTCGACCATCGCCTCGGCCAGGCGGTGGACCGGGTCCGCCGGGTCCGCCGGGCACAGCCGCTCGACCGGAATTGCCCGCTCGACGAGGCAGGCGGTGAAGGCGCGGCCGAGTTGCCGGCTGGCCGCCTGGGTGTGTCGCCAGCCCGGTGACTCTGCCCCGGAGCCGTTACCGAGCGCGGGCTGCATCGCCTGGAAGTCCACAGGGGACAGATGGCGGAACATCTCCAACTGGTCGGTGACCAGCCGCACGGCGAGCGTCGCCCGGGCCAGCAGCGCCTCGGCCTCGGCCAGTCTGTCGGCGCCGACCCGGGCGCTCGCCTCGGTCACCTCGGCCGCCGCCAGTTTGAGCCAGAGCTCGGTGGACTGATGCACCACCTGGAACAGAAGTTCGTCACGGTGGATCATCTCGGCGGGGGACCGCTGGAGGTCGAGCAGCGCCTCCGTGCGCATGTAGCGTGCGTAGTCGGTGGCGCCGCTGCCGGGCAACACGGGCGACTGCTCACGCTTCACGGAATAGCCTTTCATCCGGCTTCGGCACGAGGGATCAATCGTGCTTCGGCGGCAATTATCCAACGACACGAAGCAATGCGCTACCCCTTGATTGCGCTCTGTTTCCGGCTCGCCGAGAAAGGGCTGCGTGTCACGCCGAAGGGCTCGGCGAGGCATCACATCCGACGATCGATGTCAATGCCATGGGCGCGGTTGACCGTCGACGTCGGAGGTGGCGACGTCTCGTAATGCGACCCGACCAGCCGCCGGCGGCCGGGGCCGGGCCGGACCGTCGACGACACCCGGGGCGTCGTGCCAGGTCGGCGCGCGCCGCGCGCCACGTGCGCTGTCGGTGTCACCGTCTCCAGAACAGGAGGTGGGTGACTCCGCTGGGGCTCGGCACCGACTCGAGGTGGAAGCGGTCGAGGAGTTCGGTGTGGCTCTCCCACAGCCGTTCGCCTCGGCCCAGGTCGACGGGTGCGACGGCGATGTGCATCGTGTCGACCAGGTCGGCCTCGAGGAACTGGCGGAGGGTGGCGACCCCGCCGCCGAGTCGCACGTCCCGACCGGCGGCGGCCTGCTTCGCCTGTGCCAGTGCCTCGGCCGGGCTCGCGTCGAGGAAGTGGAACGTGGTGTCGGCCAGGCTGAACGACGGGCGCGTGTGGTGGGTGAGCACGAAGACCGGCGTGCGGAACGGCGGCTTGTCGCCCCACCATCCCTGCCAGTCGTGGTTCTCCCAGGGGCCGCGCTGCGGGCCGAACTTGTTGCGCCCCATGATCTCCGCCCCGATGTTGTGTCTGAAGTCGCGGGTCATGTAGTCGTCCAGGCCGCGGGTGCCGCCGGGCTCGGTACGGTTCACCCAGCTGGCGGTGGCGCCCGCCCAGGACCACATGAGGGCGGGGTCGGCGTGACCGAAGGGGCGCTCCAGGCTCTGCCCCTCGCCGGCGCCGAACCCGTCACGCGACACGTTGAAGCACTGCACCCGCAGCAGTTGCGGCATGTCTCCTCCTCGGGAGCGGCGAGCGATTCCGGTTGCGGATTGCAATCGGACCGACCGTACTACACTGATTGCATGCTGCAACCAGTGGGTGACGGCCGCCTGCCGGTGCCGAAGGGGAAGTCGGGGTGCCCAATCAACCTGACCGTCGAGCTGCTGGGCGACCGCTGGAGCCTGGTCGTGCTGCGCGACGTCATGTTCGGCGGCCACCGGCACTTCCGCGAACTGCTCACGAACTCGGTCGAGGGCATCGCGTCGAACATCCTCGCCAGCCGCCTGTCGAAGCTCGTGGACGCGGGGCTGCTCAGCCGCCACGACGACCCGAACCACCGACAGAAGATCGACTACCGCCTCACCGAGGCCGCGATCGAACTCGTTCCGCTCATGGCGCACCTCGGCGCCTGGGGCTCCCGGTGGCTCCCCACGTCGCCCGAGCTGTCGATCCGCGCCCACCTGCTCGCCGACGGCGGCCCGCAGATGTGGGACAGGTTCATGGACGAACTCCGCGCCACGCACCTCGAAGGACGTCCGCAACCCGCCGACGGCGTCCTCGCCCAACTCACCGCGGCCTACGAACGCGCCGCCTCCGCAGGCTAGGGGCTCCGGGTCGGAAGACGTCTCCCCGGGCGCCCGGGGAGGCTGGCCGGAATGCTGGTGACCACGACTGCGGTCACGCGACGGTTCGACCCGCCAACCGTGCGCGACGCTCCGGCGGGCTTTCTCCCTGGCCGGTGCCGCCGGGTTTCGTCGTCCGGATCGGATGCCGTTCAGTGGTCAGTCGGTGCAGAGTTGGGCGTGCAGGGTCTCGCCGACCCATTGCTGCCATCGCTCTGCCGGCCAGCCACGTTCGCGTACGAACAGCAGGTACAGCTCCGGGCTGAGCAGCCCGTACAGCAGATCGGCGGCCTGCTCCACAGCGACGTCCGGGCGTGCGCCGGGCTTGCCGGTGAGTGCCTCGGCCGCCGCGCGCTGGACGACGTAGCGCGGATCGACGTCCTGTGGCCATAGCGCGGCGACCTCCGGGTCGCTCGCTGCCGCGGCCTGGAGCATCCTGCCGATCGGCGCGGCCCGCTCGAGGACGGACGCGGTGCCCGCGACGTACGCACGGAGCATGTCCCGGGCCGTCTCGGCGGCGAGCGCGTCGGTGTACCACCGTCGGTTCATCGTGGCGCCCGGCTGGTCGTCGCCGGCGATGGTGACGTCGACCAGTTCCTTGAGCAAGGCGCGCTTGTTGCCGAAGACGAAGTAGATCGTCTGGACGGCGACCTCGGCCCGGTCGGCGACGTCCTGCAGGTTCGTCGCGCCGTAGCCGTCGCGCATGAACAGTTCGAGTGCCGCCTGAAGGATGCTCCGGGGTCCTGCCCGCACTGCTGCTGGGAGTCAACGTGCTGGCCTTCACCTTCCTGCTGGCCGCGCTCGCCCTGCGTGCGCCGATGATCGGTGCCCTGCAGTCGCTGCTGACGTCGCTGGTGCTGCTGCTCAACGGTTCGTTCCTGCCCCTGGCCTTCTATCCGGACTGGCTGGCCGCCGTCGCCAGGCTCCTGCCCACCACGCTGGGCATCGAGGCGGTCAGCGAGATCCTGTTCGACGGGCGCACCCTGGCCGAGTGCTGGACCGGCGGCACGCTGCCCTGGCTGGTCGTCCACACCGCCGCGCTCATCACCGTCAGCGGCCTGGTCTTCGTCCGCAACCACCGTCGCGCCCTGCGGGAGCCGTCATGACCTTCGCCCGCGGCTTCGCCGCAGAAGTACGCAAGGGCCTGCTGAACCTCGTCGCGGCATGGCGCGAGGTCCTCATCCAACTGATCACGTTTCCCGTCTTCTACCTGCTCATCGTCCTGTTCATGGGTCGCGGGCAGCTCCGCGCCGAACTGCTGTTGCCGACCCTGCTCGGCATGATGGCGTTGACGTTCATCCACGAGCAGGTCAACCGCGTCTTCTGGAGCTACCTGGGCGACATCCAGTCCGGGGTGCTGGAACAGACCTATCTCACCCCGCTGCCCTCGGCCGCGCTCATCCTCGGCCGGCAGGTTGTCGCCGCGATCTCCGCGCTGCCCACCGCACTGGCCGTCCTGGCCACCGGGGCCACCGCCATCACCCTACGGGGAGGGCGCGTGCCCTTCGACTTCCGAGTGATCGTGCCACTGGCCGCCATCGTGCTGGGCACCTGCGGGTTGGCGCTCATCCTGTGCGGCCTGACACTGGTGTTCAAGCGCATCGAGATCATCACCCAGCTCTCCGTGGCCCTCTACGCCATCGCCGGCGGCACCCTGAGTTGCCGTCCTCAGCCGGCTGGCCGTGCCGATCGCACCCGGTCTCGAGGCCATGCGCGACATCCTGCTCGGCGGCCACTCCCTGACCGCCCTGCCGAGCGGCTGGGGCCTCGGTTGGCTCCTCGCCCAGCCGCTGCTCATCACCGCCGCCGGCATCATCCTGTTCAACCGGCTCGAACACCTTGCCAAGCGCCGCGGCACACTCGGCCGACCGTAGAGCGGAGACCCCCGTGTCCTCGGAAACCCTCACGCTACGACCGATCGGCCAGGTGGTCGGCGGCCGAAGCGGAGCCTTCGAAGACGACTGGCACGACGTCCGAGCGGTGATCCGGCTGGACGGCCGGTCCTGTCCGGAGACGGCGCTGCTCGGTCTGGAGGGCTTCTCCCATCTGGAGATAGTCTTCTGCGTCGATCGGATCGACCCGGACGACGTCCCACGTCAACCACGCCGCCCGCGCGGCAGCCCCCACGCCGCGTCCGTGGGGGTTCTTCGCTCACCGTGGGCCGAGTCGGGCCACCGATCTCATGAGCCGTCACTACTGACACCTCAGCAACTGTCGGCTCGTCGTCCGGCGCCGCGCCCGTGCCACAGGCAGGGGTCGGCTCCGGGCGGGACAACCATGGCGGTACAGCAGCCCGAGCGCGTACGACCCCGGTGGTAGGTCAAGCGGCAACTCCGGCATGACGACCCGTGACCACCCCGGTGCATACGCTGCCGCCTGTAGCCGTCGCGCGAGGAAAGGGATCCACCATGTACGGGCGTCACCTGCTGACCGCCGCCGCAGCCGCCCTGGTCGGGGCGTTCGGGATCGCCGCACCGGCGGCCGCCCACCTCTCGACCCAACCGGCCGCCGCCAGCGCCACCACCCTGAGCGCCGGGCGACTCGGGGCCGCCGTCGCCGCCGTGCTGGGCCTGGCCGGCGCGATCGTCGGCGGGCTCGCACTGGCCCGCCCCACCAGCCGGGTCGGCACCGCCCGGGGGCGACTCGGTGCCACGGTGGCCCTGGTGGCGGGGCTGATCGGCCTGGCCGTGGCCGCGGTGGTCGTGGCCACCTCCGACAGCGGCGTCGGCACCGGCAACGGGCGGGGCGGGGCCTACACGGCCCTGGTGCTGGGACTCGTCAGCGTCGTCATCGGTGGGCTGGCGCTGGCGCGCTCCCGCCGTACCGGGCCGACCGGCTGACCCGCGTCGACCCGGCCACCGCGCCGGGTCGACGCCCCGGCGGCGGCGTCTTGTCCACTCCGTCGGGGGCCCACGGGCGCGGGTCAGGAGCGGGCGAGCCAGCCGGGAACCGTCAGGCCCGACTCGTACGCCAGGATCACCAGCTGGGCCCGGTCCCGCACCCGGGCCTTGGTCATGATCCGGCTGACGTGCGTCTTCGCGGTGGCCGGGCTGAGCACCAGCCGCGCCGCGATCTCGTCGTTGGACAGGCCGGCCGCGACCAGCGCCATCACCTCGCGCTCCCGGTCGGTGAGCGCGCTCAGGCGCGGGCCCGGGTCCGGATGCGTGGCGCGGGCGGCGAACTCGGAGATCAGCCGGCGGGTGATCGACGGCGCGATGAGCGCGTCGCCGCGCGCCACCACCCGCACCCCGTGGATCAGCTCCGCCGGCTCGGTGTCCTTGACCAGGAACCCGCTCGCGCCGGCCCGCAGCGCGTCGTAGACGTAGTCGTCCAGGTCGAACGTGGTCAGGATGATCACGCGGACGTCCGAGCCGGCGGTGATCTCCCGGGTGGCGGCCAGGCCGTCCGTCCCGGGCATGCGGATGTCCATGAGGACGACGTCCGGCCGTAGCTGCCGGGTGAGCCGCACCGCCTCGGCGCCGTCGGCGGCCTCGCCGATCACCTCGATGCCGTCCTCGCCGTCCAGGATGGACCGGAATCCGGCGCGGACCAGGGTCTGGTCGTCGGCGAGCAGCAGCCGGATCACGCCGTGTCCCCCGGCTCCGCTCGCGACGCCGGCGCTCCCGCCGGCACCGGGTCGGGCCGCAGCGGCAGGCGGGCGCGCACCCGGAAGCCGCCGTCGGGCCCGGGACCGGCGTGCAGCGAACCGCCGAGGGCCCGGGCCCGCTCGCCCATGCCGACGATCCCGTTGCCGGGCGGGCCGGGTGTGCCGGTGCCGTCGTCCTCGACCTCCAGCAGCAGGTCGCCGCGGTCGGGCCGGACCCGGATCACCGCGGCGGCCGCGCCCGCGTGCCGGGTCACGTTGGTCAGCGACTCCTGGACGATCCGGTACGCCGCCAGGTCGACCTCCGGCGGCAGCGGCGGGGTCCCGGCCAGCTCGGTGCGGATCTCCAGCCCGGACCGACCGGCGGCCGCGACCAGCTCGTTCAGGTCGCTCAGGCCGGGTGCCGGCGCGGTCGGCGCCTCGCCCTCCTGCCGCAGGATGCCCAGCGTCGTACGCAACTCGCGCAGCGTCTCCCTGCTCGTCTGCTTGATCGCGGTGAGCGCCTGCGCGGAGCGGTCGGGGTCCGGGCGGTGCAGCGCGGCGCTGGCCTGCACGTTGATCAGCGAGAGGTGGTGCCCGAGCACGTCGTGCAGTTCGCGGGCGATACGCAGCCGCTCCTCGGTGGCCCGGCGTCTGGACTCCTCGGCCGTCCGCTGCTCGGCGGCGGCCGCCCGGGCCTGCGCCTCGGCCAGGTAGGCCCGGCGGTTGCGGGTCACGCCGACGATGACCGCGACGAGCCAACCGGCGTGCAGCAGCGTCGCCCCGTTCGCGCTGTCGGCCGTCCTGTGGTAGCTGTCCGCGACGGCGAAGGCGAGCACCGAGCCGAGACCGAGGCCGATGGCGACCGCGAGGTGCCCCTCGTCTACGACGGTGTAGAGCGCCACGACGAACACCAGCATGATCGGCCCGGGCCGGTGCAGCAGAACCCCGTACGCGCCGACGGCGGCCAGCGCCACCACGCCCACCGCCACCGGGTGGCGGCGCCGGACGTACAGCGCGCCGGAGGCGGCCAGCACGGCGATCAGCGCCGCCCACTCCGCGGCGGCGTCGACGCCGCGCGACTGCACGATCAGGCCGACGAGGGCGACCAGACCGACGGCGAGCACCACGACCGTGTCCGCCACCGGGCCATGCCACCGCGACCTCGCCATGCGCCGAAGCCTAGTGGAGGCGGCCACCGGCCCGTACCCGCCGCCGGCGTCGGCCGCCCGGCCGGCACGCTCAGGCGGGCGTGTCGATGGCGGCCGGCGACCAGCAGCCGAACGAAGGCGGACCGGCGATCCGCCGCAGGCTCGCCGGGAGACGCAGGATCTCCCGGCGAGCCGGCCCCGCCGCGCGGTCGGGGCGGGCGTCATGCCGGGTTCAGCCCCAGGTCCTTCCGGCGGGTTCCTTGATGGTGCGGTTGATCCGGTTGAAGAAGTTGGTCAGTGCGATCTCCAGGTTGAGTGCGCCGATCTGCTCCTCGGTGAAATGGGCGTTGACCTCGTCCCAGATCTCGTCGGTGACGCCCTCCGCGCCGTCCTGCAGCCTGGTGGCGGCCTCGGCCAGCGTCAGCGCCGCGCGCTCCGCGTCGGTGTAGAACGGCGCCTCACGCCACGCCGCGACGTTGTGCAGCCGCTCGTCGGTGTCGCCAGCCCGCTTTCCTCCGGCGACACTGGCGTGGACGCACGCCGAGCAGCTGTTGATCTGGCTGACGCGCAGGTGCACCAGCGCGAGCAGCTTCGGGTCGACGCCACCTGCGGCGATCGCCTTCTGGAGGTGCTGGATCCCGGTCCACACGGCGGGGTTGCCCGTGTTCGTGTTCTTGAGCCGGCTTTCCATGCGAGGGTGCTCTCCTTCGTCGGGTTACGTTGTCGGGCTGCTGCCCGTCATCCCTGTGACGTGAGCGGCTCCCAGGAGGTAACAACATGCCCGGCACCCATCCCACGGACCCGATCCTGGATGCCTTCGAGTCCCACCGTGCCCGGCTCCGAGCCGTCGCCTACCGGGTGCTCGGATCCGACGCCGACGCCGAGGACGTGGTCCAGGAGGCGTGGCGCGCCTCTCCCGGCAGGATGCCGACACCATCGACAACCTCGGCGGCTGGCTGACCACCGTGGTCGGCCGAATCAGCCTCGACGTCCTGCGGTCGGGCCGGACCCGCCCGGAGGTCTCCTTCGACGACCGGCTGCCCGACGTCACCGTGACACTCGACGACGCTCCCGCACCGGAAGACCTCGTGACGCTCGGGGACTCCGTCGGGCTGGCGCTCCTCACGGTCCTCGACTCGCTGCGCCCGAACGAACGACTGGCGTTCGTGCTGCACGACGTGTTCGCCGTGCCCCACGAGGAGATCGGGGCGATTCTCGGCAAGTCCGCCGACGCGACGAAGATGCTCACCAGCCGCGCCCGCAGGAAGGTGCGGTCCGCCCAGCAGCCGGCAGGCACCGGACGACAGGAACGCGAGGTGGTCGCCGCCTTCCTGGCCGCGGCCCACGACGGTCGGTTCGAGCGGTTGCTGGAGGTCCTCCATCCCGACGTGAAGCTCACCGTCCACACCCCCGACGGTCGGTTCGTCACCCTCGGAGCCACCGAGGTCGCCACGCGGGCGCGAGTGGCGGCCGGCGCGGCACGAGGACGTGCGGCGAGCGTCGACGGCCGGCCCGGCGTGATCTCCTGGAACGAGGACGGCACCCCGCTCTCCCTGCTCACCTTCACCGTCGCCGACGGGCGCATCACCGAGGTCACCGCCGTGGTCGATCCGGCCGTACTCGCGCTCATGGACCTGCCCGACCCGTGGTGATCCGCGAAACTGCGGCAGTTACTTGACAAATATATAGCGATCAATGTCTGTCTGCGGTACTGCTGGCTGGTGCACCTAAACCCGCAACACCCGGCAAACGGAGGCGTGCCATGCTGACAAACCGTCGTGCCCTGGGGGCGGCCGGCGCAGTGCTGCTCCTGGTGGCGGCTGCGCTCATCGCCGTGGGGGCGAACCACCGCGTCACGGAATCCGAGCGGGTGGCGCTGGCCGCGGCGACCGCCGCACGGGCCGTGCCGGCGCTGTCGGAGGACGGGCTCCGGGAGGTCCTGCTGCCCAAGACCGACCACCCCGAGGGAACCGAGCTGGTGGAGATGTCCCTGACCGACGCGTCGCGGATGTTCGCGCCCGATCCGCAGGTCACCGTCGAGCCCGTGGCCTGCCTGGGTTCCCTGCAACTGGCCGTCGGCGAGCAGGGTGCGGCCGGCGTCGGGTGGATCCAGGTCGGCAGTCGACGCGGATCCGAGAAGGGCGCCGCCAACAGGTTCACCGCGACGGTGGCGCAGCTGCCCGACGGGCTTGATCTCGCCCGCCTCCGCGAGGTGGCGGGCACCTGCACCTCCGGCACCATGACCTGGGAATCTCAGAAGATCCGCGCCACGATCCAGCTCACCGAGGTGCCCGTGCCCGAGTTGGAGGGGGCGACGACGTACGGCCTGCAGTCGACCATCACGTTCACGGGCCTGACCCAGCAGCAGTTCGACCAGCTGGTCGCGGACAGCTGCCGGGCCGAGGCGGCGGCGGCCGTCGTCGCGGCCGGCTGGACCTGCGACGAGGACGTGCGGGCCGCCGCGACCGACGGGGACCACACCATCGAGCAGTACCAGCTCTACGTGGCCCGGGGGAACCACTACCTGGAGATCTGCGAGCCGGACCTGGCCGTGGCGATCTCGATGTCGAAGACGCTGCACGACCGGCTCCGCTCGGTCGTCAAGTGAGCCGAGGTGACCGGCTCGACCTGCCGCGCGCCGGTCGGTCGAGCCGGCTCACCGCCGGAGGCGACCCGGCCGGCCGCGCGGCGACGACGGATCACAGGGTGATCCAGTACCGCCGTGCCGCGCCGAGTTCGGTGTCCCGGACGCCCTCGAGCTCGCCACCGTGGTGCTCGATCGTCCTGGCGGAGGCGACGTTGTCCACCTCGCAGACGACCAGCACCCGCCCCAGACCCAGCGCCCGCGCCTCGTCGAGCATCCGGCCCAGCGCCCAGGTGGCCAGACCGCGCCGGCGCGCCGACGGGCGGACGCCGTAGCCGATGTGGCCCAGGAAGTCGTCGAGCTCGTGCCGCAGCGCGATCGCGCCGAGGACCGCGCCGTCCTCGACGATCCACCGGTACGTGCAGCGGACCCGACCGTCCCGCGGCGGCGTCGACTGATCAGACTGCTCGGTCAGGCGCGCCACCCAGGCCGCGAACCCGGCGGGGGAGTCCACCTCGTCGGACGGTTGCAGCCCGAAGCCGTCCTCGTGGACGCCCGGGCCCCAGTCGTCGCGCGCATCGCGCCAGGCGGCATGAAGTCGGACGGTGGGCGCGACCAGTTCCGGCATGCGACGACGATAGCGCCGCGCGACCGGTGCCGGTGGGCACGGCCGTGCGGAGCGCGGTGGACGCGGACCGCCGGCTCCGGCGCCGAGCCATCGGTGTGATCTCCATTGCGTGTCGATCCCGGCGGGAATGAGATCACCGGGTCCGGGTTGGAGCCAGACATGACTTCTGCAACGTCCCCCGCGGCTGCGCGACCGGTCGACGGCGACCCGGCGACGTCCACGATCGACGTGCCCGAGGGCCCCGCGGCTTCGCTGACACCGGGTGACCTGATGAGTCCTCGACAACGCCTCCGGCTCGTCCTCGTGCTCGGGTCGCTGATCGCGGTGGGTCCGCTGACCATCGACATGTACCTGCCCGCGCTTCCCTCGATCGTCGCCGACTTCCACACCACGTCGGCGGCGGTCCAACTGACCCTCACCGGCACGCTGGCGGGCCTCGCCCTCGGCCAGTTGCTGATCGGGCCGCTCTCCGACGCGATCGGCCGGCGTACGCCGCTGATCGCCGGCGTCGCGCTGCACGTCGTGGCGTCGCTGCTCTGCGCCGTCGCACCGAACATCGCGGTCCTCGGCGCGTTGCGGGTGGTGCAGGGCCTCGGCGTGGCGGCGGCCTCGGTGGTCGCGACGGCCGTGGTACGCGATCTGTTCAGCGGCGCGGCCTTCGCCAGGTTGCTCTCCCGGCTGCTGCTGGTCATGGGTGCGGCGCCGATCCTCGCGCCCACCCTCGGCGGCGCGCTGCTGCGCTGGACGGACTGGCGGGGCGTGTTCGTGGCCCTGGCCGTCCTCGGCGCCCTGCTGATCGTGGTCGCCGCGCTCGGCCTGCGCGAGACGCTGCCGCCGCAGCGGCGTCGCTCCGGCGGCGTGGTCGCGACCCTCGTCGTGTACGGCACGCTGCTGCGCGACCGCACGTTCGTGGGCCTCGTGCTGGTCGCCGGGTTGGCCATGGCGGCGCTGTTCGCCTACGTGGCCGGCTCCTCGTTCGTGCTGCAGGACCAGTACGGCCTGGACGAGCAGCAGTTCGGGCTGGCCTTCGGCGCGGGCGCGGTCGGGCTGATCGCGGCGACCCAGTTCAACGTACGGCTGCTGCGGCGCCACTCGCCGCAGCGGATCCTCGTCGCCGCCCTGGGGGTGGGGACCGGCGCCGGCCTGGTGCTGCTCGCCTTCGCCGCCACCGGGCTCGGCGGGCTGCCCGGCCTGCTGGTGTCGTTGTGGGTGGTGCTCGCCGCGGCGGGCCTCGCCATGCCCAACGCGCCGGCCCTGGCGCTGTCGCGGCACGGCGAGGCGGCCGGAACGGCCTCGGCCCTGCTCGGCGCCGTGCAGTTCGGCGTCGGGGCGCTGGCCGCGCCCCTGGTGGGCGTGCTGGGCACCGGCGCGGTCGCGATGGCCGTCGTCGTGGCAGGCGGCATGGTGGCGGCCATGGCGGTCCTGCTCGTGGTGGTGCGGCCGTCCCGGCTGGCCGACCTCGCGCCGACGGCGGTTGTCGTGGCGGCGCACTGACGGCCGGCGGCGCCACCTACGGGCGCGCCGCCCGGTTCCCGGCCCGACCGGGGCCGGGGCGGACCACTGTGACCAGCTCCGGCCCGCGCGGGTCGCGCGGCGGGACGGTGCCGGCGCCGCCGGCCGCGGTGCCAGGGCCGCCCAGCGGCAGCGCCGGCGGGGGGCCGGGTCGGGCGGGCGAGCGCTCAGGGCAGGTCGGCGAGGATCCTGCGCTTCTGGGCCGCGAACTCCTCGTCGGTCAACGCCCCGGCCAGGCGCAGTTGGTGCAGCTTCGCCAGCCGGTCCAGCGGATCGGCGTCGCCGACATCGGCGACGTCCAGTGGGTCGCCGAGGACGAACCGGCGCCGGTCGGCGGGGTCGTACCGTACGGCGAAGCGCTGGCCCCGGCTCGGCGCGCCCAGCCGGGAGACGACCAGGGCGGTCTCCCCGGTGAAGGACGGCGAGCCGTCGGAGGGGCTGATGTGCAGGGTCAACCGCACCCGTGGGTCGTCGTTGATCGTCACCCCGGTGTCCTGCACCCGGGTGATCGTGCCGATCGCCTCGTCGCCCTCGGCGGCCAGCCGCGTCGCCGCCCTGCGCCGGTGCAGGACGAACGGCAGGAGGGCCAGCGGCACCAGGATCAGCAGGCCGAAGATGCCGGCCAGCAGGAACGGCGTCGTCCGCTCGGCCGGGGGCAGCTCCGCGGCGGCCCGGAGCGCCGCGACGGTGAGCGCCAGGAAGAGGCCGGGGAGGGCCAGGCCCGCCCCGGCGATCACCGCGCCCACGACCGCGACGACCCCACCGAACAGGGCGCCCAGGTATCCCGGCGCCTGCGGCGGGCACGCCGGCTGGCCGAAGTCGCCGCAGGTGCCGATCAGCAGCAGGCCGTGGACGGCCCAGCCGACGGCGACGCAGCCGGTCGCCCCGACGACGTGCGCGATGATCTTTCGGATCGACATGGCCGCATGGTAGACGCCGCCCGCCTCCGCCCGGACTCCCCGCTGGCGCCACGGACGTCCCGCCCGGCGGTCGTCGCCGCGGAGTCAGTCGGCGGCCCGACCGGGTGCGGACAGGACGCTGTCGAGCACGTTGCGCAGGCACGCCTCGTCGGGTGGTGGCAGATGGACCACGAGGCGGTGGTGGAACTGCTCGACGCGCGGGCTGAACCACTGCCGGCGCAGTTGCTCGGCCAGGCCGAGGTCGACGTGCCCGTGACCCGGCCGCTGACCCGCGCCCGATCCTCCGGCCAGCCGCCGGGAGGTAGCGGGGGAGCGGGGCGCCCCCGTAGGTTATGGAGCCGGACAGGGGAGGGGCGTGATGCGGACCATCGACTGGCAGGACGGCCTGATCGTCGCCATCGACCAGACCCGGCTGCCGCACGAGGTCGAATTCCTCCGGATCGGAACCGTCGACGAGCTGATCGCGGCGATCCGGTCGCTGGCGATCCGGGGCGCGCCCGCGATCGGCGTCGCCGGGGCGCTCGGGGTGGCCCTCGCCGCCCGCCTGCACCCCGACGACCCGGCGCGGCTGCGCCGGGTCGTGGACGCGATCCGGGCCGCCCGCCCCACCGCCGTGAACCTCGCCTGGGGCGTCGACCGGGTGCGCGCCCGGCTCGACGCCGAGGGCGCGGAGGCGGCCCTCGCCGAGGCCCTGGCGGTGCTGGAGGAGGACGTCCGCTGCTGCCGGGCGCTCAGCGAGCGCGGCGCCCGCTGGCTGGTCGAGACGGTGGGGCCACAGGTGGCGGTGCAGACCCACTGCAACGCCGGCGCCCTGGCCACCGTCGAGTGGGGCACCGCGCTCGGTGTGGTCCGTTCGCTCCAGGAGCACGGCGCGCTGACCCACGTGTACGCCTCCGAGACCCGCCCGCTGCTGCAGGGCGCGCGGCTGACCGTGTGGGAGCTGGCGCAGATCGGCGCGCCGCACACCCTCGTGGTGGACTCGGCCGCCGCGTCGGTGCTGGCGGCGGGCCTGGTCGACGCGGTCGTGGTCGGCGCGGACCGGATCACCGCCAACGGCGACGTGATCAACAAGGTGGGCACCTACCCGCTCGCGCTGGCGGCGGCCCGCGCCGGTGTGCCGATGGTGGTCGCCGCGCCCGAGTCGACCGTGGACCTCGCCACCGCGACCGGCCGGGACGTCCACATCGAGGTACGCGCCCCCGAGGAGATCACCGCCCTCGGTGCGGCGGCCGTGGCGCCGGCCGGCACCGAAACCCTGAACTACGCCTTCGACGTCACCCCGGCGGACCTGGTCACCGCCATCGTCACCGAGAGCCGCGTCATCCTCCCGGCCGACGGCGGCCGCCCCGACGACCCCACCGGCCGGGCCTGACCCGCCCGAACCTTCCCGAGGAGCCACCCCCGAATGCTCAACCGCTGGTCCGCCGCCGACGCCCCGGACAGCTCGGACGCGATCGCGCGACTCGTGTACGCGTCCCGGCTGCTCGGCGCCGACACCGGCCTGGTGCTGCACGGCGGCGGAAACACCTCGGTCAAGACGACCGTCACCGACCTCACCGGTGAGCCGGTGGAGGTGCTCCACGTCAAGGGCAGCGGCTCCGACCTGGCCACCATGGACGCGTCCGGCTTCACCGCCCTGCGGCTGGAGCGGCTGCGGGCGCTGTTGCGGCTGGAGCGGCTCGGCGACAGCGACATGATGAACGAGCTGCGCTGCGCCCGCCTCGACGCGACCGCGCCGGACCCCAGCGTCGAGACGCTGCTGCACGCGTTGCTGCCGCACCCGGCGGTGCTGCACAGCCACGCCGACGCGCTGCTCGCCCTGACCAACCAGCCCGAGGGCGCCCGGCTGGTCGAGGAGGTCTACGGCGACAGCGTCGTCGTGGTTCCGTACGTCATGCCGGGCTTCGACCTGGCCCGGCTCTGCGCGGAGCTGTATCCGGCGCGCGCCCACGCCGGGACGGTCGGCATGGTCCTGCTCAACCACGGGCTGTTCACCTTCGGTGCGGACGCCGAGGAGGCGTACCGCCGGCACATCGAGCTCGTCGGCCGGGCGGAGGAGCGGATGGGCATGCCGCGGCCCCGGGTCGCGCCGGCCGCGCCCCGGCCGGTGGACCGGTTGCGGCTGGCCCGGTTGCGCCGGGAGGTCTCCACCGCGGCGGGCGCCCCGATGCTGCTCAGCCGCTACGAGGACCCCGCGGTGCGGGCGTTCCTCGACCGGCCGGATCTGGCGGCGGTCGCCACCCGCGGCCCGGTCACCCCGGACCACGTGCTGCGCACCAAGCGGATCCCGCTGGTCGGCACCGACGTGGCGGGGTACGCCGACGCCTACCGCGACTACGTCGAACAGAACCGTTCCCGGGCCCGCACGGCGCTGACCATGCTCGACCCCGCGCCCCGGGTGATCCTCGACGCGGAGCTGGGGATGCTCACCGCCGGCCGCAGGGCGGCCGAGGCCATGATGGCCCGGGACATCTACCGGCACACCGTCGACGTGATCGAGGCGGCCGAGGCGGTCGGCGGCTACCGGGCACTCTCGGCACCGGAGATCTTCGACCTGGAGTACTGGGAGCTGGAGCAGGCGAAGCTGCGGCGCGGCGGCCCGGCGCCGGAGTTCGCCGGCGAGGTGGCGGTGGTGACCGGGGCGGCCTCGGGCATCGGCCGGGCCTGCGCCGAGGCGCTGCTGGCCCGGGGCGCGTGCGTGGTGGCCCTGGACCGGGACCCGTCGGTGGGCGGGTCGGACGGGCCGGCCCGGCTCGGCCTGACCGTGGACGTGACCGACTCCGCGGCCGTCGACGCCGCCCTCGACACGGCGGTGGACCGGTTCGGTGGGGTGGACATCGTCGTCGCGGCCGCCGGGGTCTTCCCGGCGACACGGGAGATCGCCGGGCTCGACGAGGCCGACTGGCGGCGCACGATGGCGGTGAACGCCGAGTCGGTGGCGTACCTGCTCTCCCGCACGCACCCGCTGCTGACGCTCGCGCCCCGGGGCGGCCGGGTGGTGGTGGTCGCCTCCCGCAACGCCCTGGCCCCCGGGCCCGGCGCGGTCGCCTACTCCGCGTCGAAGGCGGCGGTGACGCAGGTCGCCCGCGTGGCGGCGCTGGAGTGGGCGGCCGACGGCGTCCGGGTCAACGTCCTGCATCCCGACGCGGTCTTCGACACCGGGCTGTGGAGCGCGGAGGTGCTGGAGGCCCGGGCCCGGCGTTACGGGCTGACCGTTGCGGAGTACAAGCGGCGCAACCTCCTCCGTACGGAGATCACCAGCGCCCGCGTCGGCGACGTGGCCGCCACGCTGTGCGGGGAGACCTTCGCGGCCACCACCGGGGCACAGATCACCGTGGACGGGGGGAACGAGCGGGTGATCTGAGCGTCGCGGCCCGCCGGCCCGTCGGCCGGCCACCGCGGCCCGCCCGCCGGCCAACCTGGCCTGCCTGCCCACCACCGGGCCTGCCTGCCCGCCACCGGGGCCCGGCGGGCGGCCACCGCCCGTCACCCTGGCACGCCGGCCATCCTGGCCTGCCTGCCCGCCACCGGGCCCCGGTGGCGGGCGACCACCGCCCGTCACCCTGGCGCGCCGGCCTGGAGGGCCGACGCCTGCCTGCGCCCGTGGCGTGCCTCAGCCGGGAACGCGCCTTCCCGGCGCAGTGAAGGCGGCCAGCACGGTCGCCGTGATGAAGGAGGCGGCCCGGTCGGGATCGAGGCGGCCGGCGTTGATCTCGTCGGCGGCGTTGTGCATCACGCTGTGCATGACGCCGACCAGCCACGGTGTGGAAAGGTCGCTGCGGAACACCCCCTCGTCCTGGCCGCGCCTCACCAGGCCCTCGACCCGCGCGACCGGGCCGGCGTGCAGGTCACGGATCCGGCCCGGCGGTAGGACGCCCTGCGCCGCGAGCAGGAGGGACTGGTACTGGCTGACCAGTTGCCAACTGGACTCGATCAGCCGGGTGAGCGCCTGCCGGGCGTCGCCGACCAGGTCGACCGCGTCGAGTGCGGCGTGTCCCTGGGCGATGGCGCGGGCGAGCGCGGCATCCACCAGGTCGGTGCGGTTGGGGAAGTGGCCGTAGACCGTGACCCGCCCGACGCCGGCGGCCTTGGCGATCTCGCTGACGCTGGCGTCCGGGTTGCGGCTGAGGGCGGCCACCGCGGCCTCGAGTATCGCCGAGATGCTGCGCTGTGCGTCCGCTCGCCTTGCCGGCGACTTCTGCGGCGTCGGTACCGTCACCCGATCTCCCTTGTCGAACAGTGCTGTACGAGTTACTGTACCCCAGCACAACTCATACAACGCTGTTCGAATTGGAGGCGACGCCGTGTCCACCCAGGCCGTCGACCAACCGGAAACCACCGCCGTCGATCCGCGCCGCTGGCGCATGCTGGCACTGCTGGGCATCGCCCAGTTCATGCTCATCCTGGACGTCACCGTCGTGGCGATCGCGCTGCCGCACATCGGCGCGGACCTCGGCCTGCAACGCGACACGCTGACCTGGGTGGTCAGCGCGTACACCCTGATGTTCGGCGGTCTGATGCTGCTCGGCGGGCGCGCGGCGGACCTGTTCGGCGTCCGCCGGGTGGTGCTGCTCGGGCTGCTCGTGTTCACCGTGGCGTCCCTGGTCACCGGCCTGGCCGGCGGCGCCGCCGCGCTGCTCGGCGGCCGGGTCGCCCAGGGTGTCGGCGCGGCGATGCTGTCGCCCGCGGCGCTGTCGGCGGTGATGAGGGTCTTCCCCGAGGAGGAACGCAACAAGGCGCTCGGCGTCTGGTCGGCCCTCGGCGGCGGCGGGTCCGCGATCGGTGTCCTGCTGGGCGGCGTCCTGACGGCGGGCCCCGGCTGGCAGTGGGTGTTCTACATCAACGTCCCCATCGGCCTGGTCGTGCTGGTGGCACTGGCTCGGATGCTGCCGTCGCACCTGTCCCAGGGGACCCGGGCCCGCCTGGACGTTCCCGGCGCCGTCCTCGTCACGGCCGCCACCGGCACGGCGATCTACGCGCTGATCAACGCCGGGGACCGTGGCTGGGCCAGCGCCGTCACCCTCGGGACGCTGGCCGGCGCCGCCGCCCTGTACGCGCTGTTCGCCGTGGTGCAGCGCGCCGTGCGGTCGCCGCTGATGGACCTGCGCATCCTGACCCGCCGGCCGGTGGCCGCCGGCACGTTCCTCATCCTGGTGGCGACCGCGCTGATGATCGCGGTGTTCTTCCTGGGGTCGTTCTACCTGCAGCACCACAAGGGCTACGGCGCCCTGCACACCGGGCTGCTGTTCCTGCCGGTCGCCGTGGCGACGATCGTCGGAGCGCAGGTCGCCGGCAACGTCGTCGGTCGCCTCGGGGCCCGGTCCGTCGCGACGGCGGGCCTGGTGATCGCGGCCCTGGGCACCGCCGTGCCGGTGTTCTGGACGGGTGCGGCACCCGTGGTGACCGGGATCAGTCTCGGTGCGGCGGGGATCGGCGCCGCCTTCGTCGCCTCCTCCACGACCGCCCTGGGACAGGTCGCCCACCACGAGGCGGGGCTCGCCTCCGGCCTGCTCAGCACCTTCCACGAGTTCGGCGCCGCCCTCGGCGTGGCGGTGGTGTCGAGCGTCGCGGCGGCGAGCATCGCCGGCAGCAGCGGCGTGGGCTTCACTCGCGGCTTCACCTTCGCCGCGATCGCGGCTGCGGTTTCCGCCCTCCTGGCCCTGCTCATGGTCCCGACCGGGAAACCCCCTGCGGGAGCACGGGCCCACGCGCACTGAGCAGGCTGCGAGTCGACGCGGCGGAACGCGGAAGTCGCGCCGGCCGCCCGACCCGCGGATCCCGGCCGTCCACCGGCGGCACCGTGCCGCGCGGATCATCGGCGGGTCGTGGTCGTGCCGCCCGGCCGGTCGCGGGAATGCGAGTGCCGGCCCGTCGCCACCGTGCCGCCTGGTCGATCACGGGGATGCCGGTGCCGCCCGTCGCCTCGGACGCCTCGTCCGAGGCGGCGGGCGCGGGCCCGGGCCACGGTGGCGGCCGTTCGGCGCCGCCGCCGTCGTCAGCGGGGCCGCTCGGCGAGGTTCCGGATGCCCTGGAGGGTGGTCGTCATGGCCTCGCGCAGGGCGGCCAGGCGGAATTCGATGATCTTCTCCTCGTTCTCGGGGGCCCGGTCGATGAACAGGCTCAGCCCCGTGCGACCCGGGCCGATGCGCACCCACTGGGACAGCCGGCACCCGTCACGCTCCGGCGTGAGCCGGAACTGCCAGGTGGCGGCCGGGTGCTCCGGGTCGGCCGGGCCGCCGCCGAAGCGGTTGTCGGGGTCTAGCACCAGCCAGCCGAAGACCCGTGGCTCGTCGAACCGCACGACGTGCGAGATGGTCCGCCACTCGCCCAGCGCCGGATTGTGGTTGTGCCCCTCGAACCGCGCGCCGAGCGCCGGCCCCGAGCTGCCGTCCAGCCACCGCACCCGGCGTAGCTCCGGGCTGAACCGCGTGGGCAGCTCGACATCCGTGACCAGCTTCCACACCCGGGCGGGATCGGCCGCCACGTGCAGGTCGCACTCGACCGTCGGGCCGTCGACGTAACGCATGGCACCCTCCTTTGTGGTCCCTCCCGCGGATCCTCCCACCGCGCCCGTCGCCGCGGGCAAGTCGAGGCCGGCGACGTCACACGGACGGGCGCGTCGACCGGGCCGCCTCGTCCAGCGGTTCGCGGGCCCGGTGCGCGAGGACCGGCGCCGGCGAGGCCGTCGGGGAAGGCCTCGACGACGGCGAAACCCGTCACGACCGGCGGGGGTCGTCCGCGCGGGCGCGACGTCGCGCCCGCCCTCGGCGGAGCGGTGGGCTGGTCGTCACGCCGATCCCGCGGCACCGCGGCAGCTCCCGGGCCACGGCTACCGTCACGGTGGTCACGCCCGGGCGTCGCCGCGGGCGGCCAGCGGTTCGCCCTCGCCGACGCGTGGCAGGGCCCGCTCCCGCCCGGTGGGCGCCACCGCGCCGCGGGAACGCTGGGTCAGGACGACGCAGCCGAGCACCACGAACGCCGCGCCGACCGACGACGCGGTGACGACCTCGCCGACCAGCAGCGCCGACCAGGCCAGGGTGAGGACGGGCTGGGCGAGCTGGATCTGCCCGATCCGCGCGATGCCGCCGCGAGCGAGGCCCGCGTACCAGGCGAAGAAGCCCAGGAACATGGAAACCGCGGTGAGGTAGCCGAACGCCACCCAGGCGGCGGCGTCGGCGCGCGGCGGGTGGGTCGCGGTCGCCACGACCGTGACCGGCAGGGTGACGGGCAGCGAGAGCAGCAGCGCCCAGCAGATCGTGCGCGCGCCGCCCAACTCGCGAGCGAGCGCACCGCCCTCGGCGTAGCCGAGGCCGCACAGCGCGACCGCCGCGAGCAGGTGCAGGTCGGCGGGGGACAGGGCGCCGCCCACCGTGCCGCTGAGGAACAGGAACGCCAGCACCGCCAGCAGCCCGCCGATGCTCGCGAACCAGAACAACGGCGACGGACGCTCTCCGGCCCGCAGCACCGCGAACACCGCGGTCATGGCGGGTAGCACGGCGATGACGACCGCGCCGTGCGCGGAGGTGTGCGTCGTCAGGGCCAGCGAGGTGAACAACGGAAAGCCGACGACGACGCCCAGGGCGACGATCGTCAGGCGCCGCCACTGACTCCGGTCGGGGCGCGGCGCGCCGGTGAACCTCAGGTACGCCCACGCCAGCAGCGCCGCGCCCACGGCCCGGCCGAAGGCGACGAACCAGGGGTCGAGCTCCTGCACGGCGACGCGGGTCATGGGCAACGACATGCTGAAGGCCAGCACGCCCAGCGCGCCGAGGGCGAGCCCGGCGCTCCGATCGGCTGTTACCGCGTCGGCGGCAGTAACGCTACTCTTGTCTTTCATGGACCACGGTAACGCAGTCGATCGGATCGTCCAAGATCTGCGCGGTCTCGTGGCCGCCGCGGCGCCGGGAGACCGCCTGCCGTCCGTGCGCGAGCTGACCGTGCGCCATCACGCCTCCCCGGTCACGGTCACCGAGGCGATCCGCCAGCTCGTAGCCCAAGGGCTGGTCGAGGCCCGATCGGGCAGGGGCACCTTCGTGGCCGCCGCGCCCGCGCCCCGGCGCGCGGCGGACCTGTCCTGGCAGACCGTGGCGCTCGGGCCCCGCCCGGCCGGCGAGGACGACATGCAGGCGTTACTGGCGTTACCACCCGCAGGTGCCATCCCGCTGTCCGGCGGCTATCTGGACCCCGACCTCCAGCCGGCTGCCGCGCTCGGCGCCGCGCTCGCCCGAGCCGCCCGGCAGCCCGCCTCGTGGCAGCGCGGCCCGGTCGAGGGGCGCGAGGACCTGCGCGCCTGGTTCGCCCGCGAGGCCGGGGGAGGGCTGGGCGTCGGCGACGTGGTGATCTGCCCGGGCGGGCAGGCCGCGCTCTCCTCCGCGTTCCGCGCCCTCGCCGCGCCCGGTGAAACCCTGCTCGTCGAGTCGCCGACCTACCTGGGCGCGCTGGCCACGGCCCGCGCGGCCGGACTGCGGGTGGTGCCCGTGCCCGCCGACGCCGACGGCGTGCGGCCCGACCACCTGGCCGCCACCCTCACCCGCACCGGGGCACGGTTGTTCTACTGTCAACCGCTGCACGCCAACCCCACCGGCGCGACCCTGGCGGCCCACCGTCGGGCCGAGGTCCTGGCCGCCGTCCACGACGCCGGCGCCTTCCTGGTCGAGGACGACTACGCCCGCGACCTCACCATCGACGGCGAGGCCCCGCCCCCGCTGGCCGCCACCGACCCCGACGGACACGTCGTCTACCTGCGCTCCCTGACCAAGTCCGCCGCGCCCGGCCTGCGCGTCGCCGCCGTCGGCGCCCGGGGCCCGGCCGGCGCCCGCCTGCGGGGGGCCCGGCTGCTCGACGACTTCTTCGTGGCCGGCCCCCTGCAGCAGGCCACGATCGAGTTCGTCACCTCCCCGGCCTGGGCGCGTCACCGCCGCGCCGTGCGCGCCGCGCTGCAGGCCCGGCGCGCGGCACTGCTGACAGCGCTGCGGCGGCACCTGCCCCAGCTCGCCCCACACCCCGTTCCGCGCGGCGGCCTGCACCTGTGGGCGCGCCTGCCCGACGGCACCGACGACGTCGCACTGGCAGCCGCCGCGGCGGACGAAGGCGTCGTGGTCTTTCCCGGACGACCGTGGCATGCCGCCGAGCCTCCGGCGCCGCACCTGCGCCTCACCTACGCGGCCGCGGCACCGGAGCTCATGGACGAGGCCGTCCGCCGGCTCTCCCGCGCCCTGCACCGCCGGGCCACGGTCCGGTGACCCCGGCGCCCAGGGGAGGGAGCGAACAGCAGGGACACGTGTCCGACCGATGGGCCTGAGCCGAATCGTGGCTCGGTCGAGCGGCCCGGGCGGGCGGGCCGGGGGAGTGGGGCAGCGCGGTCAGACGCGCGACCACTTCTGGTTGGCGCCGCCGGAGCAGTCCCACAGCTGGAGCTTGCCGCCGTTGTTCGGGTTCCAGTCCCGCACGTCGACGCAGCGGTTGGCGCTGAGGTTCACCAGGTCGCCTGCGGCGTTCAGGGTGAACCGCTGCGCCGGGTTGCCGTTGCAGGTGACGAGGTTGACCTCGGTGCCGTTGGCCGTGCCGGCCCAGGCCGGATCCATGCACTTGCCCATCGCCCGGATCGTGCCGTCGGAGGCGAACGTCCAGGCCTGCGCGGCGGTGCCGTTGCAGTCCCAGATCTGCAGCTTGGCGCCGTCGACCGGGTCGGCGCCGGGGATGTCGATGCAGCGACCGCTGTGCGCGCCCCTGATCGCGGAGGCGCCCGGCGGGTTGCCGCCCGAGGTGTAGCCCGACACGCGTACGTAGTCGACGAGCATCTGCTGCGGGAACTGCGTGGTGGCGTCGGGGTAGCCGGGCCAGTTCCCGCCCACCGCCACGTTGAGGATCATGAAGAAGGGGTGGTCGAACACCCACCGGTTGCCGCCCAGCCGGCCCGGGTCGACCCGGTGGTACTCGACACCGTCGAGATACCAGACGATGGAGTTCGGCTCCCAGTCCACCCGGTAGGTGTGGAAGCCGTCGGCGAGCGGCTGCCCGATGGTGCGGCTGCCGGTGATGCCGCCGCCGCCCGAGTAGCCGGGGCCGTGGATGGTGCCGTAGACGGTGTTGGGCTCCCTGCCGATGTTCTCCATGATGTCGATCTCGCCCGCGTTCGGCCAGCCCACGCTGCCCATGTCGTTGCCGAGCATCCAGAACGCCGGCCAGATGCCCTGGCCGCGGGGAATCTTGATCCGGGCTTCGAAGCGGCCGTACGCCTGGGTG
This sequence comes from Micromonospora citrea, assembly GCF_900090315.1. NCBI lineage: Bacteria > Bacillati > Actinomycetota > Actinomycetes > Micromonosporales > Micromonosporaceae > Micromonospora > Micromonospora citrea. Next base: position 215,631 of record NZ_FMHZ01000002.1, on the reverse strand, counting down.
AACGTCGCCGCCGTCAGCAGTCGGGCCGAGGTGTACTCGCACCGGCCGTAGTGGCACTGGTAGTTGCCCGGGTTCTCCCGACGGGCGGTGATGACGAGGTTGCCCTGGCCGTCGTGCGCGGCGTTGCTCGTGCTGTCGGTGTAGTACTGCCGCTCGTTGTTGCCCCAGCCGCCGCCACCGATGTCGAACCGCCACCGGCTCCGGTCGACCGGCGCGCCGGCGGGCGCGTTGAACTCGTCCTGCCAGGTGATCGCCCCGATGGCCGCCTCGGCCCGGCCGGCGCTGCCCGGCAGGGCGAGGGTCGCGGCGAGCGCGACGACCGCGGAGACGACGGCCGCCGCGCGGCGGGCGTAGGTGATGCCCATTTGGTTCCTCCTCCGACGCGCGAGCCTCCTCCGCAAGCTCGGAGAGCGCTCTCAAGAGCGAAGTGTGTCGATGTCGAGAGTAATTGTCAACGCTCTTTCCGGTAGTCGCCCCGGCCGCCCCGGCCGGATGCTCGACTTAGCTGACCGTTAAGTAACCGGCCGAGTGGTTCACCCGCACGGGGCGCACTGTGCACACTGGGGCGATGTCCGCCGCCGCGCCACCCGCCCCCGCCGCCCGCCGCCGCCGTACCCAGGGGATCGTCGCGGTGGTCGTCGCGCTCGCCGTGGTGGCCGCGGGCGGCGCGTGGTCGCTGCGGGACGCGGGCGTCGGCGACGCCGGCGCACCGGGGCCGGAAGGCGTGGCCGTCGCCGGCGCGGCGCCCGGCTGCGCGGGCCGGCCAGCCCTGGCGCCCCGCGAGTTGCGCGGCATGTGGATCACGACGGTGAACAACATCGACTGGCCGAGCCGCCGCGGGCTGCCGGCCGAGCAGGCGCGGGCGGAGTACCTGGGCTGGCTGGACCTGGCCGTGCGGCACCACCACAACGCCGTCTTCGTGCACGTGCGGCCGAGCGGGGACGCGCTCTGGCCGTCGGAGTACGCGCCCTGGTCGGAGTGGCTGACCGGGCGCCGCGACGGCCGCGACCCGGGCTGGGACCCGATGGCGTTCATGGTCGCCGAGGCGCACGCCCGCAACCTGGAGTTCCACGCCTGGTTCAACCCGTACCGGGGCGGGCAGCCGGCCACCGTGGGGGGACCGGGCCCCAAGCTCGACCAACTCGCACCGACACACCCGCTGCGGCGCCACCGCGACTGGGTGGTGACCTACCCCAGCGCCGACCGGCCCGGCAGCCGCCTCTACTTCAACCCGGGCATCCCCGAGGCACGCAGGTTCGTCGAGGACTCGATGCTGGAGGCGGTCCGGCGCTACGACGTCGACGGCGTGCACTTCGACGACTTCTTCTACCCGTACCCGGAGGCCGGTCAGGACTTCCCCGACGGCGCGGCGTTCGCCCGGTACGGCGGCCGGTTCGCCGACAAGCACGCCTGGCGACGGGACAACGTGAACACCCTCGTCCGCGAGATGAGCGAGCGGATCAAGGCCATCAAGCCGTGGGTGAAGTTCGGCATCAGCCCGTTCGGCATCTGGCGCAACGCGCGCACCGACCCGGCCGGCTCCGCGACCGCCGGGTTGCAGAGCTACGACGCCATCTACGCCGACACCCGACTGTGGGTGCGCAGGCAGTGGCTGGACTACGTCGTGCCGCAGCTCTACTGGCACATCGGCTTCGACAAGGCCGACTACGCCACGCTGCTGCCCTGGTGGGCGGCCACGGTCGAGGGCACGCGGGTGCAGCTCTACATCGGCCAGGCCGACTACCGGGTGGGCGAGCGCGGCGCCTGGCGTGACCCGGCCGAGCTGGACCGCCAGCTCGCCCTCAACCGGCGGCACGGCGTGCGCGGAAGCGTGCACTTCAGCGCCCGCCAGGTACGCGCCGACAAGCTCGGGGCGGTCAGCCGCTACCGCCGGGCGCACTACGCCGGCCCGGCCCTGGTGCCCACCATGGCGCAGTTGCCGGCCGCGCCACCGGCCGCCCCCACGGTCACCGACGCCCGACGCGGCGACGGCTGGGTGGCGCTGACCTGGCGCGGCGACGGCGCCACCAGCTTCGCCGTCTACCGGGTGGACGGCGACGTGGCACGGCTCGTCGGCACCACCCGGGACACGGGCTGGGTCGACCGCACCGCGCCGGCCGGCCGCCCCCTGTCCTACTGCGTCTCGGGCGTGGACCGCAGCGGTAACGAGGGCCGTCTCAGCGCGGCGGCATCCGTCGGCGACCGGGAGGAACCGCGCCGAGACCCGGCCGGTGCCCCGGACGCCCGACCGTCGACGCGCAAATCCGACCGCCCGACCTGACCGGCCAGCGGCCGCGCCTGTGCGACGATCGACGGGCGTCAGCCGACCGCCGGTTCGCCCGCGCACCGGTCAGCCGGCGGGCACGCGGGAGGCACCCCCGTACCCCTTGGAGGGCGCGATGGCCATCTCTGCGGCCCGGGTCTTCGCCGCGCTGAACGCGGTGCGTCCCCCCGACGAGGCGTCCCCGACCCTGGGCCGGGCCGTGGTCGTCGGCGGCAGCGTCGCCGGGCTGCTGGCCGCCCGGGTGTTGTCCGACCACGCGCAGAGCGTGCTCATCCTCGACCGGGACGACCTGCACGCGCCCGGCGGCCGACCGGGCGTGCCGCAGGGGACGCAACTGCACGCGCTGCTGCCCGGCGGCCTCCTCCACCTGGAGCGCCTGTTCCCGGGATTCCGCGAGCAGGCCGTCGCCCAGGGCGCGGTCGAGGCTCCGCCGGCGGCCAGGAGGGCCTACTTCGACGGCCGCCTCAAGGTCGTCGTGCCCGACGACGCCGACACCCTCGCCGGCACCCGCCCACTGCTGGAGCGGCTGATCCGCCAGCGGGTGCTCCGACTGCCCAACGTCAAGACCCTGACCGCCCGCGCCACGGGCCTGGTCTTCGACGGCGCCGTGACCATCGGGGTCCGCTGCGAGGTCGACGGCGCCCCCGGCGTCGAGTCCGCCGACTTCGTGGTGGACGCCATGGGACGCTCGAGCAGGCTGTCCGACTGGCTGGCGCGGGCCGGCTGGGACCGGCCCACGACCCGGCGGATGACCGTCGACCTGAACTACGCGACGGCCCTGTTCCGACGCGCCGAGCCGGACCCGGACCCCGCGGTGGTCATGGCGCTGCACAGCCCGAGCAGTTCGTCGGACGTGGCCGGCGCCGCGTTCTTCGCCGTCGAGGACGGCCGGTGGATGGCCATGATGGCCGGCTACGGGAACAACCGCCCGGGACGCACCCCGGAGGACTTCGTACGCCGCCTGCGGGAGCAGTTCCCGCCGGAGTTCGGCGAGCTCGCCGGCAACGAGATGCTCGGCGACGTCCGGACCTACCGCCACGCCGAGAGCCTGCGGCGGGACTTCCACGCGCTGCGGCGGTTCCCGGCCGGGCTCGTCGGCGTCGGCGACGCGGTCGCGTCGTTCAACCCCGTGTACGGGCAGGGGATCACGGCGGCGGCCCTGCACGCGGCCTGCCTGTCGACGCACCTGAGGTCGAGCCCGGAGCCGGGCCTGCCCGCGCGCCGGTTCCTCGCCCTGCAGAAGGTCGTCGTCGACGCCGCCTGGGCGATGTCGACGTCCGCCGACCTGGCGCTGCCCCACGTCGACGGGCCCTACCCGCGCGGCTACCGCCTCTCCAACTGGGTCAGCGGCCAGATCATCGCCGCGGCCGTCACCGACGTGACGATCGCGCGGCGGTTCAACGAGGTCGTCTCCCTGCGCGCGCACCCGCGGTCGCTGGCCACGCCCGGCGTGATCCTGGGCGCCCTCCGCGCCAACCGCCGGGCACGCTGACAGCCGCCGCGCGGACCCGGCAGCGGGGCGGAGCGGATCCGGGCGACACCGACTTCACCGTCGACGACGGCACCCTGGTGGTGGCGGCCCAGCGCTTCCGGCTCGTGCAGACCGTCTGAGCGAGCGGCCCCGTAGAGTTCGGCCCCATGGGCTGGTTCGGGACGCTGCTGTTGGCGAGGCCGACCACTCCAACAGCGCCTGCGCCCACCTGGAGGCCCGCACTCCGGCGGGGCGCCAGCATGGAGCTGCATCTGCGCAACACCGATGAGCCGTGCGGCTACCGGCATGTCGGAGGCAGGCCCGGCCCTCTCGCCCCGGATCTCGCGGTGGACGCGTTGCGCACCTGGGCGATGGAGGCCGGCCGGACGCCTTCGGCGGAGGCCATCGCAGCCCTCGTCACCAGCGGCGAGGGAGAGCTGCCGGTGCTGGAGCGCGCCGTGCTGGCGCTGTTCGCGGCCCTGGGTTTCCCCGCAGGCACTGAGGTGCTGCCCGTCATCGACCCCGACGACGCGGCGTTTGGTGACCACCGACGGGTGATTCGTATGGCCGACCTCAGGGCTGCGGGCGAGTTGTACATGGCGAGCCGGGGTTGGCCGCTCGACGACGACCTGAGGGCGACCGCGGAGGACAACGACTACCTGCGCTTCCGCGACCTGCTGTGGAGTTCGGTCTACGGCGGAGGCGCGACCCGCGAGGAACTCGTCGCCCGGCACGACCAGTTGGCCGCTCGATGGAAGCAGTGACAGTCGTCGAGGTCGGTGTTCCGGGGTGACCCCGCCCGCTGCCCGCCACCGCCTCGGACCTGCACCGGCGGGCCGGACCCCGCGGGTCACCAGCCAGGGCGCGGCCCGGGCCGGCGCCAACGCCTGTCCAGCCAGTGCCGGACCGCCACCTGGGTGGGCGCGTCGGCCATGCCGCTGACCGGGCCCCGGTACCGCTCGGGCTCCGGCACGTCCACCGGTCGCAGCCGGTCGGCGTGTCGGGTGGCGGTGGCGTCGGCGGGCTCGACCGCCGCGCGCTCCCGGCGGGCGTACGTCTGGAACTCCAGCACCGCCCAGTAGGTGATCATGCCGTACGCCCCGTCGACCGCGTCCGGCGTCAGGAAGCCCAGCGTCGCCAGGTCCTGCTGGAGCCGGCGTACCCACCGGTCGGTGACCAGCGGCGCGGGCCGTTCGACGCCGTCGTAGCGCGCCGCCGTCGTCGCGGTGGCGTCCCGGTCGTCGGCCCGCAGCATCCAGCCCCCGTACGGCCGGCCGCCGGCCGACACCCGAGCGTCGGAAGGGCGGGCCGGCGCCGGGATCCCGGTGGCCACGCCGACCGCCGGCACGGTGAGCGTCACGGCGCGCCTCCCGCAGGGCGTGTCGGAGCCGGCGATGCCCGCCGGGACGCCGTCTCCGACGGAGGGATCAGGACGGACGCACGTTGTCGCATTCTCTCTCCCCACCGCCGGTCGTCTCGTCGCACAGTCTGTCGACCCGGGGCGTACCGGCGACAGGGCTCGCCGTCCCGGGCTGCCCGGACGCGGGGTCCGGATCTTTCGACCGTCCGCATGACAACCGTCGCCCGTCCGTCCGGCCGATCCGCCGAATCATCGGCCGCGGTCGCCGCGCCGCCACGACCGCTCCCACCGGCGGTGCCGCGCCGGACCCTCTTCGAGAGTGCGCAGGCGGCGGGACCCCGCAAGCTGGGAGACGCGTCGCCGGGCCGCGTCCGGTGAGATGGGCCGTACCCACGCCGCCGGAGACCGGGGGCGCCCGCAGCCGAGGCGGTCTCGATGTACCAGCAGTCCCTGGACCCGGTCGCCGGGTCTCTCGCGCTGAGCGCCGCCTGCGCCGCGCTGCCCCTGCTCACCCTCTTCGTCCTGCTCGGCGTGGTGCGGACGCGGGCCTGGGTGGCCGCGTTCGGCGCGCTGGCCGTGGCGGTCGTGCTGGCGTGGGCGCTGTGGCGGATGCCGCTGTCCCAGACGCTGCTGGCCGCCGGTCAGGGCGCCACCTTCGCCCTCTTCCCCCTGGTCTGGACGTTCGGCACGGCCATCTGGATCTACCGGATGACCGTGCACACGGGAGACTTCGACACCCTGCGGCGGGGCTTCGCCCTGATCAGCGACGACCGCCGCGTGCAGGCCATGGTGATCGCGTTCTGCTTCGGGTCGCTGCTCGAGGCGCTCGCCGGGCAGGGCACGCCGGTCGCCGTCACCACCGTCATGCTGCTGGCGCTCGGTTTCACCCCGGTCCGGGCGGCCACCGTGGCGCTGGTCGCCAACACGGTGCCGGCCGCCTTCGGGCCGCTCGGCCTGCCGATCACCACCCTGGCCGGCGTCACCGGGCTGCCCGCGGCGGAACTGGGCGCGATGGCCGGCCGGCAGGTCCCGGTGGTCGCGGTCGTCGTCCCGCTGGTCCTGCTCGTCGTCGTCGACGGCCGCCGGGGCGTACGGGAGCTGTGGCGGCCGGCGCTGGCGTGCGGCGCCGCCTTCGCGGTGGCCCAGTTCGTCACCACGAACTTCCTGGCGGCGGCGCTCGCCGACATCGTCGCCGCGTTCGCCGGCGCGGGCGTCCTGCTGCTCGTCACCCGTCGGCCCGCCGTGCGGCAGGCGGTTCCCGTGGCGGCCGGCGGCGCGTCGGAGGGCGACGCGCCGCGTCCGGAGGGCGACGCGCCGCCGCGCGGCTCGCGGTGGCGGGCGTACGCGCCGTACCTGACGATCGTGGCGGTCTTCGCCGTCTCCCAGGTGCCGGCCGTCAAGCGGCTGCTCGACGCCGGTACGGTGACGGTCTCCTGGCCGGGTTTGCACGTGCTCACGGCGTCCGGCGCCCCGTCGCCGTTGACGACCTTCCGCTTCGCCTGGTTCGCCGCCCCGGGCTCGTTGCTGGTGGTGGCCGGTGTGGTCACGATGGCGCTGCTGCGGGTGTCGCCGCGCGTGGCCGTACGGCTCTACGGGCGCACCCTGTCCGAGCTGCGGTGGGCCGTGCTGACCGTGGTCGGGCTGCTGGCGCTGTCGTTCACCATGAACGCCTCCGGACAGGTCGCCACCCTCGGCTTCTGGATGGCCGGCGCGGGCGGTCTCTTCGCCGTCCTCGCGCCCGTCCTCGGCTGGCTGGGGGTCGCCCTGACCGGGTCGGACACCTCGTCCAACTCGCTGTTCGGCGCGCTGCAGGTGGCGGCGGCGCAGCGGGCGGGACTGGATCCGGTCCTGCTCGCCGCGGCCAACGCCTCCGGCGGCACGCTCGGCAAGATGATCAGCTTGCAGAACCTGACGATCGCCGCCGCCGCGGTCGGACTCAACGGCCGGGAGGGCGACCTGTTCCGGCGGATGTTCGGCTGGAGCGTGCTGCTGCTCGCCCTGATGTGTGTGCTGGTCGGCCTGCAGGCCACGCCCGTGCTGTCCTGGATGGTGCCGTAGGCCGGCGCGGGTGACGGCGGCGCTCGTGGCTCACGCCCCCGCCCGAGGCGCGGCGCCCCCGTGCCGACCGCTCGCTCCAGGTGCAGCGATATCCCCTTGCCCCGAACCGTGTGGAGATACCGGTCGTCGGCCGCCAGTTCGCCGAGCTTGCGTCGCAGCCGGTGCACCAGGACGTCGATGGAGCCCGGCGAGGCGCATCCGCCGCGCCCCACCCTCGTGCGCAGTTGTGACCGCGGCACGACCCTGCCCGGGTGCTCGGCCAGGCACGCCAGCAGATCGAACTCGGCCCGCGTCAGGATGACGGGCTCACCGCCGAGGGTGACGCTGCGTCCGGCGACGTCGACGCGGAGGCCGCCCACCACGGAGGGCGCCGGGGGAGGTGCGGCCGGCACGCGGCGCAGCAGGGCGCCGACGCGGGCGTCGACCACGTGCGGCCGACAGGGCTTGGGCAGGTACCCGTCGGCTCCGGCGCGCAGCACCCGCACGATCTCGTCGTCGTCACGCCGTGCGGCGTGCACCAGCACGGGCCGACGCGAACTGATGCACAGCAGGCGCAGCAGAAGGAGTCCGTCGACGGCCGGGACGAAGGGATCCACCAGTACGACGTCCGGACGCTGGTGCGTGTGGCAGGTCAGGTCGGACAACGCTCGTCCGGCCTGGTGCACCGCGAGGTCCGTGACGACGTGACCGAACCGGGCCAACCGGTCGCCGAGCCGCCGCCGGTAACCGGGGTCGTCGTCGATCAGCAGGATGCTCGCCATTCTTACCGTCCGGTGTCCCATCGGTGAACACCTCGCACGATCGCATGAACGGACGGTGGGCTTTCATAGCGAACGCCCATAGTGTCCGCTGATCGTGGCGGCCCGCCGACAGGCTCCGGTAAGCCCAGTACCGGCGAACCTGACCGGCCGCTGTGGGCCCGTTGTGGTGCTCCGAGCGGCGTGGCTAGCGTCCACCGCCCGAGCATCCATCGAAGGCCGTAATCGTCTTCGTTGGCATGCGCGTCCCCTCGCCCCTTAGGAGAGTGTGCGTGTCCACAAACCCGATGCGCCGAGCGACGGCCAGGCTGTGCGGTGCCCTGACGGCGCTCACGCTGGCCTGCGCCGTGGCGGCGCCACCTGCCGTCGCCGGCCCCACCACACCGACCCCGGCCGGCCGGCCGGCCACGACGAGCGACCAGGCGCCACCGGCGGCCTCCGACGGGATCGCCCGACGCGACGACGCCGACGACCACGTCAGCAGAAGACCGCTGCCCGTCCACAAGCGGGCACCGCAGCCGGCGGCGAAGGACGCCGCCCGCGCCGACTACGACCACCCGGCCACCCCGAAGCGCCGCACCCGCCCGTCGGACGGCAGCTCACCGCGGGCCGCCGCCGCGTGCGACGCCGCCGACTTCACCGGCCGTACGGGAGCCGCGCTGGTGAGCCAGATCAAGGCCTCGACCGTCGACTGCGTCAACGGTCTGTTCGGCCTCACCGGAGACGCCGCCCACGCCGCCTTCCGCGAGGCGCAGATGGTCAGCGTCGCGTACGCCGTCCGGGACGGCGCCGCCAGCTACCCCGGCAACCCGTCGACCGGCATGACGCAGCTCGTGCTGTACCTGCGCGCCGGCTACTACGTGCAGTGGTGCGACCCCGCCGTCGGGTCGTACGGGTCGACGCTGCGAACCGCGATCCGGGCGGCCCTCGACGCCTTCTTCGCCAGCCCGCGCGCGTGGGACGTCACCGACGCCAACGGCGAGACCCTGGCGGAGGCGGTGACCCTCGTCGACAGCGCCCAGGAGAACGCCCGCCATCTCTACGTCGTCAAGCGGCTGCTGACCGACTTCGACTCCTCCTACGCCGCCTCGTGGCACATGCTCAACGCGGTGAACAACGTCTACACGGTGCTGTTCCGGGGTCACCAGCTGCCGGCGTTCGTGGCCGCGGTGCAGGCCGACCGGACGGTGCTCACCACCCTCCGCGACTTCGCCAGCGCGCACACCGACCTGCTCGGCACCGACCGGAGCTACCTCACGTCGAACGCGGGCCGCGAACTGGCGCGTTTCCTCCAGCACGAGCCGCTGCGGGCGACGGTCCGACCGATGGCGTCGGCCCTGCTCTCGCGCAGCAGGATGACCGGCCCGACGGCGCCGCTGTGGGTGGGCGTCGCGGAGATGACCCAGGCCTACGACGCCGCCAACTGCTCCCACTACGCCACGTGCGACCTCGCCGCGCAGCTGACCCGATCCGTTCTGACGATCAACCACACCTGCAACGCCTCGATCCGGATCGTGGCCCAGAGCATGACGGCCGCCGAACTGAGCCAGTCCTGCACCAGCCTCAAGGGGCAGGACGCCTACTTCCACGATCTCGTGGCCGACAGCGGCCCGGTGCCGGGCGACGTCAACTCCGACATCGAGGTCGTCGTCTTCGACTCCAGCACCGACTACCAGACGTACGCGGGCGCGATCTACGGTATCGACACGAACAACGGCGGCATGTACCTGGAGGGGAACCCGTCGGACGCCGCGAACCAGGCCCGGTTCATCGCGTACGAGGCGGAGTGGGTCCGGCCGACCTTCCAGATCTGGAACCTCAACCACGAGTACACCCACTACCTCGACGGCCGGTTCAACATGTACGGCGACTTCGCCGCCAACATCGCCACGCCCACCATCTGGTGGATCGAGGGATTCGCCGAGTACGTCTCCTACTCGTACCGGAACGTGCCCTACACCAGCGCCCAGAACCAGGCCGGCAACCACACCTACACGCTGCGTACGCTCTTCGACACCACGTACGGCAACGACCAGACCCGCGTCTACAACTGGGGCTACCTGGCCGTCCGCCACATGCTCCAGGCGCACCGTTCCGACGTGACGACCGTCCTGGGGCACTACCGGTCGGGCGCCTTCGGCGCCGCGCGCACCCACCTCACCAGCACCATCGGCACCCGTTACGACGCCGACTTCGACGCCTGGCTGACCCGCTGCGCGGCCGGCGACTGCGGGGGCGTGACGCCCCCGACCAACCGGCCGCCCTCCGCCTCGTTCACGGCGACGACGAGCGGGCTCACCGCGACCTTCACCGACCGGTCCACCGACGTCGACGGCAGCGTCGCTGCCCGGCGGTGGAGCTTCGGCGACGGCACCACGTCGTCGGCGACGAACCCGACGCGAACCTATGCGTCGGCCGGCACCTACACCGTCTCCCTGACCGTCACCGACGACCAGGGGGCCACCGCGACCACCGCACAGACGATCTCCGTCGCGGCCGGCGGCGGAAGCGCGCTGCCGGAGTGCGCCGGCGCCGACACCCGGGCGCTCGACCGCGACTGTCAACGCAGCGGCCGCTCGGCGACGGCCGGCAACTACGACTACCTGTACCTCCACCTGCCCTCCGGCGTCACCACCATGACGATCAGCGTGGCCGGCGGGACGGGCGACTGCGACCTGTACTACAGCCCCTCCACCTGGGCGACGACCGGCAACGCCACCCGATCCTCGACCGGCGCCGGCAACGCCGAGACCCTGACCGTCACCGACCCGTCCGCCGGCTACCACTACGTCAGCCTCTACGGCAAGACGTCCTGCGCGGGAGCCACCGTCAGCGCCCGCTACTGACGCCCGACCGCGAGCCTGCCCGAGAGGACGCGTCGCCCGGCCAGGCGCCGGGCGGCGCGTCCGCGCCGTCGGACCGGGCCGACGCCGGCGGGCGGCGCGCCCCGGTGCCGGCATAATCCCTCGCCATGGACATCGATGTACGGCACCTGCGGGCGATCTGTGCCGTCGCCGAGGCGGGGAGCGTGACGCGGGCCGCCGCCCAGCTGGGCCTGTCCCAGCCGGCACTGACGGCCCAGCTGCGCCGCATCGAGGACGTGGTGGGAGGCGCGCTGTTCGTCCGCGGTCGCACCGGCAGCCAGCCGACCGAACTCGGCAAGCTGGTGCTCAGGCGGGCCCGCGTCGTGCTGGCGGAGGTCGACGCGCTCGTCGACGACTTCGCCGACAAGCACCGCGCCGCCGGGCTGCTGCGGGTCGGCACCGTCCACGTCGCCTGCCTGAGCAGTGTCGTGCCCCGGCTCGCCGAGGGGTTCCCGCACGCGGAGATCGCGCTGCAGATCGAGCCGTCGTCGCGCCTGCTGGTCGAGGCGGTCGCCCGCGGTCAGCTGGACGCCGCCCTGGTGGGCAACATGGAGGGCTTCGACCTGCCTATCGGCGCCGCGCTCGCCAGCCGCACGATGGTGCCCCGGTACCCCATCTTCGTCGCGTTGTCCGCGACGCACCGCCACGCGGAGCGCGAGACGGTCCGGCTGGCCGACCTCAGCGAGGAGTCGTGGGTGTGCCCGCCCGGGCCCGACGACGGCACCCTCGCCTCGTTCCGTCGCGCCTGCCGCGTCGCCGGCTTCGAACCGAAGATCCGCTACGAGGCGCCCAGCGGGGCGGCGTACCCGCTGGTGGCGGCCGGCGACGGCGTCCGCCTGGTCGACCCGACCTGGGCGCCGGCCCCCGGCACGAAGGTCCTTCCCCTCGACGGCGAGCCGCAGGTGGCGAGGCTCGCGGTGGTCTGGCGGCGGGACGCCTTCACGCACGAGCAGAGCGCCGGCCTGTTCCGGGCGCTCGCCCGGGCCTACCTCGAGCACGTCCACGACAACCCGGTGTTCGCCCGATGGTGGCGGGAGCACCCCCACGCGCACCCGGTGGTGTGACGACCGGGGCGGTCGGTGGTTGATGTTGACGGCGTCTCCGCCGATCGCCTACTGTCTGCCCCGACAGCCGACAACTACATAGACACCGTTCGAACCTGTGCGGGAGAGACCCCGGAACGGGGCGCCGAAGGAGCAAACTCCCAAGAAACTCTCAGGCACCATTACCGCACAGGCGAGGTGGACTCTGGAAAGCAGACGACCGATCGTCTCACCCACGGTGCAAACCGCCCCTCGGCGGTGAAGCTCTCAGGTCAATGACAGAGCGGGAGGCAACCGACCGTACGACGCCGCGCGCGTCGGGACGAGGAGCGCCTCCGTGCACCAGGGCCAGACGACTCTGCGCCACCCACTCCCGCACACCGTGCACCGGGCGATCGGAGCCCGGTCCACCGCCACCGCCGGCTGGCCGATGCCGCCGCGCGACGACAGCGAGACCGCCGCCGAACACCGCGTCGCCCGCCCTGAGCGGACGCCGCGACCGGTGGAAGGCCGTCGGCACCGACAGCGACCCCGGGCACGCGGTCCCCACCGCGCCGGACCCGCGCGTCCCCGACACCCCCACACCCGTGCCCGGGCCGCCGCCGGCCGGCTCGCCGCCGTCCGAGACGGCGGCGAGCCGATGGCACGCGCCCCGCTGCCGGCTCGCCGCCCGCGCTGACGCGATTCCGTTCACCGAGGAGACGAGACATGGACGTACCGGCGCACCTTCGGTACAGCGAGAACCACGAGTGGGTCGACGAGTCGATCGAGCCGGCAGCGGTGGGGATCACCGCCTACGCGGCGGCGGCGCTCGGCGACGTCATCTACGCGGAACTGCCCGAGCCCGGCAGCCGCCTGGCGGCCGGCGACGTCTGCGGCGAGGTCGAGTCCACGAAGTCGGTGGCCGAGCTGTACCTGCCGGTCGGCGGAGAGGTCGTCGACGTCAACCGCGAGGTACTCGCCGACCCGGGCCTGATCGGCGCCGACCCGTACGGGAAGGGCTGGCTGCTGCGGGTCCGCCTGGCCGACGTGCCGCCGCTGATGACGGCGGACGAGTACCGCGCCCTCGTCGACGACGTCCGTTCCCCGACGCCGTAACCGAGAGAGGACATGCCGTGCCGAACAGGCTGCTGCTGAATGCGGCGGGAAGTGACCGTCTGCGCGGGCTCGTGGCGGGATCCGCGATGACCCGGCAGGTGGTGCGACGCTTCGTCGCGGGTGAGGAGAACGACGAGGTCGTCGCCGTGGCCCGGCGGCTCACCGCGGCGGGGATGCACGTCACGATCGACCACCTCGGGGAGGACACGACGACGCTCAGCCAGGCCGAGGGCGTCCGCGACACCTACCGGGCCCTGCTCGCGTCGTTGGGCAGGGCGGGTCTGGCCGCGTCCGCGGAGGCGTCGGTCAAGCTCTCCGCGCTGGGCGGCTCCCTGCCGGTCGACGGGCGCGACCACGCGTACCGGCTCACCCGCGACATCTGCGCCGCCGCAGCCGCAGCCGGCTGCGCCGTGACGATCGACATGGAGGACCACAGCACGGTCGACACGACGCTTGCCGTGCTCCACGACCTGCGCGCGGAGTTTCCGTGGGTGGGCGTCGCCCTCCAGGCGTGCCTGCACCGCACGGTCTCCGACTGCCGCGACCTCGCGTACGCGGGCAGCCGGGTCCGGCTGGTGAAGGGGGCCTACGCGGAGCCGGCCTCGGTGGCGCACGTCCGATCACGACAGGTGGACGACGCTTTCGAACACTGCCTGCGGGTCCTCATGGCGGGAGACGGCTACCCGATGGTCGCCACCCACGATCCGCGACTGGTCGACAGCGCCATCCGCCTCGCTCGCGACAACGGCCGCGGCGCGGGCGACTTCGAGTTCCAGATGCTCTACGGGATCCGCGCCAACGAGCAGGCCCGGCTCGCGGGGGAGGGGCACCGGATGCGGGTCTACCTGCCCTACGGCCACGACTGGTACGGCTATTTCACCCGCCGCCTCGCCGAGAAGCCCGCCAACCTGCTGCTCCTGGCCCGATCCTTCGCGCCCGGCGCCGCGAACTGACCGCGGGCCGCCCGGGGCGGGGCGGACGCCGAGGGGCGACTCCCGCCCCGGCGGACCGGGGCGCGACCACCTCGGAAGGGCGGGGAGACGTCCCCACGCGCCGGCAGCGACAACCAGCAACCGCGACAGGAGCAGGCATCATGATCAGCGTTTTCGATCTTTTCAGTGTCGGTGTCGGGCCGTCGAGTTCGCACACGGTGGGGCCGATGCGGGCCGCGCGTGCGTTCGTGGCGGGGTTGAAGGCTGACGGGTTGTTGTCGGGCACGGTGCGGGTGCAGGTGGAGTTGTTCGGTTCGTTGGGTGCGACGGGGCGTGGGCACGGTAGTGACCGGGCGGTGTTGTTGGGGTTGGCGGGTGAGGCGCCGGAGACGGTGGACACCGATGGGGTCGACGCGTGGGTGGCGCGGGTGCGGGCGGAGCGGCGGTTGTGGCTGTTGGGTGTGCACGAGGTCGACTTTGATCCGGAGCGGGATCTGGTGTTGCATCGGCGTCGGTCGTTGCCGTTTCATCCGAACGGGATGACGTTCGTGGCGTTCGACGAGCGGGGTGTGGAGTTGCGGGTGCGGACGTACTACTCGGTCGGTGGCGGGTTCGTGGTGGATGAGGCGGCGGCCGGGGTCGACCGGATCAAGTCGGATGTCACGCGGGTGCGGTATCCGTTTCTCACCGGCGCGCAACTGCTCGGCGTCACCTCGGCGACCGGGTTGTCGATCAGCGACGTGATGCTGGCCAACGAGTTGTCCTGGCGCAGCGGGGGTGAGGTGCGGGCGGGTCTGTTGGAGATCTGGCGGGTGATGCGGGAGTGCGTGGAGCGGGGTTGTTCGCGGGACGGGGTGCTCCCGGGCGGGTTGAAGGTCCGCCGTCGTGCCGCCGAGTTGCGGCGCAGCCTGGCGATGGAGTCCGACCCCGCCGATCCGCTGCGGGCGATGGACTGGGTGACGTTGTTCGCTCTGGCTGTCAACGAGGAGAACGCGGCTGGTGGGCGGGTGGTGACGGCGCCGACGAACGGGGCGGCGGGGATCATTCCGGCGGTGCTGCACTACTACGTGCGGTTTGTGCCGGGGGCGTCGGAGGAGGGGGTGGTGCGGTTTCTGTTGGCGGCGGGTGCGATCGGGGTGTTGTTCAAGGAGAACGCGTCGATCTCGGGTGCGGAGGTGGGTTGTCAGGGTGAGGTGGGTTCGGCGTGTTCGATGGCGGCGGCGGGGTTGGCTGAGGCGTTGGGTGGTACGCCGGAGCAGGTGGAGAACGCGGCGGAGATCGGGATGGAGCACAACCTGGGGTTGACGTGTGATCCGGTTGGTGGGCTGGTGCAGATCCCGTGCATTGAGCGGAACGCGGTGGCTAGCATCAAGGCGATCACGGCTGCCCGGTTGGCGTTGCGTGGTGACGGGGTGCATCACGTGTCGTTGGACAAGGTCATCAAGACCATGCGGGAGACGGGCGCGGACATGAAGGTGAAGTACAAGGAGACGGCGCGCGGCGGCCTGGCCGTCAACGTGATCGAGTGCTGAGGGCGCACGATCACCGTCAGCGCGGGCGGCGACGGTCGGGGCCCGCGCGGTACGCCCGTCCGGGGCCCCGCCTGTCGCACGCTCAGTCCGCGCCGCCGGCCGGCTCCCCGGCCGCCAGTTCGCCGAGCGTGACCGGCTGCGCCAGCGGACGGGACGCGTACCCCGACAGGTCCGTCACGCCGGGTGGGCGCGCGGCCTCCCGGGCGGTCAGGCAGGCGGTGGCGTAGCCGCAGATCCGTCCCTGGCACCAGCCCATGCCGGCCCGGGTCAACAGCTTCGCGCCCCGGGCGTCCCCGGCGGACAACTCCCGCACCGCGCGCCGCACCGCCCCGATCGGCACCTCCTCGCACCGGCAGACCAGCGTGTCGTCGCCGCACAGGTCCGGCCAGGAGGGCGGTACGGGATGCACCGCGTGCAGCGCCGCGGTGAACCGCCGCAGCCGACGCCGGGCCCGCAGCAACCGGTTCCGCCGCCTGGTGGGCCAGGGCGACGGACGGCCCAGGGACGCGGCGACGGCGTCGCCGGCGAGCTGCCCCTCGACCAGGGCCAGCTCGGCCCCGCCGACCCCGGTGACCTCCCCGGCGGCGTACACCCCCGGCACGGAGGTCGCCTGGTCGGGGCCGACGACCAGCACCAGGCTGCCGTCGCCGTCCAACCGGGTCGCGCAGCCGAGAGCCGTCGCCAGCTCCAGCTGAGGGGTGAAACCGAAGCCGACCGCGAGGCCGTCGCACTCCACCTCGGTCTCGCTGCCCGGCACGACGGCGCCGCGCGAATCGACCGCCGCCACGGTCACCCCGGTCAGGTGGTCGCCGCCGTGCGCCGCGATCACCATCCTCCGCCGGTGATAGGGCACCCGGTGCCGCAGCATCCGCCACCCGTACCGGCCGGCCTCGGCGAGCTTGCCGGCCGCGCCGAGCACGTGGCGGACCTGGCGCGCGTACCCGATCGGGTCGTTGGCCTCGTACACGCCGACCACCGTGCCGCCGGCCCCGGCGAGCCCGGTCGCGACCGGCAGCAGGAACGGGCCGGTGCCCGCCACGACGACGCGCCGCGCGAAGACCACCCCCTGCCCCTTGAGCAGGGCCTGAGCGCCCCCGGCGGTGACCACGCCGGGCAGGTCCCAGCCGGGGAACGGCACGACCCGGTCGTGGGCGCCGGTGGCGACGACGAGCCGCCGACCGTGCACGACCCCCGCCCGGGTGTGCACGGTGAAGCGCGGGCCGGCGGGGCCGGTGCGGCCCTCGACGAACCAGGCGGCGGCGTCCGCGCGGTACTCGATCCGGCGCAGCCGGGCCCGCAGCCCGGTGAAAGTCGACCAGTCCTGGTGTCCCCGACCGTCCGTGCCGGACCGGTGCCGCCAGTACTGCCCGCCCGGGCGCGGGCCGGCGTCCAGCACGACCACCCGGCAGCCGGCGTCGGCGGCACCGGCTGCCGCCGCCAGCCCGGCGGGTCCGGCGCCGACCACCACCACGTCGTACCCGGTCATGCCCGCTCCCGCCCCTCGTCCTGCGGCTCGACCACGTCCCCGGGCCGGGCGGTGACCAGGCACGCCCGCCGGGACGGCACGCCGTTGACCCGGACCAGGCAGTCGAAGCACACGCCTATCCCGCAGAACGCCCCCCGCGGCCGGCCCTCGACCCGGGTGCGCCGCCACGAGCGGATGCCTGCGGCGAGCAGGGCGGCGGCGATCGTCTGCTCCCCGTCGACGGGGATCGGGCGGCCGTCAAAGGTGAACATCGTGACGCTCCGGTGCGAACGGTCGTAGGTCCAGCGGCGGCGGCGCGCCGGTCAGCAACGCCGCGACGGCCTCACCGGTCGCCGGGGCGAGACCGATGCCCGCCCCCTCGTGTCCGGCGGCGTGGTGCAGACCCGGCACCCGGGAGTCGGCGCCGATGGTCGGCAGGTGGTCGGGGCTGTACGGCCGGAAGCCCCGGTAGGCGCGGATCGCCGACACCGACTTGAGGAACGGGAACAGCCGCACCGCCCCCGCCGCGAGCCCGCGCAGCGCCCGCAGCGAGAAGGCCGGATCGAATCCCACCCGTTCCCGGGTGGATCCGATCAGGACGGTGCCGGCCCGGGTGCCCTCGACCACCGGGGAGACCTGGAGGTCGGTGGAGCTGCGTCCGACGTTGGCGACGTAGTCGGCGGCGTAGACCTTGTGCCGGACGAGCGCGGGTAGCGGCTCGGTGACCAGGACGAAGCCGCGCCGGGGGAGGATCGGCAGGTCCACGCCGGCCAGGGCGGCGACCTCACCGGCCCAGACCCCGGCGGCGTTGACCACCGCCCTCGTGGGCAGCAGCCCCCGGTCGGTCCGTACGGCCCGGATCGCTCCGGCGGTGTCCCGGTCCAGCCCGACCACCCGGGTGCCGGTCAGCACCCTCACCCGGGCCGCGCGCAGCAGATGGGCGGCGGCGAGCATCGGCTGCACCTGCATGTCCTGCGGGTAGCGCACCCCGCCGGCCAGGTCGGTCGCCAGATGCGGCTCGTGGTCGCACAGCTCGTCGGCGGCGACCTCGTGCGCCTCGACACCGGCGGCGCGCTGGCCGGCGGCGAACGACCGCAGCGCGGCGTCCTCCGCCGGGGAGGCCGCCACCACCAGGCCACCCTTGTGCTCGAGCTCGATCCGCGCCCCGCCCACGGCGTCGCCCAGCTCCCGCCACAGTGCGGCGGAGCGGCGCGCGAGCGCCAGCTCCGGGCCGGGAGGCTTGTCGGAGACCAGGATGTTGCCCTCGCCGGCGCCGGTGGTGCCCGCGGCGACCCCGCCACGGTCGACCACGGTCACCACCAGCCCGGCCCGGGCCGCGTAGTACGCGCAGGCGACGCCGGTCATCCCGGCGCCGACGACGACGACGTCCGCAGCGGTCACGAAGCGATCCGGTGCATCCACGCCTCGACGTCGTCCGCGCGCCTCGGCAGGTTGTCGGAGAGCAGCCGGTACCCGTCCTCGGTGATCAGGACGTCCTCCTCGATGCGCAGGCCCAGCCCGCGCAACTCGGCCGGGATCAGCTCGTCGTCCGGCTGGAAGTACAGGCCCGGCTCGACCGTGAGCACGTGCCCGGCCTCAAGCCGTCCGTCGAGGTAGCTGCCGGCCCGGGCGGCGGCGCAGTCGTGCACGTCAAGGCCCAGCATGTGACCCGAGCCGCACAGCGTCCACCGGCGGTACAGACCGGACTCCTCCGACAGGGCCCGCTCCGGCGGGCAGGGCAGTACCCCGAGGTCCGCGAGCCCGTACGCCAGGACCGTCATCGCGGCCCGGTGGAAGGCCCGGAACTCGGCACCGGGCTTCAGGCACTCCAGGGCGGCGTCGTTGGCGCGTCGGCACAGCTCGTACAGGTCCCGCTGCAACGGGCTGAACCGGCCCGACACGGGCAGCACCCGCGTGATGTCCGCCGTGTACAGCGACCGGGTCTCCGCCCCCGCGTCGAGCAGCAACAGGTCGCCGTCGCGGACCGGCCCGTCGTTGTCGATCCAGTGCAGCGTCGCCGCGTGCGCGCCGGCGGCCACGATCGAGTGGTAGCCGACGTCGTTGCCCTCCAGGCGGGCGCGCTGCCAGAACACCCCCTCCAGCAACCGTTCGGAGGTCCGCTTCGCCGTCGGCAGGGCCCGGACCACGTCCTCGAACCCGCGGGTGGTGATCGCCACGGCCTGTTCCAGTTGATCGATCTCCCACGCGTCCTTGACCAGCCGCAGTTCGGCCAGCACGGCAACGAACTCCGCGTCGCCCGGCCCGGCCGCGTCGGCGAGCAGTGCGTCCACGCTCCCGTCGACGCCGCGCAGCACCCGGGTCGGCACGCGCGGCCCGGACAGGGCCGTCGCCAGTTCGGCTACGTGCCGGGTCGGCACCGCCAACCGCCGGCGGCTCTCCCCGAGGGTGGGACGTCGGCCGGCCCACAGTTCGCCGTACACGCGGTCCCGGAAGAACTCTCCGCTGCGCCGGTCGGAGCGGGGTCGCAGGTAGAGGGTTGCGTCGCCGTCGGGCTCGATCACCAGGACCCCGTCGGAGGACTGGTCGCCGGTGAGCCAGACGTACGCCGAGTGCGGCCGGAAGCGGAAGTTCTGGTCGTTGGACCGCTGCCGGTAGCCACCGGCGGGGACGACCAGCCGCTCACCGGTGAACCGCTCGTGCAGCCGGGCCCGGCGGGCCGCGGCCCAGCCGGCGACGTCGTCGACGGGCAGGTCGTGCTGCTCGCTGTCGGCCCAGCCAGACAGCATGAACGCCTCCAGGGCGGGGCTGACCGGCAGGTCGTGGCTGCCGGTGTGCAGGTCGGCGCGGTTCACACGGACTCCTCGGCTTGGGCGGGCGGGGGCGGGGGAGCGGCCAGCGTGACCGTTCGCAGCGAGGTGTAGAAGTCCAGCGCCGCGGTCCCCTGCTCGCGCGGGCCGTGGCTGGAGGCCTTCTCGCCGCCGAACGGCGCGTGGAAGTCCACCCCGGTGGTCGGGGCGTTGAGCCGGATCAGCCCGGTGTCGACGCCGCGTGCCGCCTCGAGCAGCAGGCCGACGTCACGACCGTGCACCGAGGTCACCAACCCGTACCGCACGTCGTCGACCAGCGCGACGGCGGCGGCCAGGTCCGGCACGGCGAAGACGGTGGCCAGCGGCCCGAACGTCTCCTCCCGGGCCACCGGATGGGCCGGGTCGACCCGGTCGAGCAGCACCGGCGCGACGAAGAAGCCGTCACCCGCGCTCGCGCCGGGCGTGAGGACCCGTCCGCCGCCGGACCGGGCGGCCTCGACGGCGTCGCGGACCCGGTCGCGCGCGGCGGCGGTGATGACCGGGCCGACGGCGACGTCGGCCCGCGCCGGGTCGCCGCACGGCAGCGCCGCCACCGCGGCGACCAGCGCCTCGGTGAACGGGGCGGCGTCCCCGACCACGATGATCCGTCTGGTCGCGGTGCACTTCTGACCGGCGTACCCCATGGCGGCGCCGGCGAGCATCGCGGCGGTCGCGGCGAGGTCGGCGTCGGGCAGCACCACGGCGGCGTTCTGTCCGCCCATCTCCGCCTGCGCCGGCACGCCGGCGCGGGCGGCGGCGACGGCGATCTCCGCACCCACCGCCGCCGACCCGGTGAACGAGACGACGTCGGCCACCCCGACCACGGCCTGTCCCGTCTCCGCGCCGCCCGGCACGACCTGCAGCAGCCCG
This sequence comes from Micromonospora citrea, assembly GCF_900090315.1. Lineage (NCBI taxonomy): Bacteria > Bacillati > Actinomycetota > Actinomycetes > Micromonosporales > Micromonosporaceae > Micromonospora > Micromonospora citrea. The sequence goes on along the minus strand of NZ_FMHZ01000002.1, from coordinate 195,089 downwards.
TCGGGAAGCAGCCCGTCGAACAAATCCCGCACAGCCGCACCGCAGGCCAGCGCCTCCGGGGACGGCTTGAGGAGCACCGCGTTGCCGGTGGCGAGGGCGGGGGCGGCCTTCCACAGTGGGATCGCCACCGGGAAGTTCCAGGGCGTGACCAGGCCCGCGACGCCGCGGGGCCGTCGTTCGGTGTACAGCAGGCCGGGCTGGTCCGCCGGGAGGGACGGCGGCAGCAGGTGCCCGGTGGCGGCGAAACAGGACTGCGCGTAGTAGTCGAGGATCGCGGCGGCTCGGGCGACCTCGGCGCGGGCCTCGGCCACGGGCTTGCCCACCTCCCGGACGACGAGGTCGGCGATCGCGCCGGCGCGGGCGCGCAACCGCTCCGAGGCCAGCCGCAGGGCGCGGGCGCGGCCGGCGGGTCCCTCCCGTCGCCATCCGGCCAGCGCCACGCGGGCCCGGGCGGCCAGGTCCGCCACCCGGTCCGCGGGGACGGGGGCGTGCTCCGCGACGATGTCGTCGGGGTTCTGCGGGGAACGGCTCTGGATCAGGTCAGTCACAACAGGAATCCCGCCGGGAAGGGGTCGTCAGGGTCGAGGAGGTGCTGTGCCGTGCCGGTGAGCCACGCCCGACCGGTGATGGTCGGCACCACCGCGGGCCGGCCCGCGACGGTGGTGGTGTCGACCAGCCTTCCGGTGAACCGGGTGCCGAGCAGCGATTCGTTGACGAAGTCCCGGCCCAGCGGGAGCAGCCCTCGGGCGTGCAGCTGGGCCATCCGCGCGGAGGTGCCGGTCCCGCAGGGGGAGCGGTCGAACCAGCCCGGATGGATCACCATGGCGTGCCGGGACAGTTGCGCGGTCGACCCCTCGGCGACCAGGTGGACGTGACGGCAGCCGGAGATCTCCGGCTGCTCCGGATGCACCGGGGCGTCCTGGTCGTCGACCGCCGCCATGATCGCCAGGCCGACGTCCAGCAGTCGTTGCCGGTCGGCCCGGTCGAGGCGCAGTCCCAGCTGTGGCAGGTCGACGATGACGTAGAAGTTGCCGCCGTAGGCGAGGTCGTAACGGACCTGCCCGTACCCGGGTATCGCCACCGTGGCGTCCAGCTCGACCACGAACGAGGGCACGCTGCGGATCGTGACTGCGGTGGCGCGGCCGTCGGTCACCGCGACCGACGCCACCACCAGCCCGGCCGGGGTGTCCAGGCGGACGGTGGTCACCGGCTCGGTGACCGTCACCATGCCGGTCTCGACCAACACGGTGGCCACGCCGATGGTGCCGTGCCCGCACATCGGCAGACAGCCGGAAACCTCGATGTAGACCACGCCGACGTCGGCGTCCGGCCGGGTCGGCGGCTGCAGGATCGCTCCGGACATCGCCGCGTGGCCCCGGGGCTCGTACATCAGGAAGGTCCGCAGGTCGTCGAGGTGGGTCATCAGGTGTTCCCGGCGCTGCGCCATGGTGGTGCCGGGGAGCACCGGGACGCCGCCGGTCACCACCCGGGTGGGCATCCCCTCCGTGTGCGAGTCGACCACGTGGATGACGCGGTTGCTGCGCATCAGCGGTGCCCCGCCGCGATCAGGCGCTCGGTGGTCGTGCGGACGTGCTCGGCGTCCGCCGGCGACAGCGGTCGCCGGGGCGGGCGGGTGGGGCCACCGGGCCGGCCGGCCACGTCCATGGACAGCTTGATCGCCTGGACGAACTCGGTGCGGGAGTCCCACCGCAACAGCGGGTGCAGGGCGCGGTAGAGCGGCGTCGCGGCGGCCAGGTCCCCGGAGACCGCGGCCTGATAGAGGCGGACGCAGCTGGCCGGGACGGCGTTCTGGTAGCCGCCGATCCAGCCGACCGCGCCGGCGACCAGCAGTTCGAGGGCCACGTCGTCCGCGCCGGCCAGGACGTCGAGCCCGGGAGCGAGTTCCGCGATCGTGTACGCGCGGCGGACGTCGCCGCTGAACTCCTTGACCGCGACGATCAGGCCATCCTCGTGGAGGCGGCGCAGCAGGGCCGGTGTGAGGTCCACCCGGGTGTCGAGCGGATTGTTGTAGGCGACGATCGGCAGGCCGGCCCTGGCGACCTCGCGGTAGTGGGCCGCCACCGCGGCGTCGTCCGCGCGGTAGGCCGTGGGCGGCAGCAGCATCACCGCGGGGCAGCCCGTCTCGGCGGCCTGCTCCGCCCAGCGCCGAGCCTCGTCGGCGCCGTAGGCGGACACGCCCGGGACGACCGCGAAGCCGGGCGGTGCCGCCTGCACCGCCGTCCGCACCACGGCCGCCCGTTCGTCGGCGCTGAGCACCTGGTATTCCCCGAGGGAACCGTTGGGGACGACACCGTGGCAGCCGTTGTCGGCGAGCCACCGGACGTGGGCGGCGTAGGCGTCGTGGTCGATGCCCAGGTCGGTGCGGCGCAACGGCAGGGCGGTCGCCACCAGGACGCCCCGCCACGGCATGGTCTCCATGCAACCTCCAGTAATATGTTACATAGCACCGTAGCAGGGACGGTGGCGCCGTCAAGACCGCGGAAGGTGCCGGTGAGATCGGCGGAACGACGCCGGGGTCCCCGTCCTCACCCGGTGGTCCGGGACCGCCCGGGCCGGCGTTACCGCTCGGGGCGCGCGGCCCAGATGCCCCGGACGTGTCGCAGGTGGCGCCGCATCAGGTCGACCACCGCCTCCCGGTCACCCGCTGCGAGCAGCTTCGCGAGCTCGACGTGCTCGTTCGCCGACGCCACCAGTTGCCCGCTCTCGACCAGCGCGTCCAGCCCGTACAGCCGGGTGCGGCTGCGCAGGTCGGCCACGGTGTCCACCAGCCGCAGGTTTCCGCCCGCGCGCAGCAGGCTGAGGTGGAACTCGTTGTCCGCCTCGATGTAGGCCACGACGTCGCCCCGACCCGCCGCCGTGACGATCGCCTCCGCCAGGGCGGACAGCTCCCGCAGCTGCGCCTCGGAGAGCCGGCCGACCTGCCCGGCGACCACCGGAATCTCCAGCAGCTCCCGCATCTCCGTGATCTCGTCGAGTTCCCGCTCCGAGAGGGACCTGATGCGGAATCCCTTGTTCTTGACGATCGTGACCAGGCCCTCCTTGGCGAGGTCGAGGATCGCCTCCCGCACCGGGGTCGGCGAGACGCCGAACTGGGTCGCCAGGGTCGGGGCCGAGTACGTCGTGCCGGGCCGGAGCTGGCCGGCCACGATCGCCGCCCGCAGCGCCTGCGCCACCTCCTCGCGCAGGCTCTGCCGGCTCTGCAGGGCCGCCAGCCCGGGTCCGGGCGTGGTGGGGCGCACGTCGCCCGCCCGCCAGTCGGCCGTCACAACCACTCCACCCCCGGCTCGTCAGCCGGTGCCCCGCCTCTCGGACCGTCGTCCCGCGTCGCCGTACGCCCGCGCCACCGCAGACCCGGCCCGCGCCGCTGTCCGGCGCGTCGAGCGCCGCAGCGGGTCAGACGCTGGCCGGGCGCCGCCGCCCGGCCAGCGCACGCCGATCCCGGAGCCTACCCGGTGCGGCGCTCACGCTTGCCTCGTACACCCCGACGGACGCCACCGGCCGAGCCCGGTGAGCAGGGGTGACGGCGTGCCGGCCTGGCTTCCGGCGGCACGCGGAGCAGCCCCTGGCGCTCACCGACGGTGTTAGGCTGCCGCGGTGCCGATCTCGGAGACCGACGTCCGCCACCTGAGGCGCTGTGTCCAGTTCGCCGCCGAGGCGCTTGCCGACGGCGACGAGCCGTTCGGGTCGGTCCTGGTCGACGGCGCCGGTGACGTGCTGTTCGAGGACCGCAACCGGGTGAAGGGCGGCGACCAGACCCGGCATCCGGAGTTCGAGATCGCCCGCTGGGCCGCGGCGAACATGAGCCTGGCCGACCGCGCGGCGGCCACCGTGTACACCTCCGGCGAGCACTGTCCGATGTGCGCGGCGGCGCACGGCTGGGTCGGTCTCGGCCGTATCGTCTACGCCGCGTCGTCGGCGCAGCTTCAGGGCTGGCTGCGGGAATGGGGCGTGCCACCCGCTCCCGTCGCCGCGTTGCCGGTCACCGAGATCGTGCCGGGTGCCCGCGTCGACGGGCCGGTCGACGAGTTGGCGGCCGAGGTCAGGTCGCTGCAACGGCAGCGCTTCGCCCGCACGCGGTGATCGCGCGCCGGGCGGCACCGTCAGCGGCAGGAACAGCGTTGCCGTGACTTTCCTGGCGTGACCGGCCCGCCTACCGGTGGCCCTGCGACGCCGTGTTGATCACGTCGTCGAGCACCTCGCGGGAGCTGACGAGTTCCGTGATCATCCGGTCGATGCGGTCGCGTTCGGCGGTCAGCTCGACGACCAACTGCGGCGTGGCGATCGCCGAAGGGCGGCCGTCGGCGTCGCGCATGCACGGGAGCAGCCGGGCGATCCGCTTGCTGTGCAGGCCGGCGGCGAACAGCTCCTGGATGCGGATGACCCGGTCGACCGCCTGCTCGGGAAAGTCGCGCTGGCCGCCGGGGGTGCGGTGGGCCGTCAACAGGCCCTGCTTCTCGTAGTAGCGCAGCGACCGCTCGCTCACCCCGGTGCGCCGCGCGAGTTCGCCGATCCGCATCGCATCCTCCGGACTTGAACCTGACACCGATGTCAGATCTTACGTTGACGGCATGACGAACACGCCCCTGACGGACACGGTCGAGAACCGGCTCTTCCCCTACAGCCCGATCACCGAACGCCCACGGATCGACTGGCCCGGTGGCGCCCGAATCGCCGCCTACATCGGACTGAACGTCGAGCACTTCCTGATCGACCGCCCGTCCACCAGCATCTGGCAGGGAACCGCCGACCTGGTTCCCGATGCGCTGAACTACGGCTGGCGGGACTACGGCTCCCGCGTCGGCGTCTGGCGCACCATCGACAGCCTCGACCGGCACGGCATCCGGGCGAGCGTGCTGCTGAACTCGGCCGTCGCGCACCACAATCCCCAGATCATCGAGGCCGGCCTGAGCCGGAACTGGGCCTGGCTCGCGCACGGGCGGACCAACTCGATCCTGCAGGCCGGGATGTCCCTCGACGAGGAACGCCGCTTCCTCACCGACGTCGTCGACACGATCGCCGCCGCGACCGGCCGGCGCCCGCGCGGCTGGATGGGGCCCGGGCTGACCGAGACGTTCCACACGCCGTCGCTCCTCGCCGAGCTGGGGCTGGGCTACCTGCTGGACTGGACCAACGACGACCAGCCCTACCCGCTGAACGTGCCGGGCATGATCAGCGTCCCGTACTCCGTGGAACTCAACGACCTCCTGTTGTTCGGCAAGGGCGTCACCGGGCCCGAATTCGTCCAGATCGTGAAAGACCAGTACGAGCAGCTGCGCGCCGACTCCCAGGACAGTGGTCGCGTCATGGCGCTGGCCCTGCACCCGTTCGTGATCGGTCAGCCGTTCCGCGCCAGGTACCTGGACCAGGCGTTGGCGTACCTCGCGGCGCAACCCGACATCTGGTTGACGACCAGCGACGAGATCGCCGCGCACTACCGGCGCACCGTCACACCCGGTCGGCCTGCCGCGTAGCGCCAAGGTCGGTGGCGGGAACGGGGGCCGGCTCGGAATGGAGCAGGCCCCCGTTCCCCGTCGGAGCGCGACGGTCAGCCGACCGACTTGTTGTAGCTGTCGATGGCGCCCTGCACGCTCGCCGCGGCGTCCCTCATGGCCTGGTCGGCCGGCTTGCTCCCGACGATCGCCGCCTCGAGGCCGTCCTCGGACGCCTTGCGGGCCTGCGGCATCACGCCGAGCAGACAGCCGGCCGACGCCACCGACGGCGGCAGCGCGTGCAACTGGTCGACCGCGGTGCGGAACTGGGGGAACTTCGCCATCCAGTCCTTGTCGATCTGCTCGTCGAGCGCCTTGGCGTTGATCGGCACGTACCCGGTGCTGGTGTGCCACTTCGCCTGCTGGACCGGGGTGGACGCGAACTTCACGAACTCCCACGCGGCGCGCTTCTCCGCCGCGCTGTGGCCGACACCGTTGATCCAGAGGGAGGCGCCGCCGATGATCGGCCCGCCCGTGGACGAGCTGCTCACCTTCGGGTACGGGGCGGTGAGCACGGTGAACTTGCCCTTCGCGGCGTCGACGTAGCCGCGCAGCACGCTGGTCGACTCCAGGTGCATGGCGACCGTGCCCGCCTTGAAGGCCGCCTGGGCGTCGTCGGTCTTGCGGCCGGTGTTCGTGGCGTAGCCGCCCTTGACCAGGTCCGTCCACCACTGCGCGACGCGTACGGCCGTCTCCTGGTCGAACTGCACCTTCGTGGCCAGGCCCTTGCGCCCGTTGCCGTTGTCGCAGTACTCCTTGCCGTCGGTGGCGAGCAGCTGCTCCAGCAGCCACCCGTAGATGGCGGCGTTGAAGCCGTACTGGACCGTCTTGCCGCTGGCGTCCTTGATCGTCAGCTTCTTCGCCAGCTCGCCGAGCTCGGTGAGGTCCTTCGGTGGCTTCGTCGGGTCGAGCCCGGCCCGCTCGAACGCCTCCTTGTTCAGATACAGCAGCGGCGTGGAGGAGTTGAACGGCATCGACCACAGCTTGCCGTCGACCGAGTAGTAGCTGGCGATGTTCGGCTCGATGTCGGCCGCGTTGAAACCGTCCTTCTCGATGAACCTGTGCATCGGCACGACCTGCTCGGAGTCGACCATGAAGCGGCTGCCGATGTCGTAGATCTGGACCAGGGCCGGGGTGCTCTTCTGCTGGACGGAGGCCTTGTACTTCGCGATCGTCTCGTCGTAGCTTCCCTGAAAGACCGCCCTGACCTCGACCTTGCCGCCGCTCTGGGCGTTGAAGTCGGCGACGAGCTGGTCGACGGCGGTGGCGTTGGCCCCCTTCATCGCGTGCCAGAACTCGATCGTGGTCTTGCCGTTGGCCTTCTCCAGCACCTCGGCGCCCGGCGCGTCGAGCGCGTCGCCGCCGCCGTCGGTGCCGGACCCGGAGTCGCCGCAGGCCGTGAGCGCGGCGGCGGTCACGAGGGCGACGAGCGTCGCCGTGGTGCGGCGGAGCAGAGGTCTTCTCATTCCTTCTCCTTCTCCGAGGTTCAACGCAGCGCGCCGGCGGTCAGCCCGCGGACGATGTAGCGCTGACCGAAGATCACGACGGCCAGCGTGGGGAGCAGGGAGAGCGCGACGCCGGCGAGGACGAGACCCGGCTGAGCCGCCTCGGCGTCGTTGAGCTGGGAGATGCCGATCTGGAGCGTCTGGAACTCGGTGTCGCGGATCAGGATCAGCGGCCAGAAGTACTGGTTCCACGCCGAGAGGAAGACGTAGACCCCGACCGCCGCGATGGACGGCCTGGACAGGGGCACGATGACCCGCCACAGCAGCCGCCAGTGGCCGCACCCGTCGATCACCGCGGCGTCGCGCAGTTCGCTCGGGAACTGCAGGAACGCCTGCCGCAACAGGAACGTGCCGAACGCCGAGGCGAGGAACGGCAGCACGAGGCCGAGGTAGGTCAGCCCGCCGCGCGTCAGGCCCCAGTCGGAGATGGCCAGGTAGTTGGGGATGATGATGGCTTCCCACGGCACCATGAGGGTGGCGAGGAACAGGCCGAACGTCGCCGCCTTCGCGGGCAGGCGGAGGAACGCGAAGGCGTACGCGGCGAAGATGCTGGTGACGATCTGCGCCACCGTGATGACCCCGGCCTGGACGGCGGAGTTCACGTAGAAGCGGCCCAGCGGCACCGAGCGGAACACGTCGCCGACGTTCTGCCAGTGCAGCGCGCTGGGTACCAGCGCGGGCGGGTAGGTCGCCAGGTCGCCGGGGCCCATGACGGCGCCGACGAAGCCGTAGTAGATCGGGAACAGTACGGGGATCGCGGCCAGGCCGAGCACGACGTAGACGGCGACCTGGCCGAGGCTGAGCTTCTTCATCGGTAGTGGACCCGCCGTTCGAGGACGCCGAACTGGACGGCCGTGCAGCCGAGCATGATGACCAGCAGCACGACCGCCTGCGCGCTGGCCGCGCCGAAGTCGGAGGAACCGAAGGCGAACGCCTTCTCGTAGATCGAGTAGACCAGCGTCGTCGTGGCCTGGTCCGGGCCGCCCTTGGTCAGGATGTGGATCTGCCCGAAGCTCTGCAACGCGTGGATCGTGGACACCACGACGAGGAAGAACAGCTGCGGGGAGAGCAGCGGAACGGTGATCCGCGAGGCCAGCCGCCAGCCGGTCGCGCCGTCGAGCCGAGCCGCCTCGACCACCTCGGGGGAGATGGCCGAGACCCCGGCGGAGAGGACGAGGATGTTGTAGCCGAAGTTCATCCACACCGTGGCGGCGCAGACGGCGGGCAGCGCGATCGACGGATCGGTGAGCCAGTTGACCCGGTCGATCCCGACGGAGCCGAGCAGGCCGTTCGCCACCCCGATCGCCGGGTTGTAGATGACGGCGAAGACGACCGACGCGGTCGCCACCGAGAACGCGAACGGCAGCGCGAACGCGGTCCGCAGCGCGCGTACCCCGCGGATGCGCGCCTCCAGCAGCAGCACCACGAAGAGCGCGCCCAGCACGGCCGGCACCACCGAGAAGAGCGTGAACAGCGCGGTCGTCGCCAGCACCCTGCCGAACTCCCCGGAGAGCATGTCCCGGTAGTGCGCCGCGCCGACGTACTCCGACGCGGCGCCGAAGATGTCGTTGCCGTGCACCGACAGGTAGAGGGTGCGCCCGAGCGGCCAGAACACGAACAGGGCGAAGATCGCCACCGAGGGCAGCAGCATCAGCCACGCGAGACCGGCTTCGCCGAGGCGTGCGCCCTGCCCTCGGCGAGGAACGGCGCGCGCCGGTCCAACGGCCGGGGAGGGGACCGGGGGCGCGCTGACGGTGCGAGGGGGAGGCACCGCCGCACAATATCAACAACATAGAAAGATCGAAATGATTCGCTCGGCGATTCGTCGGCGGACGGCGACGGCAGCGGGCGTTGTTCAGGCGACGGTCGCGGGAGCCTCCGTGGTCGGCGCCACCGGCGGCCACGCCGCCCGGCTGGCGGCGCCGGCCCCGCGAACGCCCGGGCTGGTCGGTGCCGCTGACCGGGCCGGCCCGCGTCCGTCAGAACAGCGTCGACGGCCCGACCGGGATCGGCTCGGGCAGCGGCTCGACCTCGGGCAGGCGCGCCCGTACCTCGTCGTGGAACCGGCGGGCGAGGTCGGGCGCGTCGGCGTTGTCCGGGGTGTGCACGAACATCGTCGGCGAGCGGCCCTCGCGCAGCCAGCCGACCATCACGTCGAGCCACGGCTGCCAGCCCTCGACGGTCCGCGCGGGGTCGTCCCGGCCGAGGTACCGGACGATCGGCCGGTCGGTCAGCGCCCGGCTGCGCAGCGGCGTACGCGGCTTCCTGCTCCACGCGTCCCGTTCCGCGTCGCTGGTCGGCGGGGTGCGGAAGAAGGCGGTGGTGTCGAAGGGGACCCACTCCGCGCCGACCGCGTCGAGCGCGCCCTCCAACGTCCGCGCCGCTCGGGCGTCGTCGAAGAACGCCGGATGGCGGACCTCCACCGCGTAGCGGTGGTCGGTGGGGAGCCCGCGCAGGAAACGGGCGAGCGCGGGGACGTCGGTGTGCCCGAACGAGGCGGGCAACTGGACCCAGAGGGCGTGGGCTCGCGGACCGAGGGGCTCGATCGCGTCGAGAAAGACCCGCAGGTCCTCGTCGGCGCCGGCGAGCCGGCGTTCGTGCGTGACGACCTTCGGCAGCTTTAGCACGAACCGGAAGGCCGGATCGGTCTGCCGCGCCCACGACGTCACCGTCTCCCGCGTCGGGGTCGCGTAGAAGGTGGTGTTTCCCTCGACGGCGGTGCACCAGCCGGCGTAGGCGCGCAGCCGCTCGTGGGCCGGCAACGGGTGCGGCAGGAAGCGCCCCTGCCACGACCTGTGCGTCCACATCGCGCACCCCACGTGCAGGCGCATCCGAACCTCCCACCCCTTCTCGGCCGGCGCGGGGAACCGGCCCCGGGTACGGTAGCCGGTCGGGCGACCGCGTCGGCGCGCCCCCGTCGACGAGGACGGGACATCTCGGCAGGGCAGACGCGGAGACGGCGCCGGCCGGTGCCTGCCGACGCGGACGGTCGGTCGATCGAGTTTGTCGTAGGGGCAGGAGCGGAACTCGCGGCCGTGCCTGGTCACGTCGCCCCCGCCGACAGCGGGCCCAGGCCCGTGGCGAGCAGCCGGTAGGCGGTGTCGGCCGCGGCCCGGGCCGTGTCGTGCCACCCGGCCGCCGTCTCCCCGGCGGCCAGCCGGCGCCAGTTCTCCCGGGCCAGGATGCGTTGCGCCGCGATGATCTGGGCGGCGGCGAGCCGGGCCGTGAGCACGTCGGGCATGTGCGCGGTCTGGTGCAACGCGTCGGCCAGCGCCTCCTCGTCGCGAACGGTGTACTCGTTCAACCGCGCGGCGAGGCTCGGCGTCGAGAAGATCATGTTGTGGAAGGCGAGGACTTCGGGGTCGTCGTTGAGCCCGGTCACCGGGTCCCGCCGCGCGAGGCCCGCCAGGAAGTGCTCGTGCAGCGCCGTCAGGGGGCTCTGCCGCGCGGGCCGCTGCCGGACCACTCTCGCCGCCTCTCCCTGATGATCGGCGATGCGGTGCAGGACCAGGTCTTCCTTGGACCGGAAGTAGCGGAACAGGGTGGGCTTGGAGACTTCGGCGGCCGCCGCGATCTCGGCCACGGACACCTGGTCGAAGCCGTGCTCCAGGAACATCGATATCGCCGCGGCGGACACGGCGTCGTGCGTGCGCTGCCGCTTGCGTTCCCGCAAGCCCACCGGGTCTGCCACGAGTCGACTGTACCAGGACTGACGCCGGGTCAATATTCTGCCGTGGTTAGAAATGTGACCGGGTTAAGATATCGGCCCGCGCGTGCCTCCGAAGGGTTCCAATGTCATCGCCGTCCCTCACCCCGCACACCGAATCGGCCCACCTCGACCGCGAGTTCGCCGACGAGTTGGCGTTCCTGCGACGCGCGCGGCGCGCGCTGGCCTGGATGACGGAGCACGCCCGGATGCGGGTCGCCACCGGCGAGCAGGTGGCCGGGGACGGGTACGCCGCCGAGCAACTCGGTCGGATGCTCAAGAGCCACGCCAAGGAACTGGCCGAGGAGCCCGACAGTCCGCTCTACTTCGGCCGGCTGCGATTCGGCACGGGGCCGGACGCCGGCGAGCACCGCGACCAGAGCTACCACATCGGTCGGCGGCGGATCACCGACGAGAGCGGCCAGCCGCTGGTCATCGACTGGCGGGCCCCGGTGTCCTCGCGCTTCTACCGGGCCAGCGCCCACGACCGCCAGGGCGTGGCCTCGCGACGCCGGTTCGGCTGGACGACCCGCCATCCCGTGGAGCTCACCGGCTTCGAGGACGAGCGCCTGGACCACGGCGAGGACCTCGGCGTCAGGAGCCGACTGTTGACCGCGGAGATCGAACGCCCCCGCGTCGGGCCAATGCGTGACATCGTGGCCACGATCCAGCCGGAGCAGGACGAGATGGTGCGCGCGGACCTCGACCGCTCGCTGTGCGTCCAGGGCGGGCCGGGCACCGGGAAGACGGCCGTCGGCCTGCACCGCGCGGCGTACCTGCTCTACACCCATCGCCGCCAACTCAGGCGCCACGGCGTCCTGGTGGTGGGGCCGAACCGAGCGTTCCTGCACTACATCTCCGCAGTGCTCCCGGCGCTGGGCGAGGTGGACGTGCGGCAGCGCACGCTCGACGAGGTGCTCAGCGAGCGCCCGCCCACGACGGTGGACACCGACGAGGCCGCCCGCGTGAAGCACGACGTGCGGATGGCGGCCGTGTTGCGTCGGGCGCTCTACGCCCAGATCACCGAACCGGCCGAGTCGATCGTGGTGCCGGACGGCTCGTACCGACTGCGGATCTCGGCCACCGCGCTGGCCCGCCAGGTCGTCGAGATCCGCGGCGAGGACGTGCCGTACGGCGTCGGCCGCGAGCGGTTGCGCGCGCGCATCGTGGCCCTGCTGCAGCGGCAGCTGGAGACGCGCGCCGAAACCCCGGGCAAGACGTGGGCGCAGAAGATCGGCCGCGCCCGTCCCGTGGCGGCGGCACTCGACCACGCCTGGCCGAAGGTGCGCCCGGAGGAACTGCTCGCCACGTTGCTCGCTGACCCGGAAGCCCTCGCCCGCGCCGCCGACGGCATCCTGACCGCCGACGAACAGAAGACGATCCTGTGGCAGCGCCCGCCGCGCAGCGTCCGAAGCGCGAGGTGGTCGGCCGCCGACCACGTGCTGCTCGACGAGATCGCCGGCCTGATCGAGCCCCCCGCGAGCCACGGGCACATCGTGGTCGACGAGGCGCAGGATCTCTCCCCGATGCAGTGCCGGGTGCTCGCGCGACGCAGTCAGCACGCCTCGCTGACCGTGCTCGGCGACCTGGCGCAGGGCACCAGCCCCTGGGCGGCGAGCGACTGGCACGAGCAGATGGCGCACCTGGGCAAGCACGACTCCCCGGTCACAGCCCTCACCACGGGCTTCCGGGTCCCCGCCGAGGTGCTGGCCTTCGCCAACAGGCTGCTGCCCGGGCTGCACGTCACGGCACCCCCGACCCGCTCCGTCCGCGTCGACGGCACGCTGCGGGTGCGGCAGGAGCCCGACCTGGCGGTCGCCACCGTCGCCACCGTTCACGCCGCCCTCGACCGGGCGGGCTCCATCGCCGTGATCGCGACCGACGCACTGCTCGCGACGCTCGTCACGGCCCTGCGCGCCGCCGGCGTCGAGGTCGACACGACCCAGGAGGGCCACCCCGACCGGAGGGTGACCGCGCTTCCCGCGGTGCTCGCCAAGGGCCTGGAGTTCGACCACGTGATCGTGGTCGAACCCGACGACATCGTGCGCGCCGAGCCACGCGGCCTCAACCGGCTGTACGTCGTCCTCACCCGGGCCGTCTCGCGGCTGGACGTCCTGCATTCCCAGCCGCTGCCCGAGCTGCTCGCCAACGTTCCGGGGACCGCCGACCGGACCTACCGTTAGTTCGTCCCGACCGGTGCTCGCGGAGCAGCGCGCGGGCGTTCCGCGTCGCCGTGGGCGTCGGCCCCCCGCGCCGGCCCCCCGCGCCGGCCCCCCGCGCCGGCCCCCCGCGCCGGCCCCCCGCGCCGGTCCCCGGCGCGGGTCCCGACGTGGGGCGCGGACGCCGAAGCCGACCCGGACGCCGTGCCGGCCGGTGAGTCCCGGACCTCGGACGGCGTATCGATGTATTTACATGTGTTCGCTCCCCGTGTATGAAGGCTGAAAGCACGTCTGGGTGCTGGTTTCTGGGAGGGAGCGACGATGAGACACGCCCTACGCCGCCTGCGAACGGCGGCGGTCACGATCGGCGCCTGCACGCTCGGAATGAGCCTGCTGTCGGTACCCGCCGCCGAGGCGCACTCGGTGCAACCTGTCGCTCCGCATTCCGAGCGGGCTCCCGAATCGGAGCAGTTCGCGGCCGAGGGCGTCACCACGGTCGGCGAGCTGCGCACCACCGCCGGCGCGCTGTCGTACGCCCGGGACGGCCGGACGCAGGTCATCCGGCACCCCGGCGCGTCGTACGTCAAGGTGCACTTCAGCTCCCTGCGGCTGGCCGACGGCGACTACGTCACCGTGTCGAGCCCCGACGGCCGGGAGAGCTACCGGTACGACCGCTACCTGAACCGGGCGACCGGCTCGGACTTCACCACCGACGGGCTGCCGGGCTTCTGGGCGATGTCCGTGGAGGGCGACACCGCGGTGGTGACCCTGCACAGCAGCCGGTCCTCCCGTGGCAACGCCGCGACCATCGACCGGTTCTGGCGTGGCTACGACCGCGCGGAGATCTCCCAGCACAACCTCTCCACCCAGTCCGTGTGCAGCACCGACGCCCGCCGCGACGTGGTCTGCTACCAGAGCAGCCACCCCACCGAGTACGCCCGTGGCCGGGCCGTGGCGCGGCTGCTGATCAGCGGCGGCGGGATGTGCACCACCTGGCGGGTCGGCAACACCAACCGGATGCTGACCAACAAGCACTGCTTCTCGACGCAGTCCGCCGTCAGCGGCAGCGAGATGCAGTTCAACTACCAGTGCGCCACCTGCGGCGGCAACAACCCCGGCGCCGGCACCAAGGTGAGCGGCGCGACGCTCTACAAGGTGAGCAGCGGCGGGTCCAACGAGCTGGACTACACCCTGTACTCGGTGAACAACTTCACCAGCATCCAGGGCTTCGGCACGCTCTACCTGGCGACCACCGCCACCACCACCGGCACCCGGATGTACATCCCTGGGCACGGCGACGGCCGCCCGAAGCGCCTGTCGATCTTCGAGGACACCCAGAACGGCGCGGCGTGCACGGTCAAGAACGCCAACTACAACACCTGGAACATCAGCTACAGCTGTGACACCTCCGGCGGCAACTCCGGCTCGCCGGTGCTGAACGCCAGCCACCGGGTGATCGCCCTGCACCACCTCGGCGGCTGCCCGTCCAACCAGGGCGCGAAGGCGCACCTGATCTACAACCAGATCGCCAGCCTGATCGACAACAACGGCTGACGACGGCCGACCACGCCGGGCCGCCGGGTGCGCGTCGCGCTCCCGGCGGCCCCACCGGCATCCCGCGCGCCACCGCGGCCCGCAGCGTACGGACGAGGCGACCGATCAGGGCGCGGCGCGCACGGCCTCCCGCGCCGCGCGGGCGAGCTTCTCGTCGTGCGGCCGGCCCAGTTCCCGCGCCATGTCGATCGCCCGGTCGAGCAACGTCAGCGCCTCGTCGGGGCGACCCGCCGCACGGCACGTCTCGGCGTGGGTGCGCAGGACGTCGAGCTCCAGCTGGGCCTCGGCCAGCGGCTCCAGCAGCTCGAGGGCGCGCCGGTGGTGTGCGAGCGCCTCCTCGTGCGAACCGGTCATCCGCAGCGCGACGCCGATGTGGTTGTGGCACCACGCCTGGTTGTGCCGAAGATCGTCCTGCTCGGACAACCGCAACGCCTCGTGCAGCGCCCGCAGCGACTCCGCCGGATCGTCCGGTGCCAGCGCCACGCCGAGGGTGACCAGCCCGGTGATCCGCGCGGGCCCGTCCGCCAGGGCAAGGGACGCCCGGGCGAGGTCGACGGCCTCGCCGGTCCGCCCGAGGCGGAGGGTCACCCATCCGTCGAAGGCCAGCGCCTGGGACTGCCCGGCACGGCGCCCGAGCGCCTCGAACAGGTCGCGTGCCCGCCGGAAGCACGCCTGTGCCGTCTCCAGGTCACCGAGATCCCGGCGGGCGAGGCCGATGCGCAGCGCCAGCGCGGCCGCGGTCTCGTCGTCCGGCCCCGACCGTTCCGCCGACTCGTAGGCGGCGACGGCCTCGGTGAGGCGCCCGGCGGTGGCACGGGCGTAGCCGAGGTCCGCCAGCAGCGCGGCCCGTCGCTGGTGGTGGCCGAGACGTGCGGCGGCCGCGGCGGCCGCTTCGAGCATGCGTGCCTGGTCGTCGCTGCCCCGGTGCCGGAAGAACCAGACCCGCATCGCCTGCGGCAGTTCGGCCACCACCTCGTCCACGCCGAGCCGCACGGCCGCGTCGAAGCAGGCCACCAGGTTGACGTACTCCAGGTCGAACCAGGCCATGGCCTTCGCCGGATCTCCCGGCGCGGGCTCCGGGCGGTGCGGCGAGGGCAGGGTCCGGTCGTGGGCGACCGCCTGCGCCAGTAGGTGCCCCAGGGCCCGGCGCAGAGCGGCCTCGGCCTGTGGCTCCTCGTCGGCGGCGAGGTCCGCCGCGTACCGCCGGATCAGGTCGTGCATCCGGTACCGCCCGGGCGAGGGCTCCTGCACCAGGTGGGCGTCGACCAGCTCCTCCAGCGCCGCGCCCACCGGGCCGGGCGGCAGGTCGGTGAGCGCGCCCACCATGGACGCGTCGAAGTCGGCACCCGGCAGGACGCCCAGCAGCCGGAACACGCGGCGCTCGATCCCGTCGAGCTGCCGCAGCGACATGCCGAACACCGAGTCGAAGCGGCCGGGGGCGTCGCGCAGCCGCTCGGCCAGCACCGCGACCGTCCAGCCCGGGCGGTGGCGAAGCCGCGCGCCCGCCATCCGCAGCGCCAGCGGGAGACCGCCGCACTGCCGCAGCACCTGGCCGACCGCGTCCTCCTCGCCGGCCGCGAGCCCGGCCGCCCGGCCGAACAGGCGTGCCGCGTCGTCGTCGGTCAGCGGCTCCAGGGACACCGGGGGGATCCCGTCCAGGCTCACCAGTCGGTGTCGGCTGGTGACCAGGACCGCGGACCTCCCGGCGCCGGGGAGCAGCGGGCGCACCTGCTCCGCGTCGGCCGCGTTGTCGAGCACGACGAGCACCCGCCGACGGGACAGCTCCGACCGCCACAGCGCCGCGCGCTCGGTGACGCCGGCGGGCGGGTGCGTCACCTCCAACGCGGCGAGCAGCCGGCCCAGCGCGGCCGGCGGCTCCAGCGGCTCCTGGCCCGGGGTGAAGCCGTGCAGGTCGAGATAGAGCCCGCCGTCGGGGAACGCGGGGGCGAGCCGGTGGGCCACGTGCACGGCCAGGCTGGTCTTGCCCACGCCGGCCATGCCGTCGACCGCGACCGCGCCGGCGCTGCGCAGCAGCTCCTCGACCAGCGCCGCCTCCGCCTCCCGACCGGTGAAGTCGAACAGGTCGGCCGGCAGGTCGTTGCGGCGCGGGGCGGGCGCCGCGCCGGCCCTGGCCGCCTCGGCCCACAGCGCGCGCAGCGACCGGGGGTCGCGTCCCACCGTGCGGCACAGCGCCACGACGGCCTCCCACGGCGGTACGAGCTGACCGGTCAGGTAACGCGACAGCGACGAGCTGCTCAGCTCGGCCCGGCGGGCGAGGGCGCGCAGGCTGAGCCCGCTCAGCTCCTTGATCCGGGCGAGCTGGGTCACCAGTCGCTCGTGGGGGCTGGACACGCGCAACACCGTACCGTCCCGGCCCACCGGGACGGATCGGCGGTGCGTCTGCGCTGCTGGACCGGCTTGTCCGTGTCCCACGGTGTCCCACGGACGGCGCGGGCACCGGCACGCCGATGGTCGGATGGCTCCGGTCAGAAACACCCACGACGAAGGAGCGGCGATGTCGACCGAGCGCATGCCGAACCCGGCGGTACTGGTCCCGGAGGCGATGGCGGCCCTGATGGCGGTCAACAGGGCCGTTGCGGGCGCCGGGGTCGACGGCGGGCTGCTGGCGCTGAGCCACCTGCGGGCCAGCCAGATCAACGGTTGCGGCCCGTGCGTCGCCGGGGGCGTGCACCAGGCCCGCCAGCACGGCGTGAGCGCAGACCAGGTGCACGCCGTCGCCGCCTGGCGGGAGACGCCCTGGTTCAGCGACGAGGAGCGCGCCGCGCTGGCCCTGACCGAGGCCGTGACCCGGCTCGCCGACCGGCCGGACCCGGTGCCGGACCAGGTGTGGGACATGGCCGCCAAGCACTTCGACCAGAAGGAGTTGGCCGCGCTGCTGCTCAACATCGCGCTCACCAACGCCTTCAACCGGCTCAACGTGCCGACCCGCCAGCAGGCCGGCACCTGGTGACCCCGCCGCCGGTCACCGCCGAAGAGACCGACCGGCCCTGAGGACGACCGGCGGAAGTCGGCCCCGAACAGGCTCCACCGACCAGCATCACCCGAAGTCACACGTCAGAAAGGACGTCGCCATGTCGACCACGACGAAGACCACCGACACCACCGGCGAGAAGTACGACGGTTTCACCGACGAGGAGCGCAGCGCGATGAAGGAGCGCGCCAGGGAGTTGAAGAAGAGCGCCCGGCGCGGCGCCAAGGCCGACACGGAGGGCGACGTCCTCGCGAAGATCGCCGAGATGTCGGAGTCCGACCGCGTGATCGCCGAGCGCCTGCACGCGGTGGTGAAGGCCAACGCGCCGGTCCTCACCGCCAAGCTGTGGTACGGGATGCCGGCCTACGCCCGCGACGGCAAGGTGGTCTGTTTCTTCCAGAGCGCCGGGAAGTTCAAGACGCGGTACGCGGTGCTCGGCTTCAGCGACGCGGCGAACCTCGACGACGGCGCGATGTGGCCGACCTACTTCGCGCTGACCGAGCTGAGCGCCGACGTCGAGGCCAGGATCGGCGCCCTGGTGAGGCAGGCGGTGAGCTGAGCGCCGGCGCCGTGCGGCGGAACGTCGGGCGAGCCGTCCCGACCTTCCGCGCGCGGGCCGGCCGTCGGCCACCGTGTCGTCGGCGTCCGGACCGCCCGCGCCGGCCGTCCGCCACCGTGTCGTCGGCGTCCGGACCGCCCGCGCCGGACCTCATTCGGGCAGGACGTGCGCGAGGCGGGCGAGCGCCGACTTGATCTCGGCGACGGTCCGACCTCGATCGTGGCGCTGGTACCGGTACACCTCGGGGGAGAGCGGCGCGAGCAGGGCGTCGGCGAGGGCGTCGTCCTGCCAGCCGGCCTCGCGGATCAGGGACAGGACGAACGTGCGCCAGAAGCCGTAGGCCCCGGCCGCGAAGCGGGCGGCGCCCTGCTCGGCGCCGAGCGCCAACGGCAGGTGCTGCTCGAGCAGATCGACCATGGCGTCGTAGAACGCCTCGAGGCGCCGGCGCGGCGCCCGGCCCGAGGGGCGGCGGGCCGGAGAGCATCCGCTGCTGCATCCGCTGTTCGGGTACGTCAAGCAGGGCGACGGCGACCGCCCTGACGTCCGGATAGCGGCGGTAGAGCGTCGCGCGGCCGACGCCGGCGGCGGTGGCCAGGTCCGTCATGGAGATCTGTGGCCCACGCTCGGCGAAGAGCCGCTCGGCGGCGGCGAGGACGCGCCGCCGGTTCGCCGCGGCGTCGGCCCGTTCCGCGGGGGCCGGGGCCAGCGGGCGTTCGCCGAGCGGTGGCGGGCCACCCTCCCGACGGCAGGTACACCTACCGGGATCTCGCCGCCGACCCCGCTCGTCGGCGAGGCGTGGACCGAGATCTGCGACTACGCGCTGGAGCATGGCGTCGCCGACCCCGGCCGGCTCGCCGAAGGCGTACGCACCTCGGCCCAAGCAGCACCTTCCGCAGCCGGTCGGGCGAGCAGGCGGCGGATCTCGTCGACACTGAAGATCGTCAGCGCCCGTGAAGGCCATCCTGCCGCGCGCCCCGGCGATGCCTCAGTCGCCAAGGACGTACCACCACCGGCGAACACGGTAGGGAATTCCCCGATTCCATCACGTCACCGGCGCTCTACGGTGATCCGGTCCGCCCTCTGCCCGGTCGATGCGCGCCGGCCGGTGTGGTGGTGCCGCCTGAGCATGTCCCGTCGCAGAGGGGGAGCACGTGAGGCCAGGATCAGCAGTCGCGGCGGTATCCGCCGGCACGCGGCGGCCGTCGCGGGTGAGAACGCGGGTACGCGCCGTCGTCGCGGCCTGCTGTCTCGCGGTGCTCGTCGGGTGTTCGCCCGGCCTGGGCACGGCACCGGAGTCCGAGCGGAGCGGGGAGCCGTCACCGGAGTTGGTGGCCCGGTTCGGCCAGGCACCGGCGAAGGATCCCTCGGGCCTGACGTACCAGCCGGACGTGGTCGTGGTGGGGGGTGGCGCCGCCGCCGTCCGGTCGGTCAGCGGCGACGGTCTGGTGTGGACCGTCGACGCCGACGCGCCGGGTCTGGAGCGCCTCGACGTCGGCGAGGTCATGTTCCTGACCTCGCGCGCCGTCGGGCGGGTCGCGGTGAAGCAGAGGAGGGGCGGCCAGGTCGAGGTGACGCTCGTGCCGGTGCAACTGCACGAGGTCATCCGGGACGGCGCGGTCAAGCTCGACGTCCCGATCGACGCGGGCGACGTCGACCTGGGCGGCGTCACCGTGCAGGAGGTCCCCGACCTGCCCGGCACCGTGCGGACGCTCGCCGAGGCGGACCGCGACGTCCGCCCGGCGGCGGCGACGTCGGCCGCCGAACCGGTGCCGGCCCGCGCCGGCGGCGGGCGGACCCGATTCGCGGCGGGCGTCCGGCACGGGCAGCGGCTCCAGGCGGCGCGGCCCGGGGAACTGCCGCCACCGGCCAGGAGCAAGCTCCGGGTGACCGTCGGCAAGTGGCAGCTCGGCACCGCCCTGGACGCGCGGGGACTGACCCTGTCGGCGTTCCACGCCGGCGGCGAGAACTTCAAGTTCGGCGGGGACATCACGCTCAGGTTCACCAGGCTGACCCTGGCCACGGATCTCGCCCTCTCCGGCGGCAGGGCCTCCTACGCGGGTACGAGCATCCGGGGCATCGAGTCGCTGCGGGTGAAGGTGCAGGCCGGCGTGGCCGAGGGCGTGGGCGACAACGCGAAGGTGCGCCTCGAGGTGCCCGTGGACATGGCGCCCAGGCAGGTCGTGGTCGGCGGCGTTCCGATGGTGGTGATCCTCAAGCTGAAGTTCTTCCTGGAGACCGCGCTGACCGGCCGCAACTCCACCCTCACGGCCGAGGGCGAATGGGCGTTGGACGGCCCCGTCGGGGTGGCGGGGAACGAACCGGTGGCGCCCAGGTTCTCCACCACGACCCCGCTGATCGACTCGATCGGCGGGATCGCCATCGGGCCCAGCGGTCTCGTCGTGGGCTCGGAGTTCCGGTTCGTGCTCGGCTTCGGGATACCCGGCGTCGCCGCCGGACCGTACGTCAAGTTGCGCGCCTCCATCGGTGTGACCAACGGCTCGGCGCTCGGAGCTCCGCTGGCCCGCTGCCAGCGTGTCGACCGGGTCATCAAGATCGGAAGCGGCGTGGGCCTGAACCTGGACGGCGAGCTGGCCGAGCTGATCAGCCAACGGATCCCCGGACGGCCGAAGGTCAAGGCCGACCTGGAGACCGAGGTCCTCTTCACGGTCGACAAGAGCTCGCAGGTGCGGCCGGACGTGCCGCTGTGCACCGGCGGGTGACGCCGCGACGGGAGCGGGCACGACCACGGCGACGCCGCGACGGGAGCGGGACGACCACGGCGACGCCGCGACGGGAACGGGCACGACCACGGCGACGCCGCGACGGGAGCGGGCACCCGTTCGGGGTCGTCCGCGCGCCGCGCCCGGCAGGGTCGCCGGGTGGCGCGGCGCGCGGCGTCAGCGGGGAAGTGACCCGGGAGGCCCGGTCGGCCGGCCCATCGTCGCGCCCAGCTCGGCGCGGCTGGAGATCGCCAGTTTCCGGTAGACCCGGGCGAGGTTGGCCTCGACGGTCTTCGGGCTGATGAACAGCGTGCTGGCGATGTCCCGGTTGGTCCGGCCCTGGGCGGCGAGTCGGGCAACGCGCTCCTCGGTGGCGGTCAGCGCGGTGGGGGTGGGCGAACGCCGGCCGGTGCGGTCCAGTTCGGCGTGGGCCTGCTCCGCGAAGGCCACCGCACCCAGGCCGGTGAACTCGGCGGCCGCCGCGTCGAGGGCGTCGCGGGCCTCCCGACGCCGCCGCGACCGGCGGTACGCCCGGCCGGCGACCAGCAGACAGCGGGCCCGCTCCAGCGGCAGCACGTCGCCCGGCACGCTCGCCCGCGCGTCGGCGAGCACCGCGATGGCCGCGGAGGGGTCGTCTCCGACCGCGCACCGCAGCAGGACCTGGCTGCGGGCGAGCCCGAGGGTGGTCCAGGGTCGGGGGAGGCGGGCGTGCCGCTCGGCGAGCCGGGCGAGACCGGCCCGCGCGGCCTCCAGGTCGCCGGCCCCGACGCAGGCCTCGATCCAGTCGGGCTCGAAGCGCTGCGCCAACGGCTCGGCGATGCCCGACCCGTCGAGTTCCGCGACGAGCCTCCCGTATGCCGTCGCCGCCTCGTCCATCCGGCCGGCGGACAGCGCCACGAATCCGGCGAGCTGAAGGTGGAGGCGGCGACTCCAGGCGTCGCCCAGCTCGTCGGCCCGGCGCAGCCCGGCCTCGGCCACCGAGCCGGCCTCGGCGAGTCGTCCCCGAGCGGCGTCCAGCAGGCCGGCCAGCCAGGTCTCGCCCACCAGGCCGGTGCCGAGCTGTTCGCCCAGGTCGCGTGCGGCGGCGACGTGTGTCGCGGCGGCGGCGAGCCGGCCGGCCTGCAACTCCGCCTCGCCCAGGTGGGTGAGGATCTCGTGCTGCCACGGCTCGTCGCCGCGCGCCACGGCCAGGTCGAGCATCCGGTGCAGCCGCCGGCGCGCCCGATGGTGGTCGTCGGTGGCCTTCCACCAGATCGCCGGGATCGAGCCGGCGAGGAACGAGGGTTCCCCGGCCTCCAGCGCCAGCGCCCGGTCGAGCAGGCCGGTGCGGGCCGGGAGGCCGGCGCGTACCTCGTGGAAGAACAGGAGCAACAGCGCGGCGGTCAGCAACGGGCGGTGCTCGTCGGTGTCGTCGAGGTGTGCGATGGCGGCCTCGGCGTGCCGGCGGGCGGGTTCCGGCGCGTCCTGGAACAGGGTCAGGTGCGCGTGGACGCGTCCGGCCAGCGGGCCGTCGGCGGCGGCCGCCGCCCGCTGCCCGACGGCGACCGCCGTCGGGAGGTCGTCGACGCACCAGGCGACCGTGGCGCGCAGCAACAGCGCCTCCGCGTGGGCCGCGCCGGTCGACCGCTCGGCGGCGGTCTCCGCCGCCACGCCGGCCGCCGCGTAGTCGCCGCTGTCGATGCGGCACCGCACCGCGTCCAGGCGGCGGCGGTCCCGGTCCGCGCCGGCCGCTGGCGGTGTGAGGTCCGCGGCGCGGTCGTACCAGTCGGCGGCGACCGCCGGAGCGCCCCGGGCCCGCTGCCGCGCCGCCGCGGCGGCCAGCTCGTCGGCGACCGCGGCGTCCGCTGTCGTGGCGCAGCGGGCGAGCTGGCGGGCGCGTTCGTCGGGGTCGGCGACGGCGTCCGCCAGCAGGCGGTGCAGCCGCCGCCGGACGCCGGGCGGGATGCTCTCGCGCACCGCGGCGGCGTGCAGGGGGTGGGCGAAGCTGATCCGCCGCGTCGAGACCGTGAGCAGACCCGACTCCTCCGCGGGGTCGAGCGCGTCCGCCGGCACGCCGGCGGCCCGCAGGTCGTCCACCGTGGGCACGGTCAGCAGGGCGGCCAGGCGCACGGCGTCGCGGCTGCGGCGGGGCAGTGTCAGCATGGTCTGCGCGAGCAGGTGTCGTGCCGAGGGCGGTGCGGGCAGGTCCGCGTCCGGCGCCGGTGGGCGGGGCAGCCGCAGCACCGCACGAGCGAGCTCGACGGCGAGCAACGGACTACCGCCGGCGTCGCGGGCGATGCGGGCGACCAGCGGGCGACTCGGCGTGCCGCCCAGCCGCGTCCGCACGATGCGGTGCAGGGCCGCAGGGTCCAGGGGCGGCACACCGACGCGGACGACCGGCCGCCCGCCGACGTGGCCGTCCTCCAGCCCGAGCGGAACGTCGGGCGGTCCGGCGTTGTCGGGGCGGATGAGCGGGGCGTCGGGCGGTCCGGCGTCGTGGGAACGGCGGGTGAGCGGGACGTCGGGCGGTCCGGTGCCGTCGGTGCGGCGGGTGAGCGGGACGTCGGGCGGTCCGGTGCCGTCGGTGCGGCGGGTGAGCAGGACGGCGGGCCGACGGCTGAGGCGGCGCAGCGCGAAGCGCAGGGCGCGCTCACTGGGCTGGTCGAGCCACGGCGCGTCGTCCACGGCGAGCAGCACCGGCACGTCGCCGGCCACCGCGGCCTCGATCAGTGAGCGGGTGGCGGCGCCGACGGCCCGTTCGTCGACGATGTCGTCGTGCTCGGCGACCAGCAGCACCACCTCGGCGGCCACCCGCTGGGGCCGGGGCAGGGCCGGCACCTGGTCGGCCAACGGCCGCAGCACGTCGGCGAGCGCCGCGTACGGCACCGCCGTCTCGGCCTCGGTCGGGGCGCTGGTCAGCAGCAGCCAGCCGGCCCGCTCGGCGCGGGCGACGACAGCCCGCCACAGGGCGGTCCGGCCGATCCCGCTTGGCCCCTCCAGGAGCACCGGTGCCCCGTCGACCAACGCCTGCCACACCTGCTCGACGGTCGTGTCGCGGCCGACCAGGGAGCCGTCCATGGCGGGATGATGACACAGCCAGGCCGCCTCGGCGGGGCGCCTGTCCGCACGCCGACACCTGCGTGACGTGCCCGCCGGAGGATCGGGTGACGCCGCCGCGCCGGCCGCGGTGCGGGCGTCGACAGTTGGCTGCCCCCTCGTCACCCGTGGCAGGATCTGGTCGGCCGGGCCCGCGCCGACGGGGATCCGCTGCGGCTACGGCGGCTGCGGGAGACCCTGGCACTGTGGCGCGGCGCCGCCATGCAGGACGTCGGCCTGCCCGACAGCGCGGCGTTCCGGGCGGCGGTCACCCGGCTCGACGGGCTACGGCTGACGACCATTTCGGACCGAACTGTCCATGCGGACAACGATGGGCACCCGGCCTGACACGTGGCTGACACGCCCCTGACACCGCGCCCGCCCAGGTCGCGTCGGCCGACTCACCCTCGGTGCGCGAGGCTCCACAGGTGGATGCGGGTCCCGTCCTCGGAGACCGTGTACCAGGTGCCCGGCCCCGCCGACCGGGGAGGTCCCGCGACGGAGAAGGGGTATTCGATCCGGCCGCGTACCGTCATCGCGCGCGGGTCGACAAGCCAGTGGCGGGGGACGTTCCCGTGGTCCTCGGTGCCGACCACGGCGGCGTCGTCGTACGGGAACGCCGCCTCGAACTCCCACCGGACGCGATCGTCCTCGTCGGAGGAAGGCGGCACGGCCACCTGGCCGTCCAGCCGCCGCAGCTCGGCGCCGTCCTGCGCCCGGTGCAGGTAGAGGGACCACTGCCCCGTGTCGGTGGTCAGGAAGTGCTCCCCGGACGGGCTCGCGCCGAGGAGGATCTCCTCGGCGAAATGCTGGACGGTGAGCGTCGCGCCGTCCCAGTGCCCCCACAGCACCGGCGAGTCCTCCTCGCCCGCGAGGACGGTGAGCCCCATGTAGGCCGGGTCCGGATGCGGCAGGTGGAACGAGCCGGATCCCACGGTCGTCGTCTCGGCGCGGGCCAGCACCCGGCCGTCGGCGGGATCGAGGATCAGCCACTCCTCCTCGGCTCGCGGCCCGACGAGGGTGCGGACGTGGGCCCAGAGGAGTTTGCCGTCCGGTGAGAAGGCCGCCGAGCCGCTGTCGGCGTGGCCGTGGTGGTGGTCGTCGGCGTACTCGGCGAAGGAGGAGTGGGCCCTGGTGCACACGGCCGCCGACCAGCAGGCGTGCCGGAATTCCCACCGCACGGCTCCGGTGGCGTCCACGGCCCGCAGGGCGTGGACGCCGGCGAACACGGCGAGGTCCCCGGTGGGCGACACCGCCGTCGAGCCGTACCGGCGGGGCCAGGGCGCGGGGAAGCGGATCTCCGTACCGTCCCCGTCCAACTCCCGGACGGCCAGCTCGGTGTCTGCGCGCTGCACCAGCAACCGGCGCCCCGGCCAGTGCAGCACCTGCGGCGCGTCCGCCGACGCGGGATCGAGCGGGGCGGCGGCGGTGGCGACGAGACGAGCGGCGAACCCGGCGGAGCCGTCGTGGGGCGCGACGTGTGGCATCGGTGCATGATTTCACACGTTCCGGACCGGCGACGAGACGGCGGACGGGCACAGGTGTCAGAACCGGTCGGCGACGACCCGGGCGAGGCCCTCCAAGGGTGCCCGGTTCTCCTCCGGGTCGTTGAGCCGCACCAGCCGGACCGCCACCCACACCCGGGCCTTCCTGACGAAGAACGCCTCCGCGGTGAGGTGCGCCTCGTCCCCGACCCCGGACAGCGGCCGGACCTCGTGCCCGAGGTCGCGCTCGATGCCGAGGTACTTCTCGGCGCCGTCGCCGACGTACACCTCCACCTGTGCCGTCGGCCCGTCGACCGGGGCGGTGTAGCTGCACGTGTCACGGACGGGCACGGCGTCGTCCAGCGGCGTACCGGCCAGCTTCTCCGCCTCGGCCGCGGTGACCAGGCCGCAGGCGTCCGGGAGCGCGGCGGGTGCCGCGGTCGCGGTCTCCCCCTCGGCCGTCGCGGCCGAAGCCGTGGCGGGCACGGGTGCCGGCGCGGCAGGAGCGTCGTCCGCGGACCGGGCGCATCCGGCGGGCAGCGCGAGCGCGAGCACAGCCAGTGCGAGGGTGGGCAGGCGGCGGACACGCATCTGTTCTCCCCTCGTTCGCGGATCGTGTCGAGCAGCCGCCGCAGCCGCTGCCGCCGCTCGCCGCAGCAGGGCCGCCACGAGCAGCGGCACCAGCGCCAGGCGGCCGAACCACCGGGCAAGATCCGGAAGGGCCGGCGGGCGCCGGCGGGCGTCCGCGGGCGGGGCCGATCGGGTGTGGACCATGCGGTCGACGCTAGGGTGCCTGGTGACATCGGTAATCGGGTGATTCCCTACGTCGTCACGGGCGCGACCAGCGGGCCCGGACCGCAGCTCACCCGGCGGCAGCCGACCCGCGCCCGCTGCGGTCCGTGCCGGGACTCGTCATTCGAGCAGGGGGGACGGGTAGCGCTCCGCGTCCTGGCCCGGCGGGTGGTCGGCACGGTGGCGGGCGAAGGCGTCGACCTTGCCCCAGCGGCCGGGGATGTCCAGGAGCGCGATCCGCTGGAAGCTGCGGGGTAGCGCCGCCTCGACGGCGAGGTGTCCCTCGTGCGGGTCGATGCCGAGCATGGCCCGGATGAGCAGCAGGGACGCCCCGCTTGACCACGCCTGAGGGCTGCCCGCCGTGGGGTAGCGGACCGGATATCGGGTGGTGTGGCGGGCGAACCCGCCGAATGCCTCGGGCAGGCGCCCCTGGAAGTAGGTGGCGGCGTCGATGATGCCCTCCGCGATGCGTCCCGCCTCGCTGGCGAACCCGTAACGGCGCAGGCCCCAGGCGATGAACGAGTTGTCGAAGGGCCACACGGTCCCGTTGTGATAGCCGAGCGGGTTGTAGCGGCGCTGGCCCTCGGCGAGGGTACGCACCCCCCAGCCGGAGAACAGGGCGGGACTCATCAGGTGCTCGACGACCCTGGGGGCGCGGTCCGGCGGGACGATCCCACTCCACAACAGGTGCCCGATGTTGGAGGACAGGGCGTCCACGGGTGTGCCGTCGTAGTCGAGGGCGAGGGCGTAGTAGCCGTGCTCCTCGATCCAGAAGTCCCGGTTGAAGCGAGCCTTCAACGCCGCCGCCTCCTGGTCGAGGCGGTCGGCGTAGGCGGGGTCGTCCCAGAACGTGCGCGCGAGGCGGGCTGCGCGGATCTTGGCGTCGTAGGCGTAACCCTGCACCTCGCAGGTGGCCCGGGGGAAGCCCGGCAGCCTGCCGTCGGCGTAGGAGATGCTGTCCCACGAGTCCTTCCAGCACTGGTTCTCCAGGCCGGTGTCGCGGTTGCGCCGTTCGTACCAGACGTAGCCGGTGGAGGTGAGGTCCGCGTACTGGTCGATCCAGTCCAGGGCCGCCCGGGCCTCCTGTTCGAGCTCCCTGACCAGCGCCGCGTCGCCGGTCCACCGCTCGTACTCGTCGAGCAGCACCACGAACAGCGGCGAGGCGTCCACGCTGCCGTAGTACGGCGAGTGGGGCTGTTCCTCGAAGGCGGACGACTCGCCGTAGCGCAACTCGTGCAGGATGCGCCCCGGGTCCTCGTCCAGGAGGTCGTCGGTGCGAACCCCCTGCAACGCGCCGAGGATCCGCAGTGTCGGCGGGGTCAGCGACGGTGTGACGTGCAGGGTCTGCAGACAGGTCAGCAGGCTGTCGCGGCCGAACAGGGTCATGAACCAGGGCAGCCCCGCCGCGGGTACGGTCACGCCGCCGAGGGACAACGGGGCGAACTGCAGCGCCGCCAGGTCCACGAGGCTGCGGTGGTACACCTGCTGCAACGCGGTGTTGTCGGTGTCCAGCTGCGGGGCCGCCGCGATCCACGAGCGCAGGTTGTCCGGCAGGGTCGACTCGTCCGGGCGCATCGCGCGCACCGCCGCCCGCCAGTCGCGGCCGTCGGGGCGCAGCACCCGCATGATCACCCGCAGATGTGTCGACCACTGCTGGCCGGGGCGCAGCCGGGGACGGAACCGGAGGCCCTGCGGATCGAGGGTGGCCGGTTCGCTCGCCGAGACGGACAACTCCCGCTGGAACGTGCCGCGCTGGTAGCCGAGCCTCAGCTCGTCGGCGTCGACCCGGGTGTAGCAGGTGCCGGCCTTCTCCCGGACGTCGAACTTGATGTCGAAGATGTCAGCGAAGTCGGCCGCCACCTCAAGGCGCACGTCGAGTTCGACGTCCTCGTCGCCGTAGTTGAACACCGTCAGCGACTCGGTCAGGTCCGGGCCGATCCGCCGCCGGCGGATCGCCGACACGTCGGCCTGCACGTAGTCGACCTGCCCACCGGGGACCAGGAAGAACGCCACCTCGTAGTACTGGCTGTCGTCCACCGACAACGCGGTCATCCGCTCGCCGTCGATCGTGAGGATCCACCGGGACAGGAAGCGGGTGTCGGCGGTGAACAGTCCGACCGGGGCGGCCGGCGAGGCGTCCACGTCGCCGCTGGTGTCCGAGACGATGAACGTGTTGCCGTCGATGCACGACACGGTGCCCGGAACGTCCCTCACTCGGTCACCTCTGCGCCCGAGGGCTGCCTGGTCCCGCGCGCGATGGCCGGCGTGTGGAACAGCCGCCCCATCCGCAGCGCCAGCCCAAGATCCCCGTCGACCAGGATCTCACCACGGAGCATCGCCGACAGCCCGTTCATCTCACCCCGGACCATCGCCTCCGCCACCTCGGAGGAAAGCGTGAGCACGGACGTCGCGGCGCCTCCACCAGGCGACACCCGTATCTGGCCGTGATCGATCGTCAGCAGCCACTGCCGTACCTGATCATGGTCGCGGATGTCGAACCGGACGCTGCCCTGCACCTTGCGAAACCGCGGATCCTGCCCGATACGACTCAACTGCTCGAAGAACGCATCCGTCGCCGACATACGCCCCCCAACCCTCTACCGACGTGCGAGCCGCCGCATACCCGCCCAACGCGGGGCTAATCCGTACCGCCCGGACAGGTCGTCGGGCGCCGCGGCCGGCCCGGGTCAGTCGGCCGCTTCGACGTACGACGCCAGGTTGGCCAGCGACGAGGCGATCCCGGCCTGGTGGGCGGCCTGGTCGATGCCGGGTGGCACGTCGGTGGCGGTCACGGTCACCTCGGTGCCCTCGCCGACGGCAGCGAGCTGCCAGGTCATCGTCATGGTGCCCGCGTACGACGCGTCGTCCGCCTCGAACACGGCCCGCTGCACCACGCGCTCCGGCGGCACCAGCGCGGCGAACCTCACGTCGACGACGTCCGTCTCGTCCGACGTCTTGCCCGGGCTGCCGGCCGGGTCGAGGTAGGTGAGGACCATTCGGAAGCCGCCACCGGGCCGGGGATCCCACCGCTCCACACGCCCGCGCATGCCGTCCGGCGGCAGCCACGCCTCGAGCGACTCCCGGTCGAGGAGCGCGCCGTAGACGGTCGCCGGGGGCGCCGCGATGACCCGACTGGCGCGGTCGGTCCTGCCCATGGCCCGATCCTACGGCCCGGTCCCGTCAGGCCGGTCCCGTCAGGCCGGTCCCGTCGGCCGGGGCCGCTCCCGTACCGGACGGCGGAGGAGCGCCGGTGAGCGACCACCATGAGCCGTGACCACTCCTTACTGGACTCGGCCCGAGCCGCCCTACCAGATCGCCATCTTCACGATCACCCGAGCGGGAAGGACCCCGAGGGCTACGCCGAGATGAGCAGTCGGATGGTGGCGCTGGCCGAGACCCAGCCGGGCTACCTGGGCCGGGAGCCGGCGGTCCTGCCGGACGGCGGTGACCTGGTGGTCATCCACTACGCGGACGCCGGGTCGATACGCGCCTGGAAGCGGAACCCCCGAGCATCTGTCGGCACAGCGTCCCGGCCGGGAGAGGTGGCTCGCGCGTTGTCGGGTCGAGGTGGCTCGTGTCGCGCGCCTACGAAATCTCCCCAGGCTCCGGTCCGGACGCGGCGTCATGAGCCCCGGTGATCATCCGGGGCGGCGTCGACGTCTGACGGCTGCCATAGTGCTGCCATGAAGGCAGACCTGCACAGCTACCTGAAGGGCGGCCGCGACGCGCTGCTGTGGAAGCTGGACGGGCTCGGCGAGTACGACATCCGACGCCCGCTCACCCGGACCGGCACCAACCTGCTCGGTCTGGTCAAACACTCGGCGTTCTGCGAGACCCTCTACTTCGGGGTCGTGTTCGGCCGGCCGTTCGAGCCGGAGCTGCCGTACGCCGGCGACGGAGCGGACCCCAACGCCGACATGTGGGCGACCGCGGACGAGACCCGGGAGGAGATCGTCGCCCTGTACCGTCGCGCGATCGCCCACGCCGACAGCACCATCGAAGCCCTCGCGCTGGACGAGGTCGGCCGCGTGCCCTGGTGGGGCGATGCGGCGGTGACGCTGCACCGCGTCATGATCCACGTCATCGCGGAAACCCAACGGCACGCCGGCCACGCCGACATCGTGCGCGAACTCGTCGACGGCGCGGCCGGGCTGCTGCCCGGCAACGACAACCTGCCCGCCGGCGACGAGTCATGGTGGCTGGACCACCGCCGGCGAGTGGAGCAGGCCGCCCTCGACGCCAGCGGACGCGGCAACGAGCACGTCGTCGACGATCGGCCACTTCGAGATCGGAGGGACGTACCCTGAAAGTGCTGTGCGCTCGAATTTGAGCGGCCGGCACGCCCCCGGTGAGCGGGCGATGAGCCTACCGGCAAGGCCCTGACGGAGGTCGAGCCCCGGGTGGTCCAGCCGGAGTTCCGCCGCTTCGGCGTCGCTCTCCAGACCGAGGGCACCGAATTCCTCGACCAGCCCGGACGACACCGCGAGACAGTCAGCGTCGCCGCGCTCCGCCGGCCGCCACACCTGTCCATTCATCGCGATCATGTTGCGCCCGGCTGCCTGGCGTCGTCTGCGGTCGATGGGCGGCCTACCGAACGTTCGGGCCCTACCGCCGTCGATGGCGAGTCTAGGATCGATCCATGCCTGAGTTTCGCGACTACCAGTCGGGCCTGAGGTTCCTGCCGACGTTGGTCTTCTCACCCGACAGCGCGAGGATCGCCTACGTCGACGACAGCAGCGGCCAGTTCAACCTCATCACCCAGGGCATCACTGGCGGCGACAGTCAGCGGCTGACCGACTACACCGACTCGGCGATCCGGCGAGTGGCATGGCATCCCGGAGGTGAGTGGCTGCTCTTCCTCGCCGATGACCAGGGCAACGAGAACGCCCAGCTCCGTCGGATCAGCGTTAGCGGCGGGACCGCCGAGGCGCTGACCGACAACTCCAAGGTGCAGTTCGCGGCCGCCATCGGCGACCCCTTCTCCCCCGACGGCAGGTACATCGCCTACTGCGGAAACGACCGGACCCCGGCGGATCAGGACGTCCTGTTGCGGGATGTCGCTACCGGTGACGTGCGCCGGCTGTTCACCGGAGGTGGCCGGGTCTACCCGGGGCACTGGGCGCCGGACGGGAGCAGGTTGACCGCCACTGAGTGGCGGACCAGCAACACCGACCACATCGTGTACGTGGTCCCCCTCGACGGTGAGCCGGTGCTCCTGACTCCGCGCGACGGCGAGGCCGCGTACGAGCTTGGGCCGTGGCTGCCGGACGGCAGCGGCTTCCTGGTGATGAGCAACGCCGGCCGCCAGTTCGTTGGCCTGGCCACGATGGATGCGAAGACCGGTGAGCTGACGTGGCTGGACACCCCTGACTGGGACGTCACGGAGGTCGCTCTCTCAGCCGATGGGCGCACCCTGGTCTGGAGCGTCAACGTCGACGGCTATTCCATTCTCCGCGGCCGGGACCTCTCCACGGGCACCGACATGGACATGCCCCAGTTGCCCCGTGGTGCCGCGACCGGCCTGACGATCTCTCCTGACGGCCGGTCAGTCGTCCTGCGCGTGTCCACCGCCACCCGCCCGTGGAACATTCTGATGATCGACCTGGAGACGGGCGAGAACCGGTGGCTGACCGATGCCAAGCCGGTCGCGGCCGACGCCGCCCAGTTCGTCGATGCCACGCTGGTGCGCTACCCGGCGCGCGACGGGCTGCAGATCCCGGGGTTCCTCTACCGTCCCGCCCGCAGTGAGCCGGTGGGCGTGCTCATCTCCATCCACGGCGGCCCGGCCTGGCAGGAGCTGCCCGTCTACATGTACGACGGCTTTTATCAGTACCTGGTGTCCCGGGGCGTCGCGGTGTTCGCCCCGAACGTGCGGGGATCGCTCGGGTACGGCCGGGCGTACGCCGACCTCGTGAACCGGGATTGGGGTGGCGGCGACCTGAACGACTTCGCCGAGGCGGTGGCCTTCCTACGCTCCCAGGACTGGGTGGACTCCACCCGGATCGGCGTGATGGGCGCCTCTTACGGGGGCTTCTCCGTCCTGTCCTGCCTGAGCCGCCTCTCGGACCTCAACTGGGCGGCCGGGGTCGACCTGTACGGGCCGAGCAACCTCGTCACCCTGGCGAAGGCGTCACCCCCCACCTGGCGCAGTGTGGTGGCGATTGTTATCGGTGACCCGGACGCCGACGCCGAGCAGCTGCTGGCGCGCTCTCCGGTGACTCACGCCGACAAGATCCGCGCACCGTTGATGGTGATTCAGGGCGCCAACGACCCGAGGGTGCCGAAGAGCGAGAGCGACCAGATCGTGACTCGACTGCGCGATCGCGGGGTGGAGGTGCGGTACGAGGTGTTCCTGGATGAGGGGCACGGCTTCACGCGGCGGGAGAACCAGGAGAGGGCCTTCGCCAACGCCGGCGAGTTCCTCCTCGAGCACCTCACGCCCTGAGCACGCGCTAGCCTAGGCCAGGCCGGAGAGATACTCCCCGCGTCGCCGCGGCTCGAACTTCTCGATCGCGTACCGGAGCATGACCCGCGGCATGACTCGGTAGCGTCCGGCCAGGAACGCCTCCTCCGCCGCCCTGTCGCGGTTGCCGACCTCACGCAGCATCCAGCCCACCGCCTTCTGCACGAGGTCGTGCGGATCGTGCAGGAGTCGGTCGCTGAGGCGGAAGGTCCAGTCGAAGTCACCGGCCCTGATGAATGCGAAAGTCGCCATGACGGCGATGCGCCGGTCCCACACCAGGCTCGACCCGGCCAGCCGGTCCAGGACGCCGCGGTCCTTGTCGGCGAGCCAGGGGCCCACGATGTACGGCGCGGACGAGTCCACCAGATCCCAGTTGTCGATGCGGTCGGTGTGGGCCATGACGACGTCGAAGACCCGCCCCCGTTGCTCCTCGTCTCCCTTGGCGAACTTGCGCACCAGGATGAACAGCGCCGTCAGCCGCTCCTCGTGCACGTCGCTGGTCAGCAGCTTCGCCGTCCCGGCCAGGGACAGGTCGCGCCAGTACCGGGCGGCCACCCGGCGCTGTTCCGGCACCGGGACACCGATGGCCGTGTCGCCCTCGCCGTATCCGCCCGGCACCATCTGCAGGAACCGGCTCGTCGCCGCCGCCCGTCGTGGATCGGCCAGGCCGGCGAGTTCGCGACGGACGTCGGTGGTCGTGGCCATGACTGTGCAACCTACCGCGCCCGCCGACCTCCACCGCGCCGCGTCGCGCCGAGAGCCGCCGACCGCCGCCGACCGCCGCCCGGCCGTCACCGGCGACGCGGCGTCACCAGCCCCGACTCGTACGCCCAGACGACCAGCTGGGCGCGGTCGCGGCAGTGCAGCTTCATCATCGCCCGGTTGACGTGTGTCTTGGCGGTCAACGGACTGATCACCATGCGCTCGGCGATCTCGTCGTTGCTCAGCCCCCGGGCGACGAGATCGACGACCTCCTGCTCCCGGGCGGTCAGGACGTCGCGCCCCGCCGCCGGGTCGGCCGGCGGCGGGCCGGCGACGAACTCGCTGATGAGCGTACGCGTGACCGCCGGGGCGAGCAGCGCGTCCCCGCGAGCCACGACGTCGATGGCCCGCAGCAGGTCGGCCGGGTCGGCATCCTTGAGGAGGAACCCACTGGCGCCCGCGCGGAGTGCGGCGAAGACGTAGGAGTCGAGCCCGTAGTTGGTCAGCATGAGGACACGGACGGCGCCGAGGTCGGGAGCGGCCGCGATGCGCCGGGTGGCCTCGATACCGTCGAGGCCGGGCATCTGCACGTCCATCAGCACGACGTCGGGCCGCAGGCGTCGCGACAGCTCGACGGCCGAGGCGCCGTCGGCGGCCTCGCCGACGACCTCCAGGTCGTCCTCGGCGTCGAGCAACGCCCGGAACCCGGCCCGCATCAGCGCCTGGTCGTCGGCGAGCAGGACACGGATCATGCCGCCTCCTCCCTCCGGTCGGAGCCGTCACGATCCGTGGCGGGCCGAGCTGGCCGGACCTCGCGCGGGCGCTCGGTCATGCCGGGCCGTCCAGCGGGAACGTGGCCCGCACCGCGAACCCGCCGCCGTCGCGGGCGGCGGCCCGCAGCGTCCCGCCCAGCCCGGTGACCCGTTCCCGCATGCCGCGCAGGCCCACCCCCGGCGTCACCGGCCGGGCCGGCGAGGCCCGCCCGTCGTCGTCGACCGAGACGGTCAGCCGCGCCGGGGCGTACGCGATGTGGACCTGGGCGGTCGCGGG
Source organism: Micromonospora citrea (assembly GCF_900090315.1). Taxonomy (NCBI): domain Bacteria; kingdom Bacillati; phylum Actinomycetota; class Actinomycetes; order Micromonosporales; family Micromonosporaceae; genus Micromonospora; species Micromonospora citrea. The sequence continues at coordinate 160,818 of NZ_FMHZ01000002.1, read as the reverse complement.
GCCGGCGTGCCGGGCCACGTTGGTCAGCGCCTCCTGGACCACGCGATAGCCGGCCTGGTCGACCTCGGCGGGCAGGTCCCGGGGCTGGCCGGTGACGCTCACCCGCACCGGTACGCCGGCCGCCCGGGTCCGCTCGGCCAGCTCGTCCACCCGGGCCAGTCCGACGCGGTCCACGTCGTCGGGTGCGCGCAGGACGTCCAGCGTCGCCCGAAGCTCCCGCATCGCGGCGGCACTGGCCTCCTGGATCGCCAGCAGCGCCGCCGACGGCTCCTCGTTGTGCTTGCGGGCCAGGTGCACGGCGATCCCGGCCTGCACCTTGATGACGGAGATGCTGTGGGTCAGTGAGTCGTGCAGGTCCCGGGCGATGCGCAGGCGCTCCTCCCCGGCGCGGCGCAACGCCATCTCCTCGCGGGTGCGTTCGGCCTCGAGCGCCCGCTGCTCGACCTGTTCGAGGTATGCCCGGCGTTGCCGCGCGACGAGCCCGGCGACGTTGGCCGCGAAGAACCAGCCCAGCAGCAGCGCGGTCCGCTCGGCGATCTGCTGGGTCGGTCGGTCGGCCGGCGCCACCGAGACGTCACGGGCCAGGAAGCCGCCGAGGAAGACGACGCTGGCGAGAGCGGCGGCGGCCCGGTGCCCACGCCAGGCGGCCAGGTAGACCGTGCCGAGGACGGGGAACGCGGCGGACACCCCGGCGTGCACCCGGACGTGGAGGGCCAGCATGGCGGCGGTCGCCACGCCCAACGCCACCACCGGGTGGCGCCGGCACGCCGCCAGGGCCGCCGCCATGACCAGAAACAGGACGACGTCCGTCGCCCGCACCGGCGCGGCGTCCGGCGCGAGCGCGGCGTTGCCGAGCAGGAGCCCGCCGAGGGCGAGACCGCTGAGGACGTACGGCAGATCGCGGCGCATGATCGAACTGTAGGGCGGCCGACGTCGCGGAGCATCCCCCCACCGCGGTAGACGAGGCGTACCGCGGACGCGGTATCGGCGGGCGGGCAAGTGTCTGCGGTGGCACGACGTCTTCCCGGCCCGCCGCGACAAGCATCGAACCCATGACATACCGCTTCTTCACTCCCGTGGCCGTCAGGGCCGCGACCGGTCGCACCGCCGAGGTCTACCGGCAGCTGCGGGACGACTTTCTCGGGCCGGTGCCCACCTTCCAGGCGCTCGCGGTCGTGCCGGAGGTGCAGGCCGCGACGTGGGCGCTGATGCGCGAGGCCCTGCTCGCCGGGGACGCGTCCCGGGTCGACCGCGAGCTCGTCGCCGCGGCGGTGTCCCGCGCCAACCGCTGCCGGTTCTGCGTCGACGCCCACGTCCTGCTGCTGCACGCCCTCGGCGAGCCCGAGTTGGCCGAGGTGATGGCCCGGGGCGGGACGCCACCGGGGCCGAGGCAGGTGGAGCTGGTGGCCTGGGCCGAGGCCAGCCGGAGCCCCCGGGCCGCCGGCTGGACCAGCACGTACCGCCCCGAGATCACCGGTACCCTGCTCGCCTTCCAGTTCATCAACCGGATCGTCTCGGCGCTGCTCGAACCCGATCTGCTGCCCGGCGGCCTGCAACGCGCCCCGCTGGTGCGCTCGGTCGGGGGCCGGCTCTACGCCAGGGCGGCGCGGGAGCCGAAGGAGCCCGGCAGCAGCCTGTCGCTGCTCGACGCCGGTGCGACGGCACCGCCGGCCTGGGCGGGGGCCAGCCCCGTCGGCGTCGCGTACGCGTCGCTGAGGGACGCCGCCACGCGGGGCGGAGACCTCCTCGGCGACGTGGCCCGCCAGACCGTCAGGGCGACCGTGCGGTGGGAGGACGGGCGGCACCCGGCCAGGCCCGCGGACTGGGCCGTCGACCTGGTCCGGGACGTGCCCGGCGCGGACCGTGTCGGCACCCGGATCGCCCTGCTGGCGGCGTTCGCGCCCAGCGCGATCAGCCCGGGCGACGTCGCCCTCTGGCGGATGTCCCATCCGGACGACGCCGACCTCGTGCGGCTGGTCGCGTTCGGCGCCGTCGCCGCCACCGACCACGTCGCCGAGGCCCTGTCCCCGGCTCACCACCAGGAGGTCACCGATGCGTAGGCTCTTCGTCGTCGTCAGCGCCGTGACGCTCGCCGCGTTCGCCCTGCAGTTCGTCTTCGCCGCCGTAGGCGCGTTCACGAAACCCGGCGGCGACGGCGCGTACGCGCTGCACAGCGTCACCGGGATGGCCGTCATCCCCGTGCTCACCCTGCTCACCATCCTCTCCGCCGCGCTGGCGAAGGCGCCGGGCCGGGTCGTCGGACTCGCGGTCCTGCCGCTCGGCCTCGTCGTCCTCCAGGCGCTCATCGCCGGTCTCGCGAACGGGGCCACCGACGTCGCGGGCGCCAGCACCCCGTTCGGCCTGACCATCGCCGGGCTGCACGCCCTCAACGGCATCATCGCGGTGCACGTCGTCGTCAGCGTCCACCAGGCAGCGCGAAGGCTGGCCGACCCGGCGCCGGCCGACACCACCCCGGTGGCCGTCCGGGCAGGGGAGCCGGCATGACCACCGGCTCGCTGCTCGCGGCCGACCTGGTGATCGCGGTCCTCGCGACCGCCGGGTGGCTGGGCGGCGGCGCCGCGTCGGCCGCCCGACGCCGGCCGCTCGCACTGGGACTGGCCGCCCTCGCGCTGCTCGCCACGCTCGCCCGGGCGATCACGATCACCGCGCTCGCCCGCGCCGGCTGGTGGTTCGCGGCGGAGAAGATCCTCATCGCCGCCCCACTGTCCCTCGCGGCGGTGGTCGTCGCCGGGCCGCGGCTGCTGCGGGCCCGGGGCGACATCCGCTCCGTCGCGGTCCCGCTTCTCTTCGCCGGGTACGCCACCGGCGGCGGCCTGCTCGTGACGGTCCTGCACGGCTATCCGGCGTCGGCGGGAGCCGGGCTGCTGGCGGTCGCCGGGGTCGTCGCGGCGACCGCGGTCACCTGGCGCCTCCTCGGCGCGCGCCCGTCGCCGACGGTGTCCCGGGCGGCCGTCGCGGTGGCGGTCGGGGCGCTGGTGACCGGGACCGGGCTGGCCGTCGCTCCGGCCCCCGCTCCGGCCGTACCCCATGATCACCAGTATCAGGACGCGCAGCCCGCCGGGGAACCGACCAGGCGGTTCACCCTGACGGCCGGGACCGCCACGGTGAGCGTGGGCGGCCGGGACGTGGGAGCGTGGGCGTTCAACGGGCAGGTCCCCGGGCCGGAGCTGACCGCCACCGTCGGCGACGTGTTGGAGGTGACGCTGCGCAACCGGGACATCGCGCGGGGGGTCACGCTGCACTGGCACGGGTACGACGTGCCGAACAGCCAGGACGGGGTGCCCGGCGTGACGCAGGACGCGGTGCTGCCCGGGCAGGAGTTCGTCTACCGGTTCCGCGCCGACCAGGTCGGGACGTACTGGTACCACACGCACGCGGTGTCCGACATCGGTGTGCGCAAAGGGCTCTACGGCGTCCTGGTGGTGCGTCCGGCGCCGGCGACGGGCGTCGACGTCACCGTGGCGGTGCACACCCTGTCCGGCCTGCCGCTGCCCGCGCCGAGAACGGAGCCGGTCGGGGCGGGGACGCCGGTGCGGCTGCGGTTGATCAACACCGACAGCACGACCCACCGGTACGCCCTGGCGGGGACCCCGTTCCGGGTCGCCGCGATCGACGGATACGACCTGCGGGGCCCGACGCCACTGGTGGACACCGCGGTGATGATCCCGGCCGGAGGACGCTACGACCTGGTGTTCACCGCGCCCGCCACGCCGGTGGCGCTGTTCGTCGACGGACGCCAGGTCCACTCGACCGGACCGGTGTCGGCGGCGACCGGCGCGTGGCCGGTGCTGGACCCGCTCGGCTACGGCGCCGCCGCGACGGCCCCGTGGGCCCGCTACGACCGGAAGTTCACCCTCGTCCTCGATCGCGGTCTCGACCTGCGCGGGCTGCTCCCGCGGTACGCCCACACCGTCAACGGCGCGGCCGACCCCGACATCCCGTCCCAGGTCGTGCGCCTCGGCGACGTCGTCAAGTTCACCATCGTGAACCGGTCCCCGGTCGTGCACCCGTGGCACCTGCACGGGCACCACGTCCTGGTGCTGACCCGCGACGGCAGACCGGCGACCGGGAGCCCCCTGTGGCTGGACTCCTTCGACGTGCGCCCCGGCGAGGTCTGGAAGGTGGCGTTTCTGGCCGACAACCCCGGAATGTGGGCCAACCACTGCCACAACCTGGCGCACGCCGACGCCGGGATGACGCTGCACCTGATGTACTCGTGACCGGACGGGCGGCGCGGCGCCGATGCCCGGCGTCGCGCCACCGCCACGTGTCGGCCCCGAGCGGCGCGGCCGGACCGCTCGTCGAGCCTGGCGGTTGCGGCCCGCTCAGACCAGCAGACGCTCGCGCAGCGTCGCGCCCACGTTGATCGCGCCCACCGCCCGGCCGCCGGCCGGGTCGTGCACGTCCATGGTGTTGTTGCGACGCATCAGCTCCCGAACCGGAGGCGGCAGCCGGGGCGGATCGTCCATGGCCGCGAGGACCTGCCCGGCGCCCGAGATCAGTCGGTCCACCAGGGCTGCGGCGTCGGTGTCGATCCGCACCCGGCCGTACTCCCAACCCGCCACGGTGAGGTCGAGCACCTCGAACACGCGGGTCACGAGCGGGTTCGGGTCGGTCACCCGGTCCAGCCGGGACGCCCGGCCGCCGATCACCGTGGCGGCGGCGGCGACCTGGGCGTACGGGTGGAAGCCGCACGGCAGCGTGAACAGCGGCCACCGCAGGGCCTGGCCGGCCTCCATCCACAGCGGCCGGTAGTTCCGCCGGTGCACCAGGAGCCGCCGGCCCGTCCGTCGGTGTATGTCCTGGGCCTGGACCTGCAGGTCGGCGTGGGCCTCGTCGGCGACCTGGCTGACGATCCGGGCGGCCACCACCAGGCCGTCGTCGCTGTCCAGCAGCGCGGTGACCGCGTCGACCTGCTCGGCGAACCGGATCTGCGCGCGGGCGCCGTACCGGAGCCGGACGTCCCGCAGCAGTGTCTCCTGCCGTCCCGTGTCGAGCTGGACCCGCCCGCCGCCGAGTAACTGCCGGAGCCAACGCATTTCGCCTCGTTTCAGCAGAGCCGTCCCGGACCGCGGCAATGCTAGTGCGTCACACCTCTGCCATCCGGACGGGGTGGCCGGTCGATCGCCACGGCAGCCGTGCCTCGACCGATGCCGACCCGACGCGCCTTCTCGGCGGAGACGGCCCTGCGGTGACGTCACCGCCGAGAAGGCGCCGTGCCCGCCCGTCGGCGTCCGGTCGGGCGGCGGGGCCGGGTCAGACGCGGGTGATGCGGACCGCGTCGGCGACGACGTAGCCGGTGCCGCTGGTCCACCGGCTGACGCCCACCTTGTTGCCGTCGCCCGCGCCCAGGGTGAACACCCCGAGCGACACCCATCGGCCGCCGTTGACGCGCTGGTTCACCCGCACCGTCTGGTTGCCGGCCGTCGTCGTCACGATGTACGGGGTCGAGTCGTTGTAGCCGGGGTCGGCCGGGTACCAGACCGAGACCTCGTAGGAGCCGGTCTCCGGCACGTCCGCCCGGTACCAGGCGGTGTCGCTGGCGGGGGTCGGGGTGGCGAACCGGTAGTCGGCGCCGTACCGCTGTGCCGAGTAGGCCGACGTGCCCCAGTTCGCGCTCGCCGTGAACCGACCCGCGGTGGTGTTGTCGACGGTGGTGGTGAACCCGTCCGGCGGCGGCGTGCTGCCGGCCGACACGTCCAGGTAGTCGCGGTCGATGTAGATGCGCACGCCGCCCCAGGTCTCGTAGCTGTCGCCCGTGTACTGGTGGATGCGTTGCCGGTCGGCGTAGTGGGCGTCCGCGCAGTAGTCGCCGGCGTCGGTGTCCGCCACGCCGTTCCACCAGGCGAAGAAGAGGTGGTCGACGCGGGTGTACCGGCTGTCGTTGTAGGCGCCGCACAGGTCCCGGACCCCGGAGGAGCCGCTGGAGTACATCCCCGAGAGGTAGCCGAGCGCGTGGAGCTGCTGGGTCCAGCCGGAGAGGTACGACAGCACGGCGGCCTTGCACGACTCGGTCGACGGGTAGTGCTCGATGTCGTTGTAGATCACGCTTCCGCCGGGGATGCCCAGCGCCCGGGCCGCGCTCACCGCGCTGTTGGCCCGGGCCGCTCCCTCGGACCGGGCCGTGGCGGGGTCGTACGACATCTTCGGCGTACGGGTGCCGCACGGCGCCTGGCGGTCCAGCTCGATGGGGATGAGGTGCCAGCCCTTGCCGGTCTGGTTGGTCACCCAGCTCGCGGTCAGGTTGGCCTGCGTGCAGGACCGGCTCGAGCCGCTGATGTAGATGCCGATCGCGCGGTACGGCGAGCTGTTGCGCCAGGCGTCCATCGTCGACTGCGACGGGGCGGTGCACGTGTCGAAGCCCTTGCCGGTGTAGGTGCCGGGCTGCGGGGCGGCCGCCGCCGTCGGCGTCACCGTGGCGGACGCCGCGTCGGTGCGCACGTCGTCCGGCGACACCGGCGTGGCGCCGGGGGCGAGGCGGGCGGAGGCAAGGACGCGGCGGACCGCCGGCTCGGTCTCGGGGGTGTGCAGGGCGGTGACCAGCACGCCCGCGTCGCGTACCGCGACCTGGATCGTCCCGTCGCGGGAGACCGCGCCGCCGGCGGTCGCCCGCCCGCTCACCGTGACCGCCGTGTCGGCCGTGATCCGCCCGGCGGTCGCGGAGTCGATCGGCTCGACGATCAGTCCCGCCGTCCGGCCGACGAGCCCGGAGGGGCACCAGGGTTCGTCCCCCGGACGGCCGAGGTAGACGGCGGGCCGGTCGAAGCGGACGCAGGCGTGCGGGTCGGTCGCCAGGTCGACGACCTGCCAGTCGGCGGGGACGGCCAGGCGGTAGCCGTGGTAGGTGACGGTCCGTTCCTGCGTGGGGGCCGCGCCGGCCGGTGGTGCCGCCACGGCCAGGCCGACGGCGGCGGCCACGAGGGTGGCCATGATCCGTCTTGTCGTCATCGGGTCCCTCTCTGTGGAAAAATTTCGTACCGGTTAACAGATTTGGCAGATTCCTACCATGCGGGTGTCGATCGCGCTAGAGACATCTGTCGATCCGATTCGTCCGGCGCGGTGCTCATCGCCTGGCCCGGGTCGCGGGCCGCGTCGTACGTACATGGTTGGATTCGGCTGTCCCGTACGGGCGGACGACGGAGGTGCTGTGGTCGAGATCCCTGATGCGGTGCTGGCGGAGTTGGCGGGGCCGGTCGCGGCCGCGCTGCCGCTCGTCCTCACCCGCATCCCGCCGGGACCGGCGGCCGAGCTCGGCCGGCTGCGGGCCGTCGCCGACAGCGACGCGCTGCCGATCCCCGCGTTCGCCGGCCAGCGTCCGGCGGTGGCGAGGTTCCGCTCCGGCGGCGCGGCGCGACCGGGCGACCCGTCGGTACGCGACGCGCTCGGCTCGCTGCCGCCCCTGCTGACCGAACGCCTGCTCGGCGCGCTGGAACTGACCGTGGCGGAGCTGGGCCTGGGGACCGTCCCGGAGCTCGCCGGTCTGCTGGACGAGCCGTTGACCGGCAAGTTCGGCGTCGCGACCATGAGCGGGCAGAGCGAGGCGGTCACCGGGGTGGCCGTGCTGGAGCAGGTCCGGCCCGGTGCGGTGCCGCTCGTCGCCGCGCTGGCCCGCCGGCTGGCCACCCACCCGCGAGTGGGTGGCCTGCTGACGGTGGGGCCGGACGTCACCGACGAGCGGGGTGTCGCGGCGGCGCACGGCGCGGCCCAGCTCGCCCTGTCCGTGGCCACGGCCGCCGTCGTCCTGCGCGGGGTGGGGGTGCGGAGCTGGGCCATGGAACCACCGGCCGTGCTCGGCGTCGCGATCGGCACCGCGGTCCTGTTGCTGCGCGAGGCCCCGATGCCCGCCGGCTACGCCGCCGCGCTGCTCGACCAGGTTAGGGCGGAATACCTGCTTCCCCTCCGGTCCAGCGGGTCGGCGCCGGTGTCGGGGCACCGGTTCGCGCTGCTGGAGGGCTCCGACGTCCCGCAGGTCGACTTCGGCGGCAACGGGCTGGTCGTCGTCGTCCCCGGCGGCGCGGTGATCCGCGCCGGCGTCGAGACCGGGCACGTCCGGATCAGTGTGAGCATCCTTGACGGGCCACCGCCGGACGTCGCGACCGGCTGGGAGGAGATCGTCGAGGTCAGCTGGCGGGCGGCCGTCGGTGGCGCCTCGGTGCTCGGCCCCGACGCGAGCGACGCGCACCTGCGCCACATCACCCCACCCTGGCCGGGTGACTACCGGCTGCGGGTGCACGCCCGCGGCCGGGACGACACCGACGAGGGCGACACCGAGCACTACGAGCTGGTGGTGTGGCAGGCGCCCGCCGCGCCCGAGATCGTCCACGCCCGGACGGACCGGCTGGGCCACCGGCTGCGCGGCGAGCCCGAACCGGTGCGGCCCGAACGGCCCGAGACCGCCTACCGGTGGGTGCGCCGCAGCAGCCTCGGCGAGGCCGCGACGGTCACCGTGGCGACCGGGACGAGCGTCGCGGACGTGCTGCGCGCCTTCGGCGCGGACCCGGGACGACCGGAGTCGCTGCGGGCCATCGGCGACGACATGATGAGGCGGCAGTCGATCGATCCGTGGGTGGCGGTGCTGGACCTCGGTGACGCCGTGCTCGCCGTTGAGTACAACGGCTGGCAGGGCTCGACCGCGCCCGTGCTGACCCGCGCGTCCGTCGGCGGGCGCGCCGCCAGCATGTTCTGGAACGTCAACGCGGTGACCCGGCTGTCGTTCGCCGAGCATGGCGAGGTGCTGCTGTCGGTGGAACCGTTCGGCGACCTCGACGCGCCACCACCGGTCGCCCCGGCGCTCGCCGACCTCGACTTCGCCGACCACCGACGCGGCAAGCCGCAGCAGGGCCTGGTCGCGGTGCGGCGATTCACCGGCCACGGCGTCACCGCCGAGGACCTGGCCCGGATTGACGCCGCCGACATCGGCTTCCGGATCGTGCCGGACCTGCCCCCGCTGTATCCCCGCCGGCCGCTGCCCGGCAGGAGGCTCGTCGGCTCGCTCGGCCCCGCCGTCGAAGCGCCGGCCGGGCTGCCCGAGGCGGAGCGGCTGGCCGAACTGTCCGAACCGGAACTCCGGGACCTGGCCTGGTGGGTGGCGGAGGAGGCGGCCCGCCACGCGGGGGTCGGCGACGACCCGGACGTCGTCGCCAGCATCGCCGCCCGGGCCCTGACCGGGCCGGCGCACCTGCGCGCCCGCCGTTCCCAGCTCGACGGCGGCGAACACCGGTGGGTGTGGCTCGCCCTGCACCGCGCGACCAATCCCGACCCGGTCGCCGCGGTCACGGACAGCGTCGACGCGGCCCGTTACGCCGCCGGCCCGCACGCGGCGAACCTGCTCGCCGACGCCCGGGCCCGGATCGTCGGACCCGCCGCCCGGTGACTGTCCCCGCCGGCGGGAGCGCGGTCATCCTCGCCGTCTCCGTGGCCGCCGGCAGCGGGACCCTCGGGCGACAGACCGCGACGTCCAGCGGCCTCGGTGGACGTTCGTCGACACCTCAGCGGTCGTCGGCCTCGGCGGGACCGAGGATTCGCTGCCGGGCGGAGGCGCACCCGCGGCAGCCTGGCGGAGACGCCGGGCCACCCGGGTGAAGCCCGCGAGCGCAGGCCCGGCGCGTCCCGGCGGAGCCCGGGTCGGCCTCCGGTTGCGCCGGCGGGCGGACCGGCAGTGGCAGGATTGCTGGCGATGCGACGAAGCGAGGGAATCACACGCGGAGCGCGGGCGGCGGTGACGGCGGCGGCCCTCGCCGTCCTGGCTCCGCCGGGCGGGGCGGCGGCGAACCCGTCACCCGGCCCCGCACCGGCCACGCCGGTGTGCGAGGTGCGCGACAGCCGGCTGACCGAGATCTCCGGAATGGCCGCCACCGACGACGGATACGTCGTCGTCAACGACGGCGCGGACGACGAGGCGCGCCGCCGGATCTTCTTCCTGGATCCGAGGTGCGCCGTCGTGCGTACGGTCTCCTATCCGTCGCGGCCCCGGGACACCGAGGACCTCGCGGTCGGCGCGGACGGCACGGTCTGGGTGGCGGACACCGGCGACAACGACCGTTCGCGGCAGACGGTCGCGGTGTGGAAGCTGGCGCCGGGCACCGACCGGCCGGTGCTGTACCGCATGGCGTACCCGGACGGTCCGCACGACTCCGAGGCGCTGCTCGTGACCGCCGACAACCGGCCGGTGATCGTGACCAAGTACTCGGCCGTCCTGTACGCCCCGAGCGCCGACCTGCGGCCGGGCGCGACGACGCCGCTGGCGAAGGTGGGGCAGGTCCGGCTGCCGGCCTCCACGACGAGCAACCCCTTCTCGGCGCTCGGCCGCACGGCGGTCACCGGCGCCGCCACCGCGCCCGACGGCCGCCGGGTGGTGTTGCGCACCTACGCCGACGCGTTCGAGTTCGACGTCGCCGACGGTGACCTGATCGGCGCGTTGACCGGCGGGACCCCGCGGGTCACCCCGCTGCCCGACGAGCCGCAGGGCGAGTCGATCACCTTCAGCGCCGACGGGCGGTCCCTGCTCACCCTGTCCGAGACCGCCGACCAGCCGGCGGGCACGTGGCCTCGCCTCCTCCGTTACCCCCTCACCGCGGGCGCCACGCCCGCCACGCCGCGGGCCACGCCCGAGCCGACCGCCCGCGCGGCCGGCGACCGGGCCGGCAGCCCGGGCGGCGTGGCCGTCGCGTCCGTCGTGGCCGCCGGTGGACTCGGGCTGGGGTTGGTCGTCGTGGCCGTGCTCGTGCTGGCGCGATCGCGACGGGCGAGGCGGCGCTGACGGTCGTGGTCGTGCTGGCGCGGTCGCGACGGGCGAGGCGGCGCTGACCGTCGTGCTCGTGCTCGTGCCGACGGTTGCCGGGCGGAGGGCCCGGCATCCGCCCGGACGCCTCAGCGGCCCTGGAGGCCCCTGACGTTGTCGCCGAAGGTCCAGCCCTTCGAACCGTCCCAGTTGATCGACCAGGTCATCAGGCCCTTGAGGCGGCCGCCGTAGTTCTGCCACGCCTGGGCCACCGTGGCGGGTGCCATGTGGCCGCTTCCGGCGCCGGGCTGCGCCGGCAGGCCGGGGACCTGCTTGTCGTACGGGACGCGGATGGTGGTGCCCTGCACGACCAGTCCGGCGTCGAGGCAGTCGGTCTGCGCGGTGAAGCCCTGCACCGTGCCGGCCGGGTAGGAGTCGCCGGAGCAGCCGTACATGCTGCCGTTGTAGTACTGCATGTTCAGCCACCAGAGCCGGCCGTTGTCGGCGTACCGCTTGATGATCGGCAGGTACGCGCCCCAGATCGAGCCGTAGGTGACGCTGCCGCCGGTGACGTACGCGGTCTCCGGCGCCATCGTGAGGCCGAACGTCGGGGGCATCTGTGCGAGCACCCCGTCGATGATGCGGATCAGGTTCGCCTGCGACGGGGAGAGTTGGGAGATGTTCCCGCTGCCGGTGAGCCCGGTCTCGATGTCGATGTCGATGCCGTCGAAGTTGTACCGCTTCAGGATCGGTACGACGGTCGCGACGAACCGGTCGGCGACCGCGGCCGAGCTCAGGTCGATCCCGGCGGCGGCACCGCCGATCGACATCAGGATGGTCAGCCCGGCCGCCTTGGCACGACACATCTCGGCCGGGGTCGGCACCCGGACCGTGCTGTCCATGCCGTCCTCCCACAGCACGGTGCCGTCGGCGCGGATCACCGGGAACGCCGCGTTGACCACGTTGTAGCCGTGGGCGGTGATGCGCGGGTCGGTGATCGGGATCCAGCCCAGCGGCGGATGGACCCCGTTGGCCGCGCCGTCCCAGTTCTCCCAGTAGCCCTGGAGCACCTTGCCGCCGGGCTTCGGCTTGCCGGCGCACGTCTCCGGACCGGGCGGAGTGGACGTGCCGGTGGGCGTGGGCGTCGGGCTGGGAGAGGAGGTGCCGGTCGGCGTGGGAGTGGGGGAGGGGGACGCGGTGCCGGTGGGGGTGGGCGAGGGCGTGCCGTCGCACGCGCCCAGGTCGGTCCAGAGCGAGGGCGTGGCGGCCGGGTTCCAGCCGGCGCCGGGCGGCGGGGTGTGTGTCACCAGCGCCTGGTACGACCGGCCGGCGTAGCTGACCCGGCTGCCGGCGGGATAGGTGGTGCCCTCGGCCCAGGCCGGTGCCGTGCAGGCGGCCAGCGTGCTGTTCGGGCCGCTCGCAGTCGCCGCGACGCCGTCCACAGTCGGCAGTACGGCGGCGGCGGCCACCAGCGTGACGCCGGCCAGCAGGGCGGGCATCGTCCGTCGAAGTCGCATGGCATTCCTCCTCGTCGATGTGGACGGGAGGTTATCAGTAAACCTTGTTAAAAATAACTGCCCGGGACGAGGCCGGTCACCGGCGCCGCCAGCGGATCGGCAGGTGCTTCACGCCCCGCTGGAAGTTCGATCGCAGGTACCCGGGAGGACCGGCGTAGGCGATGTCGGCGGTGCGCGCGAGCAGCGCCTCGAACAGCGCGCGCAGCTGGAACCGCGCCAGGTGCGCGCCGAGGCAGAAGTGCGGCCCGTGCCCGAAGACGAGGTGCGGGTTCGGACGGCGGGTCAGGTCGAGCCGGTCGGGGTCGGCGAAGACGCGCTCGTCGCGGTTGGCCGACGCGAACGAGACCACCACCTTGTCCCCGGCCCGCACCGGCACGCCGCCGATCGTGGTGTCCGCGGTGGCGGTGCGCCGGAACACCATCACCGGCGTCCACCAGCGCAGCAGCTCGTCGACGGCGGTGTCGAACAGGGCCGGCTCCCGCCGCAGCCGTGCCATCTGCGCCGGATGCTCCAGCAGAGCGATCATCGCGCCGGGCAGCCCGTTGCGGATCGTCTCGTTGCCGGCCACGGCGAACAACCAGAACATGTTCTCGAACTCTTCCACCGAGAGCCGGTCGTCCCCGTGCTGCGCCAGCAGGACGGACATCACGTCCTGCCCCGGGCATCGCCGCTTCGACCCGGCCAGCAGGTGGGCGTACGCGTACAGGTCGGCCATCCCGGCCCGGGTGCGCGGATCCGGCATCCGGCCGTCGGCGTCGGGCGCGGGCCGGTGCCGCAGCGCCTCGCGGGCCGCGTCGGTGCCGGCCCGCGCGTCGAACGCCGCCGACACCGCGTGGTCCGGATCCTGGAAGCCGATCACCCGGTTCGACCAGTCATACAGCAGCCAGCGGTCGGGCTCCGGCACCCCGAGCACGTCCGCGAGGGTGAGCAGCGGCAGGTCGGCGGCGAGATCGCGGGCGAAGTCGCAGGTGCCCTCGTCGGCGTCGCCGAGCGCGCGCTCGACGAGCGCCGTCGCGTTCGCGCGGATCGACGCCTCCAGCGCGGCGACCGCGCGCGGGGTGAACGAGCGGGCGACCGGTCGGCGTAGCCGGCCGTGCTCCGGCGGGTCCATGTTGAGCATCATCCGGCGCGCGTAGTCCAGGTCCCCGGGGGTCGCCGGGTCGCGGATCTGGGTGGCGCCGAGCCAGGACGAGAAGAGCCTCGGCTGCCGGAGCATCTCCGTCACGTCGGCGTGCCGGAGCACCAGCCAGAACCCCGGCCCGCCGGGCAGCCCGAGCAGCGGCGGCTCCTCGACCCACACCACCGGGCCGGCCGCCCGCAGCGCCGCGAGCAGGTCGTACGGGACGCCGTCGACGAAGGTGCGGGGATCGACGAGGGGCCCGGGATCCACACTCACTGCCCGAGGAACTCCTCCAGCACCGTGGCCAGTCGCACCGGCGTCTCGTACATCGCGTAGTGACCCGCGTTGGCGAGGACCTCGAGCCGGGCGTTCGGGTAGTGGCGCAGCCAGGTCTCGCGCATCGTGTCGGCACCCAGGGCCGGGTCGTGCTCGCCGACGACGGCCAGCGCCGGCACCGGGTTGCCCTTCACGTCGTCGGTGAGGTCGGTACGCGCCCAGGCGGTGAGATAGGCGCCGAACGCCTCCCGGGTGCAGTTGTCGAGGGAGAAGCGCACCATCTCGTCCAGCCAGCCGCCGGACAGCCGGTTGCCGGTGGTGAGATCGATGATGGCGCGCCGGTTGCCCGGGTTGTCGGCCGCGCCGTCGAACAGCGCCCAGCTCTGCAGGTCGAAGGGCACCCCGCCGGCCGGGACGGGGCTGATGCCGACGAGTCGCTCCACCCGGCCAGGCGCGTCGGCGAGCACCCGCTGCGCGGCGATGCCGCCCATCGAGTGCCCGACCACCGAGAAGGTGTCCCAGCCGAGGGAGTCGGCGAGGTCCAGGGCGTCGCCGGAGATCTCGGCGATGGTGTGCTCGCCCGCGACCCCCGCCCGCGCGCCGTACCCGCGACAGTCCAGGAACGCCCAGGTGAAGCGCTCCGTGTCGATCAGATCCGGCAACCAGCCCCAGCCCCGGGCCGACCCGAACCAGCCGTGCAGGGCCAGCACCCGGCGCGGCCCGTGGCCGACGACGACCGGGCCGGCGCCGGAGTCGTCGATGCCGGGGTGGTTGTTCGTCATGACGGCGGCTCCTCCGGTGCGGCGCCGGGTCCTCCGGTGGACGGTCCCGGAGCCGGCGGGGTGAACGCTGTGGTGTGCCCGCGACCGTAGTCGGCGCGCGGACCGAATGGAAGAGCGGCGGCGCGCGTCGGAACGGCCCACGGCGCAGCCACCGTCCGTGCCGGCCTTCGTCCGTGCCGGCCTTCGTCCGTGCTGGCCTTCGTCCGTGCCGGCGGTTCGCGGCGGTTGGCGGTTCGCGGCGGTTGGCGGTTCGCGGCGGTTGCGGTGTCGGGGCTCGTCGGGCGGCGGAGGTTCAGGTGGTGGCCCGCTCGGGCTCCGGCTCGTGGACGACCGGCTCCGAGCCGGCCCGCCGGATCGGCGTGAACGCCCCGCCGACCGCGACCAGCAGACAGCCCGCACCGGCGACGAGGGTGACCGCGGTGACGCCGTACCGGCCGGCGGCCCACGTCAGCGCGGCGGCGCCGGCGGGCCCGAGGGAGTAGTGCGTGCTCCAGAAGGCCGACGTGACCCGCCCGAGCAGATGGTCGGGTGTGATCTCCTGACGCAACGACATGGAGCAGATCCCGGCGACGCTGACCCCGCACAGGTACATGGCGGTCAGCGCCGTGACGCCGGGCACGGTGCCGGCCACACCGATGCCGGCGACGGCGAGGCCGGACATCGTGACGGCGGCGATCCAGGTGACACCGAAGCCGCGCCGGCGACGCAACGGCGCCACCAGCAACGCCCCGGCGATCGTGCCCACCGCCGCCAGGCCGAGCACCGCGCCGATCGTGCGGTCGGACCCGCCGAGATCGTGCTTGACGTGGTAGATGAGCACATCGGTGAGGCCGTACGTCAGGAAGATGAAGATCGACAGCAGCACGGTCAGCGCGCGGAGCACGGGCTGACGCCAGAGGAACCGCGCGCCGGCCAGCAGCTCGGCCAGCCGGCTCTCCCGCCCCGCCCCGCCGGGCCGTTCGTCCTCGGCGGGCTGCCGGAGCCGGACCAGCCAGAGGCCGGCGGCCGACAGCGCGAAACTGGCCGCGTTGACGGCGATGGCCACCGTGGGGCCGAACCGGGCGGAGGCGATCCCGGCGAGCAGCGGCCCGGCCACTGCCGCCGCGGCGTACGTCGCCTGCAGGCGGCCGTTGGCCTCGGTGATCCGGTCCCGGTCGACGAGGTTGCGCACCGCGGTCACCGCGGCGACCTGGAACACCATGCCGACCGCCTCGCAGATCGGCAGCACGACGAAGAGCAGCCAGACCTGCGGGCCGGCGAGCCAGGCCAGGGGGATGAGGCCGTAGAGCACCAGTCGGGCGACGTCGGCGGTGATCATCAGGGTCCGCCGGTCGTACCGGTCGACCAGGACGCCGCCGAAGATCCCCGCGCCGACGGACGCGGCGCCGGCCACGGCCGTGAGCAGGCCCATCTGGGCCACCGACCCGGTCGCGTGCAGCACGAGCAGCGGCACCGCGATGTAGGCGAACGAGTCGCCGACGGAGGAGAGCGACTGCGCGGCCCAGTACGCGCCGAAGTGGCGGTCGCGCCACAGTGGAGCTCTCACCGGCCCGCCGCGTTCACGCACACCGGCGAGGGTAGCGGCACGCGTGCCGTGCCGGCCGTCCCTGGCCCGGCACGGTGTGCCCCCGGGCCGGGGCCGGTCGGGCCGCCGCTCAGAGGCTCATCGGCTCGGGATCGGTCGCCAGCTGCCGGAACCGCCCCCGGGGGTCGGGCACCAGCCGCCGGGCGGACAGGTCGAGCATGCCGCCCACGCCGGTCAGCGTCGCGACCCGGACGCCGTCCGCGCGGACGTAGTCCTGCTCGATCTCGAAGGTCTTGCCCTCGCCCCAGCGGAACGCGCAGGAGACGTCCACCTCGTCGCCGCCGCGCAGCTCCCTGAGGTATCGCAGGGTCACCTCCAGGGCGACGGGCCCCACCCCGGCGGCCAGGAGCCGCTCCTGCGTGATGCCGGCCGCCCGCAGGCACTCCCACCGGGCGTGCTCGCCGTACTGCAGGTAGACGGCCTGGTTCAGGTGGCCCTGGGTGTCGAGTTCGTAGCCGCGGACGGCGACGCGCACCCGGAACGGATCTGCCATGCACCCGAGCCTACGGACGGGTACGACAGCGACGGGCGCGACGCCCCTCGCGCGGGCGGCACCGTCGACGGGACCGTCGCGACGGGCCCCGCTGGCGCCACCGGCGTACGCTGCGGTGGTGAGCGCCCCGTCCCGCATCCTGGTCTACGCGGTGTACGGGGCCGGCAAGTCCACCCTGGCGGCGCGTCTGTCCGAGCGCCTGGGGCTGCCGTGGTACCCGGTCGACGACCTGCTGTGGGAGCCCGGCTGGGTCGAGGTGCCGGTCGCGCGGCAGCGCAGCCGGATCGAGGCGCTCTGCCGGCGCGACCGCTGGATCCTCGACGGCGCGTACCACGGCTGGCGCGACGTGGTGCTCGCCCGCGCCGACCTGGTCGTCGGCCTCGACTACCCGCGCTGGCTCTCCTTCTGGCGGCTGCTGCGCCGCACCGTCCGTCGGCTGGTGACCGGTGAGGAGATCTGCAACGGCAACCGGGAGTCGCTGGGCAGCGTGCTGTCCCACGACTCGATCCTGCTCTGGCACGTCACGGCGTTCGGCCGGGCCCGGCGGCGGATGCGGGCCTGGCAGGCCGACCCGACCGGGCCGCCGGTGCTGCTGTTCCGCTCCCCGGCGGCCCTGGACCGCTGGCTGGCGGGCGTGCCCGTCCGGTCGGACGCGCCGGCGCCGGAGGCCCTCAGGCCACCTTCGGCACGGCGCGGGAGATGATCGCGGCGAAGTCCACCCCGGCCGGCAGGGTGCCGTACGCCTGGCCGTGGTCGCCGCCGAGCCGGGAGGCGCAGAAGGCGTCGGCGACGGCCGGATGGCCGTGCCGCACCAGCAGCGACCCCTGGAGGACCAGGGCGAGCCGTTCCACGACGCGGCGGGCCCGCAGTTCGAGGTCGTCGTGGTCGGACAGTTCGGCCCGCACCTGCCGCACCGCGGCGTCGAGCCGCGCGTCGGCGCCGGCGGCCGCGCCCACCTCGGCCTGGAACGCCTCCATGACCTGCGGTTCCCGGCCCAGGGCGCGCAGCACGTCCAGCGCGGCGACGTTGCCGGAGCCCTCCCAGATGGAGTTCAGCGGCGACTCGCGGAACAGTCGGGGCATCCCGGATTCCTCGACGTAGCCGTTGCCGCCCAGGCACTCGAGAGCCTCGGCGGCGTGGGCCGGCCAACGCTTGCAGACCCAGTACTTGCCGACGGCGAGGGCGAGCCGTTTGAAGGCGGTCTCGCCGGCGTCGCCGCGCGCGGACCGGTCGGTCGCTCCGGCGAGCCGCATCATGAGCACGGTGGCGGCCTCGGACTCGACGGCGAGGTCGGCGAGCACGTTGCGCATCAGCGGCTGGTCGACCAGGTACCGGCCGAAGGCCCGCCGGTGGGTGGCGTGGTGGGCGGCGGTGAGCACGCCTTGGCGCATCCCGGCCGCCGCCCCGATGACGCAGTCGAGGCGGGTCAGGTTGACCATGTCGATGATGGTGCGAACGCCCCGGCCCTCGTCCCCGACGCGCCAGGCCACGGCGTGTTCGTACTCGACCTCGGCGGAGGCGTTGGACCGGTTGCCGAGCTTGTCCTTGAGGCGCATCAGCCGCATCGGGTTGCGCGTGCCGTCCGGCAGGACGCGGGGTACGAGGAAGCAGGTGAGCCCGCCGGGCGCCTGGGCGAGGGTGAGGAAGAGGTCGCACATCGGCGCCGACGTGAACCACTTGTGCCCGACGAGCCGGTAGGTGCCGTCCGGCTCGGGGCGGGCGGTGGTGGCGTTGGCGCGTACGTCCGAGCCGCCCTGCTTCTCCGTCATCGACATGCCGGCCAGCAGTCCCCGCTTCGCCAGCGGCGGGCGCAGCCCGAAGTCGTACGTGCGGGCGGTGAGCAGCGGCTCGTACCGCGCGGCCAGCTCCGGGGCGTGCCGCAGCGCGGGCACCGCCGCGTACGTCATCGAGATCGGGCAGCCGTGCCCGGCGTCGGGACGCCAGACGTAGAACCCGGCCGCCCGCGCCACGTGGGCGCCCGGCCGGTCGTCCGCCCACGGGGCGGCGTGCAGGCCGTGCGTGACCGCGGTGCGCATCAGCTCGTGCCACGCGGGATGGAACTCCACCTCGTCGATGCGGTGGCCGTAGCGGTCGTGGGTGCGCAGGACGGGCGGGTGCTCGTTAGCCAGCCGCCCCTGTTCGGCCGCCTGCTCGGCGCCGCCGATCCGGCCGAGCTCGTGCAGTTCGGCGACGGCCCAGCCGGCGCCCTCCCGCGCGAGACCGTCCAGCAGCGCCGGGTCGTCGGCCGTGTCGTGGCCGACCAGCGGGGGGACCTGGTTGAAGACCTCGTGCGTCGTCACGGCGACACTCCCAACGCTCGGTGGCTGAAGGTGATCAGGCCGGGGACGGTGCCCGGGCCGGCGACGCCGGCCGCCAGCGGGCCGACCATCGCCTCGGCCAGGGCGCCGACCAGCGCGGCTGCGGTCAGCTCCGGGTCCTGCGCGGGCAGCTCGCCGCTTGCCACGCCCGCCGCGACGTGGCCGGCGATCAGTTCGGCGTACGCGCGGCGGAAGACCAGCCGCTCGGCGTCGACCGCGGGATCGACCGGCTCGGCCAGCAGGGCGTACGCCAGCCGCGGCGACTTCAGCGCGCGACCGCAGAACGTCTCGACGACGGCGGAGACCTGCCGGGCGGCGGTCCTCTCCAGCGCGGCGGCACGCGCCACCGCGTCCACCTCGCGCTGGGAGGCGGTGCGGAACACCTCGGCGAACAGGTCGGCCTTGGCGGGGAAGTGCCGGTAGACGGTGCCGGTCGCCACGCCGGCCCGCTCGGCCACGGCGGCGACGGAGCAGCCGGCGTACCCGGCCCCGGCCATGATCTCCAGCGCGGCGGCGATGATCCGCTCCCGCGACGCGCTCAGCCGAGCCCTGACCCGCTCGGTGCTCCGGTAGACCACGCAAGGATTGAACCACCATTCAAACCTTGGTCACAAGGGCGGCGGTCCTCCACGGCCCACGGACGGCGGGCTCCCCGACGGTCCGTCGCCGGCGCGCCGCGGTGCGGGGGTGCGCCGAGGTCCGACGCCGCCATGCGGGCACTGCCGTGGCGTCGGACCGTCGGGGGCGTGCCGCCGTGGGTCCGGCGCGGATCAGGTGAGCGTGGCCACGACGTGGGCGGCCGCCTCGGCGAGGAGCTCCTGGTCGTACTCGGCGTCCCGGGCGGCCTTGCTGGACATGATCGAGACGACGAGGGGTGCGGCCTGCGGGGGCCACACGACGGCGATGTCGTTGACGGTGCCGTAGTCGCCGGTCCCGGTCTTGTCCGCCACGGTCCAGCCCTTCGGCACGCCCGCCCGGATGCGCCGGGCGCCCGCCCCGGTGGCGTTGCGCTCCAGCAGGCCGCGCAGGAAGGCGCGCTTGTCCGGCGGCAGGGCGTCGCCCAGCACGATCTTCTGGTAGTCGGTGCCGATGGCTCGGGGAGAAGTGGTGTCGCGCAGGTCCCCGGGGACGGCCGTCACGATGTGCGGCTCGAAGCGGTCCATCCGCGTGACGGTGTCGCCGAGGCCACGGACGTACGCCGTGAGCTCGGCGGGACCACCCAGGTCGCGGAGCAGGAGGTTGCCGGCCGTGCCGTCGCTGAAGCGGACCGCGGCGTCGCACACCTGCCGGACCGTCATCCCCGTGGCCACGTGCCTGCGGGTGATGGCGGAACTCTTCATCAGGTCACGCTCGGCGTATCTGACGACCGTGTCCAGGTGCGACAGCGGGTTGCGGTGCAGCACCGCCGCTGCCGCCAGCCCCTTGAACGCGGAGCAGAAGGCGAACCGCTCGTCGGCCCGGTGGGCGACGGTGGCGCCGGTGCCGGTGGCGAGGGCGTACACCCCGAGGCGGGCGCCGTACTTCCGCTCCAGTTCGGTCAGGCGGGGATCGCGGCCGTCCGGCGTCGTGGTGGGGGAGGAGGACGCGGCGGACGACACGGTCGGGGAGGGGGCGGCGGCGGGCGTCCCGTCCTTCGCGCATCCGGCCAGCGGCAGTGCCGCCGCCAGCCCCAGCAGGGCGCGGCGGCTGACGGCCGGTGGCGTCGAGGCGTCACGGATCATGGGTCCTCCAGTTTCGCGGGCCGCGGGGATCCGGGTGGGTCCGCGCGGTGTCCCGCAGTCGGCAGGGGCAGGATCGACGAGTTCGGGCGGTCGACCGGTCGGCTCCGCAAGATCCCGTCGTGGGTTACACGCGCGGTCACCCCACCGCGGTTGCCGGGCCCCTGCCGTCGACCCCGTTCATCCCGGCAGGGGCAGGTTGTCACGCAACTGACACACGTTCGCACGGTGGCCGCCAACCCGGACCGGCACGTTTGGCTGCCGGCCGCGTCGCCACGCCCGGCGCGGCGACGCGGGGCAGGGACAGCGAGCGGGCACGACGTCAGCGCGCGGGAACAGACAGGAAGGACACCACGATGACCGTCGTCCCGGACCACCACCGGATGACACTGATCTGCGACACCTGCGGCGACATCGTCACCGCGGCCGCGGGCGTCCTGACCGACGTCGACGTCGTCTGGGCCCTCGTCGCGGAGCACGGCTGGAGCGGCTCCCCGTTCGCGGCCGGCCCGCACCGCTGTCCCCACTGCAGTCTGCTGCCGGCCTCCGGGGGCGGGCCCGCGCCGTGCGGGGACCACGGCCCGGGCGGCATCCTCGGCATCGACCACCTCGGCGACGCCACCGTCGTCACGGCCACCGGTGACATCGATCTCGACAGTGGCGACACGCTCCGCGCCGCCCTGCGGCACGCCGCCGACATGGGCGGACACGTGGTGGTCGACCTCAGCCGCGTGCACGTCATCGACTCCACCGGGCTGGGCGTGCTCGTGCGCGCCCACCGCGACGCCCGCGACCGCGGCGTCACGCTCTGCCTGGCCGCGCCGTCCGGATTCGTCCGCACGGTGCTGCACACCATGCGCCTGGACGCGGCCCTGCCCGTCTTCGACAGCCGCGACGACGCCCTCGCCCGGCTGACCGCGGCACGGCCCGCTCCGCCGCGTGTCCGCACAGGAGATCCGGTCGCCGCCCGGCCGCGCTGACCCGGCCTACGCTCGCACGGTCGCCGCCCACTGTCCGGTCGCGTGCGCGGTCTGCCGCTCCCACGCCGGCACGCCACCCCGGACGGGCCAGGCCCGCGTCCTGCCCTCCTCCGGCTGGGCGGCGCACGCCTCGGCGAACCGGCGGGCGAGCGCTTCCGCCGCCCGGAGCGGGTCGGCGCCGCTCCGGGCGGCCTGCGCGGTCACCCGATCCGTCAGCGCGACGTGGGCGGCAACCTGGTCGTCGCCCACGACCTCGGGATCCGCCAGGAGGGACAGCGCCAGGACCGCCGGATCGACTCCCTCGGCGAGGGCCGCGACCAGACGGCAGTGGCCGTCCAGCAGCAGGTAGCCGTCGAACGCGCTCACCGACCACAGCAGGATCGGCGGCAGCACCCGCTCGCGGGCCTGCCTGCGGTACGCCTTCACGCGGGCGGTGTCGACGTCGGGCAGCCGCCGCAGGGGCAGCACGCCGTTCCAGCCCGCGCCCAGCCAGTCGAGGTAGGCGGCCGGATGGTCCCGGACGAGGTCGCCGCGCAGGCAGTACGGCGGCAGCCGGCGGGGACCGAGGGCCCACCGCCCGTCGTGCAGCGGCCCCGTGCCGGCGTCGTACAGCCAGGACGCGAACCGGTGCGCCCAGCGGCCGTGCCACGACGCACCACCGGAGGGACCGGTCCGCCGCGCGTCGTCGGCTCGCAGGGGAGGCAGCGGCGAGATGTGGTCCCCGGTCCGGTACACGTGCATGCCGTGGTTCGCGGGGTGCGCCCTGCCGAACAGGACCGGGCGGTGCCGCTGACGCAGCAGCAGGCGTCGGCCGGACGCGACCTCGAGGCGCAGGTCGGGTGAGCGCCGACCGGTGACGTCCAGCCCGAGGCCGCCCTC
Organism: Micromonospora citrea; assembly: GCF_900090315.1. Classification (NCBI taxonomy): domain Bacteria; kingdom Bacillati; phylum Actinomycetota; class Actinomycetes; order Micromonosporales; family Micromonosporaceae; genus Micromonospora; species Micromonospora citrea. Next base: position 138,409 of record NZ_FMHZ01000002.1, on the reverse strand, counting down.
GACCGTGTACAGGTTCGTCCGACGCACGGGTCGAGCCTAGGCGAGCGATCCGGTGGCGGCGATGGCGTTGCAGGCGCGGCCGACCGTCCGGGGCCGGCGGAGGAGGTCTGGACGTCGATGACGGGACAGGTGTCGCCGTCGGACCATTCGATCTTCTGGCTGCCGGTGGCGGTGGAGCGGGTGAGGAGGGCGAAGCCGGCGGCGCGGTCGCGGTGGACGACGGGGCGGTAGGCGGGCTGGATGCCGGGCCTCATGCGGGAGCGTCTCCCTTGGTCCGGGTGTCGGGGGTGGTCGGCGGGAAGCAGCCGGCGAACGGGTCCCGGTAGGTCCGCCAGACCTCCTCGCCGTCGGCGAGTTCCGCGTCGGTGAGCAGGCACGCGCCGAGCATGCGCCGCAGCCGCGCCGGATCGAGGTCCAGACCGACGAAGACCAGATGCTGCTGGCGGTCGCCGTAGTAGGGGTCCCAGTCGAGGGTGGCGGCGAGCTGCCGGTGGGTGGAGGCGTCGTCCCAGCGGTCGTCGGGAACGGCCACCAGCCACTGCCCGAGTGACCCGAGGCTGAGACCGCCGCCGGCGAAGTCCCAGGCGATCACGGTCTCGGGCTGGCTGGCGAGCCAGAGGTGGCCGCGCGAGCGCAGCACCTCGGCGTTGACGTCCTCGAGCACGTCGTGCAGCCGGTCGGGGTGGAACGGCCGGCGCGCGCGGAACAGGACGGAGACCACCCCGCAGTCGGGTTGCGGCTCGTGTACGCCGAGGACGTGGCCCTCCAGGCCCCGGGCCAGCACGGCGGGGGTCTCCGGGCGGTGCCGCCCGGTGTCCCGCAGTCGACGGGTCAACTCGCGGGCGTCGACGACGTCGCCGTCGACGCGGACCTGGACCGCCCAGGGCGCGATCCGGGCGAGCAGCACCCCGAGACGTTCGCTGTCGTACGCCCCCTCGCGGGACTCTCCCCACAGGACGAGCGTGTCGGCGTACTCGATCTGGCGGACGACGACGTCGGCGAGCGCCCGGTCGTCGTTGTCGGCGGCCTGGATGCCGAGCGACTTGAGGTCGTCGGTGCTGGCCAGGCCGTCGAGCAGGTGCTCGATGTCGACGACGGTGGTGTAGGAGTCGATCCGCAACAGCTCGGTGATCGGTGTCCCGTCGACGGGGCACCGCGCGCAGGCGGCCGCCACCGCCTCCGGTTCCACCACCTCGGGCAGCATCAGCAGCAGGCCCCTGCCGGGCTGGGCACGGGCGAGCCGGGCGAGGGTGGGCAGCACGTCCTCCCGCAGCGTGCACGAGACGCAGCCGTGTGCCAGGGCGACGCGTTCGTCCTCCAGGATGCCCGCGCCGTCACGTACCACCCGGTGGACGCTGCCCCGGTGGACGTCGGCGAGGTCGTGGCGGATCAGCAGCAGGCTCGGGTCCGCGGCGAGCAGGGTCCGGGCGACCGCGTACGTCGCGGCCGGCCAGAAGCCGCTGAGGACGGTCAGGGACGGGCGGGTGTCGGCCGCCGAGGCGCCGGTCTCGGCCGGCGCGAGGGGTGACGTCGGCATCGCGATCCTCTCCGTTAGTTGAAAACGATTGTCACTATAGACAAGCCGCCGGTGGCGGGCGAGCGGGGCGCCCCGCTCGGCGTCGGCCCCCCGTCGCGGCGCCCCGCCTTGAGGGCGACCGGCCGGATGCGATAGAAACTGGAAACCATTTTCGTTACGGCTACGGCCGTGGTGTGAAGGAGTCCGTGTGTCCAGACGATGTGACGTGACCGGTGCCAGCCCCAGCTTCGGCAACGCCGTCTCCCACTCCCACCGGCGCACCCGCCGACGGTGGAACCCGAACCTGCAGAGCCATCGCTACTGGCTGCCGTCCGAGCGGCGGTGGGTGCGCCTGACGCTCACGGCCAGGGCGCTGCGGACCGTCGACCGGGACGGCATCGAGAAGGTCGTCGCCCGGCTGCGCGCCCGGGGGGTGAAGTTGTGATGGCCCGGCGGACCGGGAGTCGCCCGGTGGTGAGGCTCCGCAGCACCGCCGGCACGGGCTACGCCTACGTCACCCGCAAGAACCGCCGCAACGACCCGGACCGGCTGGTGCTGCGCAGGTACGACCCGGTGGTGCGCCGGCACGTCGACTTTCGCGAGGAGCGCTGATGGCGCGCCGGTGCCTCGGCGACCGGCAGGCGCGCCGCGAGGAACTCGTGGCCCGCCACGCCGCTCGGCGCGCCGAGCTGAAGGGCGTCGTCGCCCATCCCGCCACCCCTCCCGACGTGCGCGACGACGCCGTCCGGCGACTCGCCCGACTGCCCCGGGACGGCAGTCGCGTGCGGCTGCGCAGCCGGGACGCCGTCGACGGCCGGCCGCGCGGCGTGCTGGCCCGCTTCGGCCTGTCCCGGATGCGGTTTCGCGCGATGGCGCTGCGCGGCGAGCTGCCCGGGGTGCGCAAGGCGTCACGATGACCTGATCCGGCGAGGGGCCCCGCCTGGTCGGGGTGGCTCGGCCGTGGACCCGCGCACAAGGCCACGTGCGGGGGCAGGCCGGCGGGGCCGCCCCCGTGCGGCCGGGAGCGGGCCGGCGCGGCGGCCGACGACGCGGGACCGTCAGTGGCCCAGCCGCTGCCGGGCGAGGAACTTGGGCACCACCATCCGCCAGGCCTCCGTCACCAGCTCGGTCATCTGGTCCTGGTCGAGGCGGGCGAGATGGCAGCACACCCAGTTGAACCGCAGGTCGGCCGCGCCGGGCAGGAAGAACAGGTCCGGCTCGGCGGCGACGAGGCCGTCCCGCTGCTCCTTCGGGTAGCCGAAGCCCATCGTCTGCTCGTCGCGGGAGAACGCCACGTAGACGATCGAGCCGACCCGGAACTTCACCCGGTCGCGGACGAGGTGCTCGCTGCTGCGGGGCAGCGTCCGGGCCAGCGCGCGGACGTCGTCGACGGTCACCACGGGTGCGACGGTAGCGGCGGGCACCGACAGTTCGCCGGCGCGGACCGGCGTGGCCGGCCGCCGGTCCGGGTGTGGGGCAGGATGAGCGGGTGCACATCGAGCCGGTGGACTGCGCGCCCGAGCAGGCGTTTCCGCGAACCGTCCTGCGGCAGCGCTGGGAGGACCTCACCTTCCTGCACTGGGCGGTCGCGCCGGAACGCGTCGCGCCGCTGCTGCCGGCCGGCACCCGGCCGGACACCCTCGACGGGCTGACCTACGTCGGCCTGATCGGCTTTCGCATGGTGGGGCTGGGCCTCGGCCGGGGCCCGGGCGTGCCGTATCTCGGCACCTTCTGGGAGACCAATGTCCGGCTCTACTCCGTCGACGTGACCGGGCGGCGGGCCGTGGTGTTCCGCTCGCTCGACGCGTCCCGGCTGGTTCCCGTGCTGGTCGCGCGTGCGACCCTGCGGCTGCCGTACATCTGGTCGGCGATGCGGCTGGAGCGCGACGGCGACCGGCGCACCTACCGGTGCCGGCGTCGCTGGCCCGGCCCCGCCGGAGCGACCAGCCGGATGGAGGTCCGGGTGGGCGGGCCGATCGCCGACCCCACCCCGCTGGAGCGCTTCGTCACCGCCCGCTGGGGTCTGCACACCCGGGCGTACGGTCGCACGCTGCACCTGCCGAACTGGCACCCCCGCTGGCCGCTGCACCGCGCCGAGCTGCTGCGTCTCGACGACGAGCTGGTCGCGGCCGCCGGGCTGCCCGCGCCGAGCGGGCCGCCGGCCAGCGTGCTGTATTCCCCCGGCGTGCCGGTCCGGTTCGGGCCACCCGCCCGCAGCGACGTCTGGTCGGCCGCGGCCCGCGCGAGCGGGTAGGGTGGGTAAGGGCAAACCTATTGACTTTCGATAGGTAGCGAGTGATAGTCGATGCATGTTTGCTGAGCATCGAGCGGTGGCGCCGCTCAGAGTCTTCCTCGTGCTGCTGTTCGGGATCCTGGTCATGCTGCAGACCTTCTCGCTGCCCGGGCAGTTCGCGCACATGGCCGAGGAGTCGCCGGACCAGGCGTACCTGAGGTGGCCGATGACGGCGGTGGCGGTGTTCTGGGTGCTGTGCGTCCAGGTGGTCATCGTGGCGACCTGGAAGCTGCTCACGCTGGTCAAGGACGACCGCATCTTCAGCGACGCCTCGCTGCGCTGGGTGGACGCGATCGTGTGGGCGATCGTCGCCGCCTGGGTGGTGCTGCTGGGCGTGTTCCTCTTCGTGGGCTTCAGGGCGTCGGATCCCGGGCTGCCGCTCCTGCTGTTCCTGCTGCTGGTGGGTGTCGCTGCGCTGGGGCTGCTGATGGTGGTGATGCGCGCGCTGCTGCGGCAGGCCACGACGCTGCGCACCGACATGGAAGCGGTGATCTGATGCCCATCGTCGTGCGGATCGACGTCGAGCTGGCCAAGCGCAAGATGAGCGTCGGTGAGTTCGCCGAGCGGGTCGGGCTCACGCCGGCGAACGTGGCGGTGCTGAAGAACGGTCGGGCCAAGGCGGTGCGTTTCAGCACGCTGGAGGCCATGTGCCGGGTGCTCGACTGCCAGCCCGGCGACCTGCTCGAGTGGGTCGAGGAATGACCCGTCACGACGCTCCCCGCGCCGGGGACGTCGACCCCGTCGGCACGCGCACCGGCACGGCCGGCGGCGAGGCCGACCCGTGGAAGGAGACCCGATGAAGTATGTTCTCGCCCTCGTCGCCGTCCTCGCCGTCGCGATCGGCGTCGCCGGGGTCGTGTACGGGGAGGCCGACGACTCGCCGGGCCTGCAGCTCCTGGGCGTCGTGCTCGTCGTCGCCGCGATCGCGCTCGGCGTGCGGATCGTCCGCCGCGGCAGGTGACGCCGGCGCGCTCCGGCCGGGCGCGGTCGAGGGCCTGGCGGCGCTAGGGTCGGGTCCCATGCGGACGAAGCAGGAGCTGAGCGCGGCCATCCGGCGGGAGCGTCGCGCCGCGCTCGTCGTCAACGCCCACTCCCGCCGGGGCCGCCAGCTCTACGAGGAGACCCGGTCGCGGCTGGTGGCGGCCGGGTTCACCCTGCTCGCCACGTGCCCGGTCGACCGCCCCGTCGAGCTGGAGCAGCGGCTCGCCGCCGCCGTCGACCTCGGGCCGGACCTCCTGGTCGCCGCCGGCGGCGACGGCACGATCGGCACCGCCGCGCGCCTGCTCGCCCACCGCGACATCGCGCTCGGCCTGCTGCCGCTGGGCACCACCAACAACTTCGCCCGCACGGTGGGGATCCCGCTCGACCTGGACGCGGCGGTCGCCGTCCTCACCGACGGCAAGGTGATCGACGTCGACCTCGGCCTCGTCGGCAGCATGCGGTTCACCAACCACGTCGGCGTCGGCCTCTCCGCCGACGTGATGCTGAGTACGCCGCCCCGGCTCAAGCGGGTGGTCGGCCGGCTCGCGTATCCCGCGACCGCCCTGGCGCTGCTGGCCCGGCACCGGCCGCTGCGCGCCGCGGTGCGCGCAGAGGGGCGTGAGCACGAGTTCGTCACCCATCAGCTGTACGTCGCGAACGGCGGCTTCCACGCCGGGCGGGTGATCACCGCTGACGCGAACGCCGACGACCGGCTGCTGGTGGCGTACCCGGTGGGTGGCCCCACCCGCCGAGGGCTGTTGCGCGACACGGCCCGCAACGCGGCCACCGGCCATCGTCGCACCCTCGGCGACGAGCCGTTCCTCGCCGTACGCGAGCTGTGGCTGGAGACCGACCGGCCGGCGCCGGTTGAGGTCGACGGGGAGCCGTACGGCGAGACACCGGTCCGGATCGGCCTGGACCCCAACGCGCTGCGCGTCATGGCCGCCGCCGACAGCCCGGACCGCTAGTCGCCCGTCCGGGCGGCGGTCCGGGCGAGTTGCGGCAGCACCTTGTCGCGCCAGCCCGGCCCCATCCGGTCGAAGGCGTCGCGTTCGGACCGCCGACCGAAGTCGAATCCGCTGTGCTCGAAGAACAGCCGGGTGCCGTGGCCTTCCGCGACCAGTCGCCAGGTCAGCGTCCACGTCTCGTTGAACGTGTAGACGAGCTTCCGCTCGGGGACCACCTCGAGCACCTCGCAGGGCACCGCGCCCCAGCCGGGCATCTGGAGGTGGAAGCGGTGGCCGACGGTGGCGGCGATGTCGCCGGGAACCCACCAGCGGGAGTGCAGTTCGGGGTCGGTCAGCGTGCGCCAGACCCTGCTCGGCGGGGCGTCGACGAACTGGTCGACGGTGATGGTGTCGGTGGCTGTCACCGGTCCTCCTCCTCGGCGGCGTCGGCGAGCGAGCGCAGCCGCTCGCGCCAGAATCGTTCGAACGGGTGCAGCCAGTCGCCGACCTGGGCGAGCGGCTCCGGGGTCAGGTGGTAGTGCCGTTGCCGGCCCCTCGGCTCGTCGTGCACCAGCGCCGCCCGCCGCAGCACCTGCAGGTGCTCGGCGACGGCCGGCCGGCTCAGGTCGAACTGGTCGGCGAGGTCGCCGGCCGTCCGAGGCCCCTCGGCGAGCAGTTGAAGCAGCCTGCGGCGAACCGGGTTCGCCAGGGCGAGGAACACGTCGTCGTCGGGCACGACCCGAAAATATGTCGGAGGTTGCCGACATGTCAAGGATTTCCGACGCGTTGACGCTGGTGCGGGCGGCGCGCGGACCTGCGCCCCGGGGTGCTGGCGGGGCAGGGCCTGGGCCCCGACGTGCCGCAGGGCTGGGCCTGTGTTCCGGCGTGCTGCGCTGGCGAGGGCTGGGCCTGTGTTCCGGCGTGCTGCGCTCGCGAGGGCTGGGCCCGGCGTGCTGCGCGGCGCCAGGTGCTGCCCAAGTCGGGCAGCCTCACGAGCCGCCGATCCTCGGCTGCCGATGATCGGTCAGCCGGAACCCGACACCCCGCACCGCGTCGATGGTCACGCCGGTGCCGAGCTCGGTGAGCTTGCGCCGCAGCCGCTTCACCAGGGACTGCACGTCGGACCTGCGCCGCAGCCCCTCGTCCCGCCAGACCGACCGGTGCAGCTCGGCGTAGCTCCAGACCCGGATCGGCTCGGCGGTCAGGCAGGCCAGCAGGTCGTGCTCGAGTCGGGTCAGGTTGACCTCGCGGTCCCGGCTGCGGGCGGTCGACCGGGCCGAGTCGATCAGCAGGGTGTCGTCGGTCGCCTCGGGCGTCGGGGCGGACGACGTCGGGGGGAGCCGCTGCGGGGCCGCGATCAGCCTGCGCAGCTCGTCGAGGTCCGAGACCAGCAGTAGCGGCGCGACGCCGTCGAGGCGCTCCGCGAGCCGGATCCGCTCGGCCGGCGATGGCGTCACCGCGATCACCAGCGGAAACGGATCCTCGGTCGGGCCGGACCCGTCCCGCCGCGTGCTTTCGTCGTGTGCCCCCACAGCACCCACCCCGAAAACGTTGGGCAATTTCTGCCCGGCTTCATCATGATCGTGACAGAAATCGGCAAACTCCCCGGCGGCCGGGGTGACGATTAGCGACAGATTGCTCACGTCGCGTTCTTGATCGTCCTTTCATGTCGATCATAGTGTCCAGACGGGCAGCCGGCGTGACCCGCGCGGTGCCTTGGGGGGCACAGAGGGGTCCGTTCCGGCGCATCCACACGGGACGTGAGTCCCTGCACCCTCCATCATGGCTCGTTCCACTCTGGGTCGTTCTGGAGGAGGCACCACCGATGTTCAGACGTCTACCCACCAGGCGCATGGCCAGATCCCTGGTCAGCGCCGGCGCGGCGATGCTCCTCGCCGCGACAGGCCTGGCCGCGACCGGCACAGGCGCGCAGGCCGGGGCACAAGCGACCTCCCCGGCCGACAAGATCCGGCCGGAACTGACCCGGCAACTCCAGGGCAAGACCGAGGGCGACTTCTGGATCCGCTTCAAGGACAGGGCGGACCTGGGCCGGGCCAGCACGATCAAGGACTGGGACCAGCGTGGCGCCGCGGTCGCCGCGGCGCTGAAGAAGACCGCCGCCGACAGCCAGTCCAAGGTCCGGGCCGAACTCGACGGCGCGGGCGCGAAGTACCAGACCTTCTGGGCGACCAACGCGATCAAGGTGAGCGGCGGATCGCTGGCGATGGCGCAGAGCTTCGCCGCCCATGCCGAGGTCGAGGGCCTGTACGCCCCGGTCGCCTACGCCGTCCCCGAGGTCACCAAGGGCACCGACGAGAAGACGGTGAACGCCCTCGAATGGGGCATCGCCAACATCAACGCCGACGACGTCTGGTCCCAGTACGGCGTCAAGGGCGCCGGCATCACGGTGGCGAACATCGACACCGGCGTCCAGTTCGACCACCCGGCGCTGGTGAGCTCCTACCGCGGCAACAACGGCGACGGCACGTTCGACCACAACTACAACTGGTTCAACGCCGCCGGAACCTGCGCCGCCGCGCCCTGCGACAGCAACGGACACGGCACGCACACGATGGGCACGATGGCCGGCTCGGCCGGCGCCAACCAGATCGGCGTCGCCCCCGAGGTGAAGTGGATCGCCGCGAACGGCTGCTGCCCGAACGACGCCGCCCTGGTCACCTCCGGCCAGTGGATGCTCGAGCCGACGGACCTCGCCGGCCAGAACCCGGACGCCAGCAAGCGGCCGAACATCATCAACAACTCGTGGGGAACCACGAGCCCGTCCAACGACCCGTTCATGGAGGACGTGACCCTGGCCTGGGCCGCGTCGGGCATCTTCGGGATCTGGTCCAACGGCAACAGCGGCTCGGCGTGCCAGACCAGCGGCTCCCCGGGCAGCCTGGTGAGCAACTACTCGGCCGGCGCGTACGACGTCAACAACAACATCGCCAGCTTCTCGTCCCGCGGCGCCGGCCAGAACGGCGAGATCAAGCCGAACATCGCGGCGCCCGGCGTGAACGTCCGGTCGAGCATTCCGGGCAGCGGCTACGCCAGCTACAACGGCACCTCGATGGCCGCCCCGCACCTCGCGGGCGCGATCGCGCTGCTGTGGTCGGCGGCGCCCGCCCTGGTCGGCGACATCGACGCGACCCGCGCGCTGCTGGACAACTCCGCGGTCGACAAGGCCGACGCCCAGTGCGGCGGCACCGCCGACGACAACAACGTCTTCGGCGAGGGCCGGCTGGACGCGCTCGCCCTGCTCGACGCCGCTCCGATCGGCGACACCGGCACCCTGGCCGGCAAGGTGACGGACGCGGCCGGCGGCGCCCCGGTCGCCGGTGCCACGGTGACCCTGACCGGCGTGGCGGAGCGCGAGCTGACCACCGCCGCCGACGGCACGTACTCGTCCCTGCTCCCGGCGGGCGACTACCAGGTCGCCGTGACGGCCTTCGGCTACCAGGGCAGGACGGTCCCCGCGACCGTCGCCAAGGACGCGACCACGACGGTCGACGTCGCGCTGACGGCGGTGCCCAGCGTCACCGTGAGCGGATCGGTGACCGACGGCTCGGGCCACGGCTGGCCGCTCTACGCCAAGGTGACCGTCGAGGGCGCGTCGGGCGTGTCCGACCACACCACGCCCGCCAACGGCCGCTACAGCCTCACGCTTCCGGCCTCGGCCACCTACAAGCTGAAGGTGGAGCCGCAGTACCCGGGCTACCAGACCGTCACCAAGGAGGTCGTGGTCCGCGGCGCCAACGTCACCGCCAACGTCGCCGTACCCGTGCAGGCCAACGCCTGCGCCACGGCGCCCGGCTACACCTACGGCTCGGACGGCGAGTTCGAGACCTTCGACGGCGCCACCGTGCCGGCCGGCTGGTCCGTGGCGGACCACGCGGGCAGCGGCCAGGTCTGGAAGTTCACCGACGAGGGTGGCCGGGGCAACCTCACCGGCGGCGCCGGCAGGTTCGCGATCATCGACAGCGACGAGTACGGCGCCGGTGGGCGGCAGGACACCTCGCTGGTCAGCCCGGTCGTCGACCTTTCCGATGTCGCGGCGCCGGTGATCCGGTTCAACCAGGACTACAACTGGCTGGGCAGCGACCGCGCGGACGTCGACCTCAGCCTCGACGGCGGCGCCACGTGGACGAACGTGCTCCGGCAGGCGGCCGACGTCCGCGGGCCGCGGGTGACCGAGATCCCGATCCCGCAGGCCGCCGGCCAGGCGCAGACCCGGGTCCGGTTCCACTACTACGACGCCTCGTACGAGTGGTGGTGGCAGGTCGACAACGTCCTGATCGGCAGCGAGGTCGTCTGCGAGCCCACCAACGGCGGCCTGGTGCTCGGCCACGTCCGCGACAAGAACACCGGCGGCTACGTCAACGGCGCCACCGTCACCAGCGGCGACCGGCCGGCGGAGAAGGCCACCACCGTGGCGACCCCGGACGACCCCGGGCTGGCGGACGGCTTCTACTGGATGTTCTCCTCGCTGACGGGCACGCACCCGTTCACCGCCAGGGCGGCCAACTACGTCGACCAGCGCAAGCAGGTCGACGTACAGGTCGACTGGGCGACCGCCACGAACTTCCAGCTGGCGGCCGGTCGCCTGGCGATCAGGCCGGCGCAGGTGAGCGGCACGGTCCAGATGCCCACCGGCAAGGTCAGCAAGGCGTTCACGGTCACCAACACCGGCGGGGCCCCGGTCTCCGTCGAGTTCGGAGAGCGCGACGGCGGGTTCACTCTCCTGCGCGCCGACGGGTCCAGGATGAGCAGGCAGGAGGTGCTCGGATCCACCGGCGCGCCGGAGCAGCGGCTCACCACCCCGACGTCGTTCGCCGCCACGGCGGCCGGCAAGTCGACGACCGCGTCGTCGGCGGCGGTCGGCCCGCAGGCCGAGCCCTGGACCGACATCGTCGACTACCCGGCGAACGTGATGGACAACCGGGTGGTCAACCTCGGCGGCAAGGTGTATTCGATCGCCGGCGGCAACGGATCGGCGTCCACGGCGAAGAACTACGCCTACGATCCGGTCGCGCAGACCTGGGCCCCCATCGCCGACCTCCCCGGCGCGCGTACCGCCATGACGGTGGGCGTCGTCGACGGCAGGATCATCGCGACGGGCGGCTGGGCGTCGGCCGGCCCCGACGGCACCACCTGGTCGTACGACCCGGCGGCCAACGCCTGGACGGAGAAGGCCGACAACCCGGCGCCGCGCTCCGCCGCCGGCCAGGCGGTGGCCGGCGGCAAGCTGTACGCCGTCGGCGGCTGCACCACCTCGTCCTGCACCCCGATGTCGAACGACGTCGTCCGGTACGACCCGGGCAGCGACAGCTGGGAGACGCTGCCCGACTACCCGAAGGCGGTGGCGTTCCTGTCCTGCGGCGGCATCGACGGCGTCGTCTACTGCACCGGGGGCAACGACGGCTCCGCGGCGCAGAAGGCCAGCTACGCGTTCGACCCCGGCGCCAACAGCTGGACCGCCGTCGCCGACGCGCCCACCGACAACTGGGCCAGCTCGTTCGCCGTCGCGGGCGGCAAGCTGCTCGTCGTCGGTGGCTCGCAGGGCGGGGCCATCACCAACGCCGGGTTCGCCTACGACCCGGCCACGGACTCCTGGTCCGACCTGCCGAACGCCAACACGGCGCGGTACCGCGGTGGCGCGGCGTGCGGCTTCTACAAGGTCGGCGGCTCGTCCGGGAGCTTCACGGCCACGGCCGACAGCGAGGCGCTGCCCGGGCTCGAGGAGTGCGCCGAGGCAGCGGCCGACGTCAGCTGGATGACGATCGACAGGACGTCGGCCACGCTGGCGCCGGGCGAGCAGGTCACCGTCACCGTCGGGATGACGGCGAACGTCGACCAGCCGGGCACCTACTCGGGGTCGGTCGCGATCAAGGAGAACACGCCGTACACGGTGCCGCCGGTGGCGGTGACGATGAACGTGCGGCCGCCGAGCACGTGGGGCAAGCTGATGGGCACGGTCACGGGGACGAGCTGCCAGGGCGCCGGCGCGCCGCTGCCCGGCGCGGTCGTCCAGGTCGACTCGTGGGCGATGTCGTGGACGTTCGCCACCGACGCCGAGGGCAGGTACGCCTACTGGATGGACCGGCGGAACAACCCGATGACGATGATCGTCGCCAAGGACGGCTGGAAGCCCCAGACCCGTCAGACGAGGATCAACACCACCACCCCGACGGTGGAGGACTTCGCGCTGTCACCCATCCGCTGCTGACCCCGACTGACGCTCCGGCCCGCCTGGTCACCGACCGGGCGGGCCGGACCGGTGTCGCGGACCGGACCGACCCCGCCGCGAAGCCCGCCACGCGCGGTCAGGCCGGGGTGAGGCGGAAGCCGACCCCCCGGACGGCGTGGATCGTCGCCGAGGCGTTCAGCCGGGCGAGCTTGCCCCGGACCCGCCGGACCACCGAGTGCATGTCGGAACCGCGACCGAGGTGGGCGTTCCCCCAGACCTCGAGGTGCAGCCGCTCGTAGGTCCACACCTGCCCGGGCGCGCCGACCAGGCACAGTAGGAGGTCGTGCTCCAGCCGGGTCAGCGCGATCTCGCGGTCCCGCCACCGCAGCACGCGACGGTCGGAATCGACGGTCAGGTCGGGCGGTGGCGGCGCGACGGCGACTGCCGTGGCCCCGGCGGGCGCAGCGGTCCCGGCCCCGGCGGGCGCCACGCTGAGGGCTTCGGCGGGTGCCACGCCTACGGTCTCGGCGGGTGCCACGCTCACGGCCCCGGCGGGCGCGGCGGCCACGGCCCCGGCGGGCGCGGCGGCCACGGCCCCGGCGGGCGCCGCCCGGTCGGCCGGTGTCGTCGGCGCGGGGGAGCGGGTCCGGTCGGTCATGTCGAGGAACTCCCGCGCCTGTTCGACGCTGGAGACGATCAGAAAAGCCTCGCTGTCGCCGAGCAGCCGCGCGAGCTGTCTGCGTTCGGCCGGCGAGGAGGCGATTCCGATGACCAAGGACGCGGCCGGGATCCCCCTCACGCCCCACCCCTTCCGGCTCCCCGCCCGTTCCGGGACAGTCACCGCACGATGACGATCGATCGACGCCGTGACTCTAGTAGGGTGTCATCTCGCTCGGGTGAAGGACGGTTACAGTTCGGTATCCATGAATGGCCGGGCAGGGCGGAGCCCGCCGCGGCCGACGCAGGTCGCGCGGGGATCAGCCGGCGCGCGGGGCGTACATGATGACCGCGACCCCGACCAGGCAGATGGCCGCACCGACGACGTCGTAGCGGTCGGGGCGGAAACCGTCGACGACCACGCCCCACAACAGGGAACCGGCGACGAAGACCCCGCCGTAGGCGGCGAGGAGGCGGCCGAAGTTCGGGTCGGGCTGGAAGGTGGCGACGAAGCCGTAACACCCGAGCGCGATGACCCCGGCGGCCACCCACCACAGCCCCCGGTGCTCCCGCCAGCCCTGCCACACCAGCCAGGCGCCGCCGATCTCGGCGAGCGCGGCGAGCAGGAACAGCAGGACCGAGCGGACGACCGTCATGCCCACCGACCGTAGCGGGAGACCGGCCGACGGCGGCCGGCGCCTCCCGGCGTCCACGGCGCCGCCCGACACCTGCCGGGCGACCCGATCCCCGTCCGCGGCCCCGGCTAGCGTGCCGGCCCGGAATCCGCGCCGTCGTCGCGCGGGCCGACGTGCCGGGCGGCGGCGAGGAAGGCGTTGTACCGGGCGAGGTCGTCCTCCTCTCCGGTGGCCTCGGCCCGGTCGGCGGCCCGGTCGAGGCGGCCCTGCTCCCGCTGGTCGGCGCGGATCCACTGCCGGACCAGCAGGATCATGACGACGGCGGCGGGTATCTCGCCGAAGGCCCACGCGATGCCGGCGCCCAGCCGCTGGTCGTCGAGCAGCGACGACGCCCAGCCGGGGTGGACCGCGACGTACCAGTCCGGGGCGATGAGGGTGGTGGTCTGCATCAGCACGAGGCCGAAGAAGCCGTGCGCCATCATCGAGGCCAGGTGCAGCAGCACCAGCAGCGGCGGAGCGAGCCTGCGCCGGCCCGGATCGACCCCGATGAGCACCCAGAACAGCAGGTAGCCGGCGAGCACGTAGTGGGTCAGCATGGCCAGGTGACCGACGTGGGAGCGCATCAGCGTGCCCAGCAGGTCGCTGAAGTACAGGCCGAAGAGGCTGCCCGCGTAGATGCCCAGCGCGGCCACGGGATGGGTGAGCACCCGCGCGGGTCGGCTGTGCAGCGCCACCAGCAGCCACTCCCGGGCGCCGCGCACCTGCGGGTCGGTGGGCCGACGCAGCGCCCGCAGGGCGAGGGTGGCCGGGGCGCCGCCGACGAGCAGGATCGGCACCAGCATCGACAGCACCATGTGCTGCACCATGTGGACGCTGAACAGCACGTAGGCGTAGCGGGCCACCCCCAGGTTGGTGATCGCGGCCAGCAGCAGCATGCCGGTCAGCCAACTGGCCGTACGGGCGGCCGGCCAGCGGTGCCCCGCCCGGCGCAGCCGCCACACACCGGTCAGGTAGCCGCCGACGCCCGCGACGGTCAGGGTCAGGAAGAACATGTCCGGCAGCGGCTGCCCCACCAGCAGCCCGGGGGTCGGCGCGGCGGGCATCGGGAAGCCGAGCAACTCGGTGATCGGGTCGGCGTCGAGGGGGTCCTCCGCCGTCGGGGTGGGGCTGCGGGACAACGCCACCGCCAGCGCGACGGTGGCGGCGAAGACGACCAGCTCGCCGGCGGCCAGCCGCCCGAAGGCGCCGCGCCGGCCCGCGCGCAGGGCTGGCAGCGTCCGGGACCGGTGCACCGCGCCGAGGGCGCCGAGGACCACCAGTGCGCCGAGCTTGCCGAGGACCAGCCAGCCGTAGCGGGACTGCCACAGCTCCGCCGGGGCGCCGAGGCGCACGGCGGCGTTCGCCGCCCCGCTCACCGCGACGGCCACGAAGCAGCCCAGGGCGAGACGGCTGTACCGGCCGGCGGCGTCGGCGAGTTGCCGGCTGCGGCGCACCATCAGCAGCGCCGCCAGCCCGCCGACCCACAGCGCGGCGGCCGCCACGTGCAGGGCGAGACTGGTCACCGCGATCTGGTGGTTGCCCGCCCCGGCGGCGTGCCCGGTGAACGCCGGCGGCAGCAGCGCCACCAGCGCGACCAGCGCCACCGCGGCGGCGAGGCCCCGCGACACCCCGGCCCGGGCCAGCACCCCCGCCGTCAGGGCCAGCCCCGCCTGCAGCAGCAGGGCCTGCCCCTGGGAGATCGAAGAGGCGAAGCTGACCACGGTCGCCGGGGTCAACTCGTCCATGGGCACGCCGAGCAGGTCCGAGACCGTCAGCACGATCAGCGCCGCCGCCGTCGCCGCCCAGGCCCCGGCCACCGCGCCCGCGCGGCGCAGCAGCAGCCAGCCGTACGGGGACACGCTGCGACCGTCGCCGGGCAGCAGGAACGCCGCCGTCACCACCATCCCGACCGCCAGGGTGGCCAGGCCGTCGGCGAGCAGCCGCACCAGGGGCAGCGCCCACATCGTGACGGGCCCGGGGTCCGGCAGGCCGGGGATGGCGACGGTGAGCGCCTCGCCGGCGCGCAGGCCGAGCAGGAGCACGGCCACCGCCGACGCCACGGCCGCCACCGGTACGAGCCAACCGGCCGGGCCTCTCGCCCCGGGCCTGGCGCCGGGGGCCGGCCGTGCCGCGCCGCCGGTCGCCGTCGCCCCAGGACTGGTGTCCGGGACGCGGGCGGGGCGAGCCGGGTGGGGGATGGTGTCTGGCACGTCGTTTCCTCGATCAGGTGGCTGGGCGTGGGGCGAGCGGACTGCCACTGCCGGGGCGTGGCCGGGCAGGTCGCACGGTGACCGGGCGGCCCCTGCGTCCGCCGGGGCGGGTGGGGTCTCGGCGCCCCGGCCGGGTGGCGGTCGAGCCTTCGGCGGCGCGGCCGGGCGGGCATCGGGCGACGGCGGGCGGGAGGTCGACCGCGGGCGAGCGCGGCGGTCAGCGCCGCCGCGGGCGTCTCCCGGTCGGTGGCCGGCTCCGCCAGATCCGTCGGGCGCGGGGGTCAGGTGGCGGTGCGGCGGCGACGCAGCAGGATCGCGATCGCGCCGCCGCCGACGACGGCCAGGATCCCGGCGGCCGCCACCAGCGCGGCGGCGCCCGGCCCGCCGTCGCGGTCCTCGCTCGCGGCGGCGCCCGGCCCGCCGTCGCGGTCCTCGCTCGCGGCGGCGCCCGGCCCGCCGTCGCGGTCCTCGCTCGCGGCGGCGGGAGCGGCCGACGAGGGGGACGGGTCGACCGACGGCGGGGCGCTGCCCGGCGCGCCCACGGCCGGGCCGGCGTCCCCGGCGGGGTCCGCGACGGTGAACCGGTACGAGCCCTGCACGGGATGGCCGTCGGCGGAGACGACCCGGTAGGCGACGGTGTAGACGCCGTTGGCCAGCGGCCGGTCGATCGTCACCGTGCCCGTCGTGCCGGTGACGACCGGCTCGCCGGTGGGGACTCGCTCCCGGGCGGCGTCGGTGAGCGCGATGGTGGTGAAGGCCGGGTCGAGCCTCTGCATGAACGTGAGCGTGACCTGCGTCGGCGCCGCCGTCAGCCGGGACTCCGCGGCGGGGCTGGCGGAACGCAGCGTGTTGTGCGCGGCGGCGGGCGCGGCCGGCACGAGCAGCAGCGCGACGGCGGCCAGCGCGGCGGCCACGAGGCCCGCGGCGGTCGGGCGGCGGAACCGGGTGTGCATGGTCGTTGCCTCTCCTGGTTGGTGACGCTCAGCCGAGCAGTTGCTGGCCGATCCAGCCGCCGTCGGGGCAGCCGGGCGGGATGGCGAAGACGGCCGAGCCGATCGGCGTGGTCCACTCGTTGAGCAGGTCCCGCTCGGCGAGGCGCCGCTGGATCGGCAGGAACTGCCGGGCGACGTCGGCCTGGTAGGAGGCGAAGATCAGCCCGCTGTCGGCGGCGCCGTCGGCGGTGGGTACGCCGTCGTAGTTGTAGGGGCGGCGCAGGATCTTCAGCCGGTCCTCGCCGACGCGGGCGCGCGTCAGGTGGGAGAAGTCCGGGATGGCGGCGAGCCCGTCGGGGCCGGTGGCGGCGAAGTCGGGCTCGTCGTGCTCGGCGACGCCGGTCAGCGGGGCGCCCGTGTCGAGGCGGCGACCGACGGCGAGTTCCCGGTCGGTGTGGCCGAGCAGGTCCCAGCTCTCCAGGTTCATGCTGATGCGCCGGAGCACCAGGGTGGTGCCGTCGCGCAGCCACGCCGGCCCGTCGGGCACCCACACGGCGGTCTCCAGCGGCCCGCCCGGCCTCGGGTTGGCGGTGCCGTCGAGTTGGCCGAAGAGGTTGCGCTGGGTGTGCCCGGGCTCGACGCCGGCGCCACGCCGGAAGCCCTGCTGCACCCACCGCACCGTGGCGAACGGCCGGCTGTCCTTGACCAGGACCCGCTGGGCGTGGGCGACGGTGACCGGGTCGTCGGCGCAGATCTGCAGCAGCAGGTCGCCGCCCGACCAGCGGGGCTGGAGCCGGTCGACGCGGAACGCCGGCAGGGGAGCCACCGACGCCGGGCGCCGGTCGTCGACGCCGGCGGCGGCGTAGAGGCCGGGACCGAAGCCGAACGTGACGGTCAACCGGGCCGGCAGCAGCCCGAGTTCCGGTTCGGTGTCGGCCAACGCGGGCCGGCCCTGGGTGAGGCGGGCGGCGTCGTCGCTGAGCAGCCGCAGCATCCGGCCCAGCGCCGCCCGGTCGGTGCCGGCCCGCATCGTGAACGCCACGAACGACGCGTGCGCCTGCGGCTCGGTGGCGACACCGGCCTGCCGGGGGCCGTGGAACGGCTCGACCGCGCCGCCGATCCCGGCCACCGGCGCGACGGGGCGTACGCCCGGGTCGTCGGAACGGGCGGCGGTGACGGCGGTGGCACCGGCCAGGGATCCGCCCGCGGCCAGGGCGCCGCCGGCGAGCAGGCCGCGCCGGCTCACCGGGCGGCGGGCGGCGGTGGGCGGCGCGGTCATGACGCCGGGCTCGCGGTGGCCCCAGGCGTGCCGTTCGTGCCCGGGGCGGGCGCGCCGTGGCCGGGGGCGTAGCTCTCCTGCGCGCCGGTGAACGGCTTGGCCACCGCGGTGAACGTCTGGGTCCGCCCGTCGGCGAAGGTCAGCGTGACGCTCACCTGGTCACCCGCGCGCACCGGTCGCGTCAGGCCCATCAGCATCAGGTGGTCGCCGCCGGGCTCCAGCGCGTACGTGCTCCTCGCCCGGACCACGAGGCCGCCCTGTTTGGCCCGCATGACCGGCTGGCCGTCCCGCACCGCCATCTCGTGCAGCTCCACGGGCGAGACGTCGGTGGCCGCCCCGGTGACCGTGACGTCGGCGTCGCCGTCGTTGACGAGGGCGCCGAACGCCGCGGTCATCCCCCTGTCGGCGGCCTTGACCCACGCGTCGCGTACGCCGAGCACGCCCGTCGCCGGGGCGTCCGCCGAGACCGACGACGCCGGGCCCGGCGTACCGGCCGGTGGGTCCTGCGACGATCCGCAGCCGGCGGCGCCGAGCAGCAGGGCGGCGGTGGCGAGGAGCGCGGCCGTCCGCCGATGCGATCCGGCGGGCAAGGTGCGGGGCATCGGGCAGGTCCCTTCGATCGGTGACGCGACGTCCGGTTGGTCGGTCGGCGGGCCGGGAAAGTTCCCGCCGACAGCCGATTCCTGTCCGGAAATGATCAGGCGGCCCGGCGGTCGGACACGTGGGCGGAACCGGGGTACGGCGGCAGGACGCGCAGCCCCGGCCCCTCGGGCTGCTCCTCCGCCGGCAGGCGCCAGCGCGGTTCGCCCGGGCGGTCGCGCTGTGCCGGGCCGTCGGGGCGCAGCCCGGGACGCGACAGCGCGACGACGATCGCGTAGCCCGCGAGCAGGAAGCCGTGGCTGACCAGGCGGGTGGTGTCCACCCGGCCGGTGGCCAGGTCGTTGACCGACAGCAGCACCAACGTGCCGACGAACGCGCTCAACATCGGCACCAGCCCGGTCGGGGGGGTGCGCCGGGCGGCGACGAACAGGAAACCCGCGCCGACGGCGACGTTCCAGGCGGCCGACTCGTGCCACAGGTGCCCCGCCGCCAGGGCGTCGCCGCCCGGGTGCACGTGCGGGCCGGCGACGCCCCGCCCGATCTGCGTCAGACCGAGCACGAGCTGCAGCGCGCCGATCAGCCCCAGCGCCGCCCGCAGGCTCAGCGCCGCCCGCCCCCGCAGGCCGAGCACGGCGCGTGCCCGACGGCGGGGCGGAGGCGCCTCGGCCAACGCGTCGAGCACGGCGTCGGTGAGGTCGTCGCCGGGGACCAGCACCGACAGCCGGGCCCGCCGGGTCACCGCCGTAGCCCGGTCCCACCACGTCCGGCAGCCCTCGCATCCGGCGAGGTGCGTCTCGGCCGCCACCCGCTCGGCGGGAGACTCCTCCCCGTCGAGCTGCGCCGACAGCACCTCACGCCACTGCTCACACCCCATGTACGGGTAGTCGGTCCGACGTCGCCGCCGGTTCCCGGCGATTTCCGCCGGCCCTCGTCGCGGCCCTTTCGGGACGCGCGGCGCGCGCAGCCGCTCGCCCCGGTGTGGCAGGACGTCAGCCGGCCGCGCTGCCGCCGCGCCGCGGAGCCGACCCGGGTCGGCCGTCCGCCGCGGCCACGAGATCCTCGCGGGCACGGGCCACGCGGGAGCGGATGGTGCCGACGGGGCAGCCGCACACCTCGGCCGCCTCGGCGTAGGACAGGCCGAGGACCTGGGTGGCCACGAACGCCTCGCGCCGGTCCGCCGGCAGCGCCGCGACCAACTGCTCCAGCACCACCTGCCGGTCGAAGGCGCTGCGCGCGGCGTCGGCGGCGTCGTGGCCGTCGGTCAGCGGCACGGTCCGCGGACGCGACGTGGCGGCGCGGATGTGGTCGGCGGCGACCCGGCGGGCGATCGCCAGCAGCCACGTCCGCCCCGAGGACCGCCCGGCGAACGACCGCACCGAGCGCACGGCCCGAAGGAACGTCTCCTGCGCCAGGTCGTCCGCCTCGGCGGGGGAGACCAGCGCGGCGAGGAAGCGGCGGACCTGATGCTGCGTCGCCCGGACGAAGCGGGCGGCGGCGTCGCGGTCGCCACGGCCGGCGGCGAGCGCCCACGCGGTGATCTCCGCGTCGTCCTCGGCCATCCGGCACCTCCCGTCAGCCCGCCAAAGGGCACCCCCGGCGGCCACGACAAGTCGTAGTAGTAACGGACGGTACCGTACTGCGGGAGAGGCGACGCACCTGCCTCGACGGTAGGTGGTCAGACCGGATCGGATCAGTCCGGCCGAGGGCCTGTCGGCGTGCCACGGCCGCGCGGGGCGGGACCGTGTCGGAGACGGGCCGAGATGCGCTGGACGTGCCACGCCCCGCCCTGGTCAGGAACCCGGGGTCAGCTCGATGACGAACTCCTGGTCGGCCTCGCCGGTGCACGGTTCCTGCATCGCCTCCGCGCCGATGGTCGTCTGGGCGTCGTCCCGGATGCCGACGCACAACCCGCTGGCCGCCGGCCGCAACCGGTAACCGCCCGGGACCGGCGCGTCGACCTTCTCGGCGGCGAACAGTTGTTCCTTCCTGCTGGCGCTGCAGTCCGACCAGGGTTCGAGCATGTCCTGGACAGGTGGTGACTTCAGGACAGTGAGGCAGCCGATGCCGAACTGCGGATGATCCCACTGGATGTGGACGAGGTTGTCGCGCACGGGTTCGAGGCGGATACGGGGAAGGTCGGGTTTGTCGCAAGGCTGCAAGGTCGCGACCGCGCTCTGGTGCCGGCCGGTGTGCTCCTGCCCTTCGGTGAGGCACAACGTGGGCGAGCCGACCGGACGGATCTGCGCCTGCGCCCCCGCTGCCGGCAGATCCAGGCCGCCGGAGAAGACGACCGGATCCGGCTCACGTTCTGGTCGGTCAGGCTGGTCCGCCGCCCACACCGCGAGCAGGACCACCAGGCCGGCGGCGGCCAGCAGGGCGAAGGCAGGGCGCAGCCGTGGCCACCTCCGCCGGACGCGTGGGGCGTCACCCGGATCAGGCGCGTCCGGGGACGGTGCCGCGGGCTCGGTCGCGGCACCGAGTCGGTCCCGTGCCCGCAGCCAGATGTCCACTTCCGCCTGGTCGCCTCCGCAGGCGCGGACGAACGCGGCGAGGACCTCGGCGCGCGGGAGCGCCGGACGGCGCAGGACGTCGGCGATGGTGCTGCGCGGCAGCGATTCGCCGCCCGCGATGGCCCGTTGTTCGAGCTGCCGATACGTGCATCCGGACCGCTGTTTGAGCCGTGCCATGAGCGAGACGAGCTCAGCGACGGTCGCAGCCTCATCCGGTCGTTCGTCCCCCGCAGCTCCGGCCGACATGGCCGACAGGCTATCGCCTCGACTCGAACGGTGGGGGCCGCGTTCGGGTGATGGGTTGTCCGGACAGGTCTGCGGTACCGCGCTGACCAGCCCGGACACGTCGCCGTGTCCGGGACAGGCGACTGTCCTTGCCGGACACACCGGTCCCTCCGAGGCTGAAGAAACCTCGCCGTCGCGGCAGGAGCGCGCGGCGGCGGAGGACCCGGCGGGCCGCTCCCGGTCCGGCCGGTACGGGCGCCGCTCGTGCGCCCGTACCGGCCGGACCGGGAGCGGTGACCCGGTGAACGAGACGGACGTCGCACTGGATGTGGGAGGCGGAAGCGTGGCCCTGCCCGAACCGATCCGATACCGGATACTCGGTCCCGTACAAACGAAGTCGGCCGACGGCACCTGGCAGGACTTTCGACAGCGCAAGTGGCGCACGCTGCTCGCGGTCCTGCTGGTCCGGTCGAACCACGTCGTGCCCTGCGACGAGTTGGTGCGGCAGCTGTGGCCGGAGGAGGCGCCGGGCAGCCAGCGCAAGCTCGTACAACAGTACGTCCACCGACTCCGCCGGAGCCTGGGCGACCCCGCCGGTGAAGTCCTGCGGACGCGGCCCGCCGGGTACGAGTTGCGGGTGTCCCCGGGGGAACTGGACGCCGACCAGTTCGACAGGTTCTGCGCGGAGGGCCGACGGGCGCTCGCGGCGGCGGCCCCGGCGGAGGCGATGGAGCGCCTCGGCCAGGCGATGGCGTTGTGGCGGGGGGCTGCCATGGCGGACGTCGGGAACGCCCCCGCGATCGTCGCCGAGCGGATCCGGATGCACGAGCGACGGCTCACCGCGACCGAGTTGTGGCTGCGCGCGGGTCTGGCCTGCGGCCGGCACGACATCCTGATTCCGGAGCTGGAGTCCCTGGTCGTCGCGCATCCGCTGCGGGAACGGCTGCGGGAGCTGCTCATGACCGCGCTCTACGAGACCGGCCGGCGGGCCGATGCCCTGAGCGTTGCCCGGTACCTGCGCCGCCTGCTGAGGGAGGAGCTGGGCATCGACCCCGGGGCCGAGATCCAGCGGCTGGAACGGACGATCCTGCTCGGGGAGGACGTGGACCTGTCGTTGCTACGCCCACTCGCCGTGCCCACCGAGTTCTGAACCGGCAGGTCAGGACGGGGCGATCCGGGTGCCCCCTTCGATACCCGGACCGCCCCCGGCCTGACGGGGGCGCGGCGCTCAGGCGGCCACTACCTCCTGGCGCCCTGCGCCGCGCCCCCGCTCGGCCGGCCGCTCCGGATCGCCGCCGCGCCCCGGGGCGTCCAGCAGCAGGACGTTCGCGACCCGGTGCGGCGTCGCTACGCGGAGCAGGCCGTAGCCGATGCCGGCGAGCCCCATCAGCAGGCCGGGCGTGCTGACCTGCTCCGGGACCCCGGCCCGGGGCGTGCCGGCGAGGACCTGCTCGGCGATCGCCCGCGCGCACCGGAGACCCAGGGCCGCGTCGTCCGGCTCGTCGAGTGCCGAGCTGGCCGCCAGCAGGGTCTCGACCAGTCCGAGATCCCCGTGGCAGATCGAGTCGTTGCCGATGCCCGTGTACCGCCCGTCGACGACCAGGTCGTCACGGACCTTGCCGGCCGCGATGTGCAGGTCCTCCCGGATCAGGTCGTGCCAGGGAGAGAGCACGGGCAGCCGCAGCATCGCGGCGCGTGCCAGGCCGATCCCGGCGGCGCCGTGGCACCAGGCGTTCATGAAGGCGCCCGGGCCACTGATCACCCGCAGGTCGGGCCAGTTCCGCTGTTCCGGCGACAGGTGGTGCCGCTCGAAGCGCAACGCCCGCCCGCACACCTCGGCGAGCTGGTCGTCGCCGGTGAGCTGGGCGATCCGGGCCAGCGCGTACCCGATGCCGCTGGCGCCGTGGGAGAACCCGAGCAGCGCCGGGGCGTTCTCGTACTCGACCTGCCATCCCGTCCCGCCGGGCACGTCGACCGCGCGGTCGGCGATCGTCCTACCGGCCGCCTTGAGGGCGTCGAGGGTCTGCTCGTCGGGATGGGCGTCGTGCAGGGCGAGGATCGCGAGCGCTGCCCCGGCGGTGCCGCTGATCACGTCCAGCACCTTGTCCTCGGCGAACCGCTCCTGACAAAGCGTCGCGGCCTGCCGGGCCGCGTCGACGAGCGCGGGCGCCCGCAACACCTCGGCGAGCTGGCCCAGGACGTAGACGAGGCCGCCCAGCTCGCTGAACCCGCCGATCGGCAGCCCGGCGCCCCGGTCCGCGCTGGCGGCGAGCTGTCGGGTCACCCCGGCGAGTTGGTCGGCGAGCTGTTCGGCGGGCCGGCGGAACCGGGCGTCGCCGGTGGCCGCGCCGAGGTGGCCGAGGAACAGGGCCACACCGGCGATTCCGCTGTACAGGTCGATGCCGGCGTGGCCCACCTTCCAGAACCGGTCGCCGATGAAGTTCACCGAGAGCCACGACGGCGCTTCGCCGTCGGCGGTCAGGGCGGCGTCGAGCAGCAGGTCGCCGATCGACCGGCCGGCCCGGACCGCCAGGTCGGTGTCGAGCGGCGACTCGGGGAGCGGCCGGGACTCGACCTTCCCGGCGCGGGGCGTCCCCACCGTCAGGCCGGACATGGAGGCGCGGATGCACCAGAGCTGCCGCCGCAGGTCGTCCTCGGACATGGCGCCGATCCGCGTCCGTACGGCGTCCAGCCCGCTCGTCTCCAGGAAGTCGTGCGCCACCACGCCGTGCCCGTCGTAGAGGTCCGTCGATCCCGGGGTGGTGTGGAAGGACGGGATGTCCTGGTCGGCCAGCTGCCGGTACTCGCTGCCGAACAGCACGTCCCGGTCCGGCACGTCGACGAACGCGGTCGAGAGCACCTCGTGGAAGATCTCCCGGTCCAGCGAGTCCCGCAGCAGGTCGGGGTGCCAGGACTCCGACTGGACCCTGCCGTACGTCATGGTGGGGCGGGGGATGAACCGCACCTCGTCGTGGCGGAACCGGGCGATCGGTCCGCCGGGGGCGAGCAGATCGTCGCGGCGGGCCGCGATGAGGCGGTAGCAGTCGGTGAAGCCGGCGGCGAGGGTGTCGGTGTGGGCCAGCGCGTTCACCGGCCGGTCGTCCAGCCGCACGCGGTTGTGCGTCTCCGGCATCTCCCGCCGGTCCCGCACGACCCGCATCTCGTCGGTGCCGCCCGCGACGAAGGTGGGCAGGCGGGCGGGGGAGAGTTGGCCGCCGGAGCCGGCGAGGCCGCTCACCTCGGCGTCGTAGATGCCCTCGTCGTCGGCGGTGATGATGCGTTCGGGCAACAGACCGACCCGGAGCACCGAATCCCGCACCACGCGCGGCGCCTCGCCGAAGGTGAGCGGCGCCGTCTGGCTGCCGGTGACCCGGGGCAGGACCTGGAAGATCGCCTCCAGGTCGACGGGGACGGGGTGCTCCCCGGCCGCGATGACGTTCTCCAGGTGCATGTCGGAGCCGCAGAGCGCGTGGAAGAGCGCCAGGTAGGCACCCTGCCGCCAGAAGAAGCGGTCCACCTGCTCCTCGTTCTCGCACGAGGCGACGGCGACGTGCTCCACCCAGCCGTACCCGCCCCGGTCCACCACGAGCAGCGGCCGGAGCGGGTGACGGAGGCCGTTGGCGTTGAGCCAGTCGAGGACCTGGTTGAAGTGGACCTCGACGCTGAGGCTGCGCGGCTTGTACACCAGTTTGCGGCCGTCGGTGAAGGTGAGGATCGCGACCGTCTGCCCGCCGCGGTGGGTGTCCCCGGCGCCGAAGCTGACCTCGGCGAGATCGGCCAGTCCGTGCCACGCCCCACCGAAGGCGCGCCGCAGCTCGGGCAGGTCGGTGAGGAGACGCTCGGCGAACTGGGCCCGGACGTCGACCGTGGTACGTAGGCAGGTGACCAGCTCCCGGGCGAGCACCGGGTACTCGGCCAGGATCCCGAGTGCCGTCTGGGGCGTACGGATCTGCGCGATGAACGACGACATCCGCTCGGCCGGCGTCGCCCCGGGCAGCCGGCCCTCCACCCGTGCGACGTTCACCTCCAGGATCATGACGGAGATGATCATGTGGAGGAGGCGGTCGAGCGGGGGTAGCAGCAGCGTGTGGTCGGCGGGCAGACGGTCGTCGTGGCCGTGCCGGGCCGCCAGCAGGGCCACCCGGTTGCCCAGTTCCTCCCGGCCCCATGCCAGCAACGGCGCGATCAGGTTCAGGAACACCACGTTTCCGGACTGGTCGTGCCGGTGGTCGTGGTCGTCGTGATCGCAACCGGTAGCCGGGCCGCCCCCGGCGAGGTCGTCGAGGCGCACCGACCCGAACCGCCGCCAGGCGGTGGCGATCACGTCCAGCCAGGCCGGCCGGTCGGGGATCCTGGCGGCGAGCGACTCGGCCGGCTCGGCCAGCAGCTTGACGATCTCGTCCTCGGGCAACCCGAGTCGTTCCCACCGGTTGAGCGAGATGTCGGTGCCGCGCAGGATGTGGCCGCCGCGCCAGGCGTCCCGCCGGCGGCGACCGTAGTCGTGTTGCTCCTCCGTGATGGCCGGCGTGCCCCCGGCCCGTTCTGACCGGGTCAGGCCACGCCACCAGTTTGGTGTCTGAAGAATTTCGTCGAACATTTCTCCGCCCTCATGTCTGCGCGTCCGGCGCGGGCCGTGGCTGTCCTGGCCCGGCGCTCCGGCCCGGGGTGGACACCGTCGCGACGATGTCCACCCCGGCCTGCGTGGAAAATGCTCAATCGTCGGTACCGGAATGCGGGTTGCCGCCCGCCGTCAGCAGCTTCCCGATGTGCAACCGGCCGTCATGATCCAGCAGGTGTTGGTGCAGCCGAGACTGCCCCACTGGCAGGTGAAGCACGTGTGGAAGGTGAATGCGCGGTCCCCGCCGAAGATGTCCGCGAAATCCGCGTCGAGGCCACCGACGGCGCCCACCGGACTCTCGGGCAACAGGGCGATGTCGGTGTCGTCGAGTGTGGTGCGGAAGGCGGGATCCTTCCACGCGCGCAGGGTCTTGTCGTTCATCAGCACCCCCAGCACGTGCGGCAGGTCCACAGCGGGTAGCAGGTGAGGCAGGTGCGGAAGGTGTAGGGCTCCCCGTTGCAGCAGCCCATCGTCGCGGTGGACTCGGTGCCGGCGCCCCGCGTTCCGTCCGTGACCATCTCGTCCAGCTCGACCGCGCCGACCGGGTGGGCCGGCAGCAGGGCGAGTTCGGCGTCGTCGAGCGCGGCCCGGAACACCGGGTCCTTCCACGCCCTCGCGGCAGTTTCCATGATTTCTCCGATCGATGAAAGAAATGTCGCCCCGCCTGCCGCTTCATCCCGGATGACGAATACGGCAACCGCGGCGGGCGGCGATGAGCCCGCGGACAGAACAGGCGACGGAATCGGAAACTCGGCTCGGCCAGGAACCGGCGCCGCCAGGGTGGCGGCGGAAACCACACTGGACACCGCCGGCGCGCCGGTCAATACCGGTGTCGGGCGGCTCTACCGCGGCCGAATCAGCAGTGAACCGAGCGTCGACCGGGAAACAACCGACGTCTGAGACGCTCGGCCCGCTCGGCCAGAACAGCGACGGTTCGCGATCTGACGGGGGGAGGTGACAAAAATGACGGAACGACCGGAACTCGTGGAGGACCCGATCGGTCAGCTCGACCTGACCGACCTCGATCAGGAGATCAACGGTGGTAGCAGCGCGGTGTGCTTCACCATCACGGTCACGATCTCCACCTTCAAGCACAGCATCTGTGGCACCTGCGGCATCTTCAGCGTCGGCTGCTGCTGATCCCGCGATGGCGATCGGCATTCCGGTCGCGTCACCGGGTGGGCGGAGACGTCCGCCGCCACCGCCCACCCGGCACCCGTTCCACCGTGACAAGCCGCAACGGAGAGACGTGATGGCCCCACGCAACATCGCAACGAGCGATCGCGCCGACCTCGGCAGCGACGTGTTCGACCGACCAGCCTGGTGGGCTGCCCTGCCCCTGCAGGAACGACGGCGCGCGCCGGTGCCCGACACCGAGGCGGCCCGTACCCGCGGCGCGCGTCGGCTCGACGCCTGGCGGACCGTCCGGGCCGCCACCGGCGGGCTGGAGCCGAACCTCGCCCGGTGGCACGAGTCCGGCCTCAGCGAGGATGAGTTGGGGCTGCTCCTCGGCGAGTCCGCCGCCAGCCTGCGCGACCGGGTGCCGCAGCCACCGTCGTGGCTGACCAGCGTGGCGCGGGCGTGGTCGACCGACTCAGCCGAGATGCCCCCGTTCGACGCCGGTCCGACGGCAGATCTGGGACCGACCGCCGACCTGCTCACGCTGGTCCACCCGCTGTCGCACTGGTACCAGCAGCGACTGCACGAGGAGGTGAGCCGCCTCGCCGGCGACCACGGCCACCAGGGCGAGATTCCGCCACACCATCCGTTGCTGCGGCCGAACCACGAGGTCCACCTGGCGATGATCAGTCCGGTGCTCGCGGTCCACCTGCAGCGCGCACGCACCGCCGGAACGTTGTCCGGTGACACCCCGTCAGCACGGTTCGGTGACTTCGTCCGGCAGCTTCGCGAGCCGGCGTACGCCCTGCGGATCCTCGCCGAGTATCCGACGCTCACCCGGGAGCTCGTCGACGACATGGAGACGTGGCTGACGGTACGGAGCGAGCTGACCCGGCGCGTGCTGGCCGACCTGCCGGCGCTGCGTGCGGAGTTCGGCCTGACCGCCACCTCGCTCGACGACCTGGTGGAGGTGCGGACCGGCGCCGGCGACACGCACCGCGGCGGGCGCAGCGTCGCGATCCTCACGTTCGTCGACGGCGGCAAGGTGGTCTACAAGCCGCGCTCACTCGCTGTGGAGTCGCACTTCTACGCCCTGGTCGACTGGCTCAACGACAAGGGGACGGCCTGCCCACTGCGGCGGCTGACCATCGTGGAGCGGGCCGGGTACGGCTGGGTCGAGTTCGTCCACCCGCAGAGCTGCGCCGACGAGGAGGAACTGCGCCGCTTCTACTGGCGGCAGGGGGCCTACCTGAGCCTGCTGTACCTGCTGCGCGCCTCGGACATCCACCTGGAGAACGTCATAGCCGCCGGCGAGCACCCGGTGATCGTCGATCTGGAGGCGATCTTCCAACAGGCCCGGCCGACCACCGGCACCCGGCCGCTGGTGCTGCCCGCCGAGGCGATGCACCGCATCGAGGAGTCCGTGCTGTCGATCGGCCTGCTGCCGCAGCGGCTGATCCAGCAGGACGGTGACGAGGTGGTGGCCACCGAGCTGTCCGGGATGGCCGGCGGGCGAGGGGAGCTGAGCCCGATGAAGGTGCCGCGGTGGCAGGACACCGGCACCGACCGGATGCGGCGGACCCGGGCCCGGATGGAGATGCCGGGCGGGCACAACCTGCCCACGGTCGCCGGCACCGTGGTGGAACCCGCACGATACAAGGCAGACCTGGTCTCCGGTTTCGAAGCCTGTTACCGGCTGTTGCTCGCGCATCGTGACGAGCTGGCCGCACCCGACGGGCCGGTCGCCGCGTTCGCTGCGGACGAGATCCGGTTCATCGTGCTGCCCACCATGGTGTACGGCCGCATCCTCGGCGAATCCTGGCACCCGGTGGTGCTGGGCGACGCCCTGGACAGGGAGTGCCTGTTCGAGGTCCTCGCGACCCGCCATCCCGACCTGGTCGCCGACCGGGCCGTCGCCACCAGCGAGATTCGGCAGCTCGCCCGGCGCGACATCCCGTTCTTCCGGACCCGACCCGACTCCCGGGACCTGTACGACGACCGCGACCTCGTCGTACGCGACTTCTTCCCCCACCGCGGACTGGACCTCGTCCGGGACCGGATAGCCGGACTGTCCGACGCCGACCTGCGCCAACAGAGCTGGGCCGTGTCGGCCTCGCTGGCCGCGCTGCAACTCGGCGACGGCCAGGGAGGCGACGCGCCCCGGGTCCGCGCCGCGCCGGCCGAGGAGATCGACCAGGCGCTCGCCGAACGCGCCGCCGTCCGCGTCGGCGACCGCCTCCTCGAGACCGCGCTCGGCGACCCGGAGCGGCCGGTGTGGCTGACCCTCGCGCTCGTCACCGACCGGCACTGGAGCGTCGTACCCACGGCGTTCGAGAGCTACAGCGGGCTGTCCGGGATCGCGGTGTTCCTCGGCCAGCTCGGGGAGCGGACCGGCCTGGCGAGGTTCCGGTCCGCCGCCGAGGCGATAACGGCGATGCTCAGCGAACACGTCGACGCCCTGCTCGACTGGCCGGAGACCGACCGGAACCGGCTCGGCATCGGGGGCTTCAGTGAACTGGGCGGCTACGTCCACGCGCTGACCCAGCTCGGGGCGCTGTGGCGGGCGCGACCGCTGCTGACCCAGGCACGTCGACTCGTACCGGAACTGGTCCGGCGGTTCAGCGACGACCACCACCTCGACGTGGTCGCGGGCACCGCCGGGGCGGCGCTCGCCCTGCGCGCCCTGCACGCGGTCGATCCGCACGAGTGGACGGCGGAGGCGCTGCGCGCGGCGGGCGACCGGTTGCTAGCCACCGCCACGGCCCAGGACCCGGGGCTGGCGTGGCGGTCCGTGATCCCCGCGCGATCGCCGCTGCTCGGCTTCTCGCACGGAGCATCCGGCATCGCCTACGCGCTGGCCGAGATCGCCCGGGTGACGGGCGAGCAGCGTTACCTCGACGCGGCCGAGCGTGCCGTGCGCTACGAGCACCTCCGCTACGACGCCGCCGCGGGCAACTGGCCCGACCACCGGGACGCCACCCCGCCGGGCACGTTCATGAACGCGTGGTGTCACGGCGCCGCCGGCGTCGCGCTGGCCCGCGCGGCCATGCTCGGCACCGTGCGCGTTCCCGAGGTGCGCGCCGACCTCGACGCGGCGGTCGCCGCGGTGCGGCGGACCCTCACCTCGGGCGAACTGCTCACCGGCACCGGCAACGACTGCCTGTGCCACGGCGACCTCGGCCTGGCGGAAGCCCTGCTCACCGCCGGTCTGGCCACCGGCGACGGAGCCCTTGTAGCGATGGCCCGCAGGGCGACGCGCGCGGTCGCCGAGACGGTGCTCGCCGGCGAGGAGCTCTGCGGCGTACCGCACGGATTGCACGTGCCGGGACTGCTGATGGGCGCCGCCGGCATCGGCTACGGGCTGCTGCGGGCAGCTCGGCCTGACCGCACGCCCAACGTCCTCCTACTGGCCCCGCCGGACGGCGCGGCGCCCGGCGCCCGCCAACCGTCCGGCCCGGTCGCCACCGGGGAGGAAGCATGACCCGCGTACCGGTGATCGTGCAGATGAGCAGCACCGAGTGCGGGCCGAGCTGCCTGGCGATGGTGCTCGGCGGTCTGGGGCGCGCCACCGAGGTCCGGGAGCTGCGCGCCCACTTCGGGGTGGGACGCGACGGCACCAGCGCCCGCCGCATCCTCGAGGTGGCCCGCGAGTACGGGCTGGCCGCACGGGGACTGCGGGTCAACCAGGCCGGGCTGGCCAGCGTCCGCCTGCCCGCCATCGCACACTGGGGCGAGGACCACTTCACGGTGCTGGAGAAGGTCGGGCCACGCCGGATCCGGATGGTGGATCCCGGACACGGCCGGCGGCGGCTGACACACGAGGAGTTCTTCGCGGAGTTCTCCGGCACCGTGCTGGAGTTCACGCCGGAGGAGTCGCTGCGCCGTCGGCGCCGCTCGATCCGCGACCACCTCGCCCTGCGGTTCCTCCGTGACCTGGTCCGGCTGGCGCCGCTGCTCATGGTGCTGGCCGTGGCGCTCTCGGCCGTGGTGCAGGTGCTCGGGCTCGCCTCCGCCTGGGCGACGAAGTACGGGGTGGACGTCCTCGTCGGGCAGCGGGCGGACACCCTGTCCCTCTTCGCCGTCGGCGTGGGCGCGTACATCGCGACACACACCCTCGCCACCCTCTGCCGAGGGCTGGCGCTGCTGGTGCTGCAACGTCGGCTCGACGGCACGTTGGGCGAGCGCTTCATGAGCCACCTGATGCGACTGCCGTACGCGTACTTCCAAACCCGGGGCGCGGGCGACCTGATGGGCCGGTTGAGCAGCAACATGGCCGTGCGGGACATGCTCACCTCGCAGTTGGCCACGCTCCTGCTGGACACCGTCTTCGTCCTCGTCTACACCGCCCTTCTGGTGGCGCTGAGCCCGGCGTACGCCGCGGTGGTCGCGGTCCTGGCGGTCGCCCAGTTCGGCATCGTGCTGAGCACCATCCGACTGGTCCACGAGCGTGCCCAGCGCGAGCTGGCCGCCGACGCGAAGGCGCAGAGCAGCGCGATCGACGCGCTGGCCGGGGCGGAGTTCCTGAAAAGTTCCGGGCTGTCGAACTGGGCGTTGCGACGGTGGGCTGACCGGTTCACCGTGTCGGTGCGGGTGGGATTCGAGCGCCGGCGGCTGGACCTGGTCAACGAGTCGGCGATGGGGATGTTCCAGGTCGCCGCGCCGCTGGTGCTCCTCCTGTTCGGCGTCGTCCAGGTGGTCGCCGGCCGGATGTCGCTCGGCACGATGCTCGGCCTGAACGTCGTCGCCGGTCTGCTGCTGGCTCCCGTCGGGCAGGTGATGGGCGCGTTGCGGTACCTCCAGACGATCGGGTCTCACCTGGAACGCATCTACGACGTGCTGAACGAGGAACCGGAGCCGGCCCGCCCGCAGGCCCACCAGCCGACCGAGCTGCGCGGCGAGATCGAGCTGCGTGGCGTCGACTTCCGGTACGACCTCGGCACACCGCTCGTGCTCAAGAACATCGACCTGCGGGTCGCGGCCGGGTCGAAGCTGGCCGTCGTCGGATCCACCGGCTCCGGCAAGACCACCCTGGTACGGCTGCTCACCGGCCTCCTGCGGCCGAGCGCGGGGAGCGTCCTGGTGGACGGGCGCCCGCTCGACGACTACGACCTGGAGCCGCTACGCCGCCGCTTCGGCGTCGTCACCCAGTTCCCGTACATCTTCGGCGGTTCCATCCGCGACAACCTGACGCTCGGCCGGCTCGACGTCAGCGACGACGAACTGCGCGAGGCGTTGCGCAAGGTGCAGTTCCTGCCGGACCTGGAGCGCATGCCGATGGGCCTGAGTACCGGCGTCGGTGAGGGCGGGGGCGCGCTCTCCGGGGGCCAGCGACAGCGACTGGCGATCGCCCGGGCGCTGCTGGCCAGGACGAACGTGCTCCTGCTCGACGAGGCGACCAGCCACCTCGACACCCTGACCGAGGCGGCGATCGCCGCTGAACTGTCGGCGCTCGGCTGCACGCGGATCGTGATCGCACACCGGATCAGCACGGTCAGCGACGCCGACCAGATCGTCGTGCTGCACCACGGCGAGATCGTCGAGCGTGGCGACCACGAGGAGCTGATGGCGTTGGGCGGCCGGTACGCCGAACTGGCGCGGCGGCAGACAGGTGGGTTGACGGAGCGTGCGGCAACCGGGGGGCAGCTGTTGCGGCAGGGACGTCACTGACGTGGTCCGACAGGCCAGGACCGCCGGCCGGGGCCGGACCGGCAACGGCGTTCGGTGCGCAGCTCGTGTGGGGGACGCTCGACGAGGTGGTCACGAATCTCGCGCCGCTCCACCCCGACCTCGGCGGCGACGACGTCGCGCCGCTGCGCCGTGCGTTCGGCCGCACCCGAGTCGTCCTACCGGCCGGAGACCGCCGACGGATGATCCGCCTGGCGTCGGCCTCCGCGTGGGAGGCCGACGCCGCGGCGCGGATCAGAAGGGCCACCGCTCGCGGGATCCCGCCTCGATGAGCGGGATCATGGCGAACGCCGCGTCGGACAGGCCACCGAACGTGTGCCGGTTCCCGGCCGTCGGCGCGTGCCCGGCCCGGTAGCCGGCGAGGTTCCACGTGTACACCGGCACCCGCGCCGGCACCGCGGCGGTCACGTCCGCCGAGCCGTGCCAGTGGGCCTGCTCGTCGGTGAGGATGACCACCCGGTCGTGCCCGGCGTAGTGCTCGCGTACCGCCTTCTCCGTCTCGGTCCCCTGGCCGTAGAAGTAGCCGTCCTGCTTGAACCGGCGCACCGCCGCCAGCACCGACTCGCCGGCGACGGCCGGAAACACCGCGCTGGTGTGGGAGAAGGACACCACCGTCGCCTCCCGCGCGCGGGCCGCCAGCGCCAGGCCGAACACCGTGGCCGCGTCCCAGCAGCGCAACGTGCCGTCCTTGCTGAACGCGTTGGTCATCGACCCCGACGTGTCGATCAGGATCAGGGTCCGCCCGTCCAGGGCGGGCACGTCCGCCAGGGCGTGCTGCAACGCCCTCTCCAGCGGGTACGCCCACCGCAGGCTCGGCGCGGCGTTGTACGCCGACAGGAAGCGCATCGGCAGCACCCGCGACCTGGCCACCTCGCCCGGGTCGGACAGCTTCGCCGCCACGGTCTCGGCGACGGCGTCGCCGACGCCGGCCTGGTCGAAGTTGCGCAGGTTGCGCAGCAGCGCCAGGTAGCCCATCGACGGGATGATCGCCTCCCAGGCCGGGGCGTCCATCGTCGTCTGTCGCCAGCCCGCGAGCGCCTCCCACGTCATTCCGGCCGCTTCCAGCACCGCCGGGTCGGTGACCTCCCGGCGCCGCTCGACGGGCAACGCCATGAGCGCGGCCCGCGCGGCCAGCATCGTCAGCGACGCCGGCAGCGGATTGTCCCGCTGGTGCCGGCGGTCCAGCGCGTGCCGGAACAGGTCACCCTGCCGCTCGTCCCTCGCCACCGGGTGCGTCAGGTCGAGCACGTCGGCGAACCGGACCGCGTTGCGGTCGGAGTCGTACTTGAGCAGGCTCCGCTCGTGGTAGAGCCGCACCGCCGCGTCGGCGATGCCGCGCTTGACCGGCTTCGGCAGGGTACGACCGTGGCGGCCCAGCCAGTACGCGAGCGCCTCGCCCGGCTCGTCCGCGCGCTGCAACGCCGAGTCCACGATCGTCCGCGAACCGGGGATGCCGGCCGCGACCTGCGCGCGGGCACCCTCCAGTGCGGCCACCACGGCCGCCGAACGCAGCATCGCCCCGGTGCGCAGCCACGGCACGAAGCGGGCGAACCAGTCGGGATCGGCGACGGCGACGGCGGCGACCAGCTCACGGAACCGGGCGTCCCGGTCGGCGGCACCCTCGTAGAAGGTCTCCTCGCCGACCATGTTCGACACGCCGAGCAGGAACAGTTCCGTGCGCGGCTCGCGCGCGAAGCCGGGCGCGTCCTCGGCGGTGACGAGCCCGTCGCCCGCGCCCCGCCCGTTCCGGCGCAGCCTGAGGTTGAACCTGGCCATCACGCCCCCACGTTCGCCTACGGGGAGACGCCACCGCACGCACACCCGAGACCAGAGTCGGCGACGGACTGTGTCCGCAGCTCTGTCCATTGAGCTACGGAGCCCGTGGGCCCCGGAGGGATTCGAACCCCCAACCCGCGGATCCATGAAGTAACCGTCGCCTGCGCACCGGGTGTGCGTGTGGTCGCGCCTCCCGAGATCAGAGCCGGCGACGGACGGAACCCTTCGCCGGGGCGTGAGCCCCTCCAGATGTAACCGTCGCCTGCGCACCGGGAAGTGCGGGCACGACGGTAACGGTGGCTCCGGCGGGTGGGCAAGGCGGTTTCGGCGGCCGGTCGCATGCGGCTTCTCACGCAAACGCCGACGCGGCAGGGCGTTGCGGACACGCCGCCCACCCGAGGTCGAGGTCGGCGGCGGCGTGTGCGGGTTCGAACCGCGCGGCCCCACGGGGGTCGCCACCAGAAGTAACCGTCGCCTTCGCACCGGGTGAGCGGCATGCCCACCTCCCGAGACCAAGGGCGGCAACGGAAACCGGCCCTTGCGGGCCAAGGCGACCTGGGCCACTGGTCGACACCGTGTCACGGCGGCGGGATTCGAACCCGCGTCTCCCCGTGGGAAGCGGAAGTAGCCGTTGCCTGCGCACCGGGAGGTGCCCCACCACGGTAGGGGACGCCGCCCGCGTCGCCAACCACATTCGCCGGCCGGACCGCCGCGACGGGCCCTCGGCCTCGACCGGCCCAACCGAGAGCCGCCACCCGTGCTGACCCGCGCCCGCGACGGCGCCCGAATGCGGGCGGGCCGTGCGCCGTCGCGGCTCAACCACCCAGGCGGTCGACGACGTCGGCGGTGGTCACCACCTCGCCGAGCCGGCCCAGCGTCTCCAGGCTCGCCCGGTGCGCCTCGTCGGTCGCGGCGGTGCACGCGTCGGAGACGATGACGGGTCGGTAGCCGTGGTTGACCGCCTCGAAGGCGGTGCCGGTGACGGACAGGTTGGTGGCCACGCCGGTGAACAGGACGGTGTCGATCTTCCTGCGGCGCAGCACCGTGTCCAGTTCGGTGCCGAAGAAGCCGGTGAGCCGCACGTGGGTGATGACGACGTCGCCGGCCTCCGGGGCGAGCTCGTCGATGATGCGGGACTTCGGCGCGCCCTCCAGGAAGGCCTGCCGCTCGGCGATCATGGCGAAGCTGGGCGTGTTGGGGATGAGGTCGGGATGGCCGGGCCGGTGCGCCACCCGCGTGTACACGACGAGACCACCGGCGGCGCGCACGGCCGCGTTGACCCGCGCCGCGTGCGAGGCGACGTCGTGCCGGGCGACCTGCTCGGCGAAGAAGGGGCCGAACAGCCCGTCGGGGCTGACGACCTCGTGCTGCCAGTGGACGCCGACGACGGCCGTACGCGCCGGGTCGATTTCTCGCATCGTCCCTCCCGTCAGGGGGCGGAGATCTGCTGCGGCGCCGGCTGGTGACCCCGGCCGCCCGCCGCGGCCGGCCCCCGGCCGTACGCGTCGAGGCGCCCCCACCGCCCGGGAATGTCGAGCAACGCCACGGAGTCGAGGTTAGCGGGAAGCGCGGGCCTGATCACGAGATCCTCGCCGACCGGGCGCAGGCCCAGCATCGTCCTCAACAGCAGCAGGGTGGCCCCGGCGGACCACGCCTGCGGGCTGCACGCGGTGGGATAGTTGACCGGGTACCTCGTCTCGGAGCGGCGGTAGCCGGCGAACGCCTCGGGCAGCCGGCCGTCGTAGAAGACCGCGGCGTCGAGGATGCCGGCCGCGATCCGCGCCGCCTCGTCGGCGTACCCGTAGCGCCGCAGGCCCCAGGCGATGAACGAGTTGTCGAACGGCCAGATGGTCCCCACGTGGTAGCCGATCGGGTTGTAACGGCCCGCGCCCTCGGCCAGCGTGCGCACGCCCCAGCCGCTGAACAGCGCGGGGGACAGCAGGTGCCGCACCAGGGCGCCCGCCTTCGCCTCGTCGACGATGCCGCTCCACAGCAGATGGCCGATGTTCGACGACAGCGCGTCGACCTGGCTGCCGTCGCCGTCGAGGGCGAGGGCCATGTACTCGCCGTCGGCGACCCAGAAGTCGCGGTTGAAGCGCTGCTTGAGGTCGGCCGCCTCCCGCTCCAGCCGGTCGGCGTACGCCGGGTCGTTCCAGACCTCGCGGGCGAGCCGGGCCGTGCGCCTCTTCGCGTCGTACGCGTACCCCTGGAGCTCGCACGTCGCCCGCGGGAAGCCCGGCAGTCGGCCGTCGCGGTACGAGATGCCGTCCCAGGAGTCCTTCCAGCACTGGTTCTCCAGGCCGTTGCGGGTGTTGCGCCGCTGGTAGGAGATGTAGCCGCTGCCGGTCAGGTCGGCGTACTCGTTGATCCAGTCGATCGCGGCGCGGGCCTCGTGCTCGACCGAGCGTACGAGGTCGACGTCGCCGGTCCACCGCTCGTACTCGTCGAGCAGCACGAGGAACAGGGGAGTGGCGTCGGCGCTGCCGAAGTACGGCGTGTGCGGGGTCTCCTCGAAGACGCTCATCTCGCCGTACCGCATCTCGTGCAGGATCCGGCCGGGTTGCTCCTCCCGGAAGTCGTCGACCCGGCTGCCCTGCCGCAGCGCGAGCACCCGCAGGGTGGTGGCGGCCAGCTCCGGCGCGAACGGCAACGTCTGGAGGCTGGTGAGGATGCTGTCCCGGCCGAAGAGGCACATGAACCAGGGCAGGCCGGCGGCGGGGACGCTCCTGTCCTCGGCGAGGAAGGGGCTGAAGCGCAGCGCGGCCAGGTCGATGAGGCTCTGCCGGTACGTGCCGCGCAGCGGCTCCCAGTCGGTCTCCAGCCGGGGCGCCTGCTCCAGCCACTCGGCGAGCCGACGCTCCTTGTCGCTGGCGTGTCTTGCCCGCCGGGGGATGACGAGCCGTTCCAGCCCTCTGGGCATCGGGAGGTCCGGCTCGGCGGTCAGTCTGGTCGCCCACTTGCCGTGCGGTTCGAGGTGCACCGTCAGGGTCAGCCCGTTCTCGTCCAGCTCGGCGGGGGTCGACGCGGAGACGATGGTCTCCCGCCGGAACCGTTCCCGCTCGTAGCCGAGGACGAGCCGCCCGTCGTCGATGCGCCGGTAGTGCCGGCCCTTCTTCCGCGCTGTCGCGTCCTTGACCTCGAACAGGTCCGCGAAGTCGGCGTCCGCCTCGACCCTGAGGGTCAGGTCGACCGGTCGACCGTCGTGGTTGATGATGCTGAGGTCCTCGTGCAGGCCGGTGTCCAGGGTGTGCGTGCGGCGCACCGACAGGGTGCTGTTGACGTACACGTCCTGCTCGCCCGGCACCAGATAGAACCGGTTCTCGAAGTAGTGGACGTCGTCGATCGCGAGGGTGCTCAGTCGTTCCCCGTTGATCGTCAACACCCACTTCGACAGCAGACGGGTGTCGTGGGCGAAGAGACCGAGCGGCGTGTCGGGTGACGGAAGGATGTCGCCGGCGCGGTCGCAGACCACGAAGGTCGTCCCGTCCAGGATGCCCACCTGGCTGTCAACCATCGTCACCCCCTCGGCTGCGTGCCGTCCCCGACGCGGGCGGCGGGGGGAACAGCCGCCGGACGGTGGCGAACAGCCGGGGGCTGCCCTCCACGGCCGCCTCGCCGCGCAGGACGGTGGTCAGGAAGTACGCCCGCCCGCTGGCGATCCGGTCGAAGACCGCCCGGTCAGCCCGCACGACCGCGTCGCCGCCCGTCGCCTGTTCGGTGACCGTGACGTCGCCCTTCGCGATGGTGACGAGCCAGTGGTCGACCCGGCCGTCCCGCGCTATGTCGAACCGGACACTGCCCTCGTCGATCGCAGTCAGGCGGCGGTCGTGCCCCCGCCGCGCGAGACTGTGGAAGAACTCCTGGGTGACGTCCGTCATTCGCGATCCTCCTCAGGACCACCATCCCCGCGTACCGCGGTTTCCGCCTCACCCGGAAGAGGTGAACTTCGCCGGCCCGCCGCGCTCCGCCCGGCTCCCGGCCCGCCGCGCTCCGCCCGGCTCCCGGCCCGCCGCGCTCCGCCCGGCTCCCGGCCCGTCGCGCTCCGCGCGTCCCGGCCCGCCCTGCTCCGCCTGGATCCCGCCCTGCTCCGCGCGCGTCCCGGCCTGACGGGAAGGCCCGCCACCGGAAGGCGGTCCGCCGCTAGCCTGGGAGTCGATGGATCCCATCCAGGCAGCGCTGCTCTTCGCCGCAGGTGTCGCCACGGGCGCCTTCAACGCGGTGGCGGGCGGCGGTTCCCTGATCGCCTTCTCGGCACTGATGGCCGCCGGCATTCCGCCGCTGACGGCGAAGCTGACCAGCACGGTCGCCGTCTTCCCGGGGAACGTGGCCAGTGTCGTCGGGGGGTACCGGGACCTGCCGCCGCGGGGCGACGTCCGGCGGGTCCTGCCCGCCGCCCTGCTCGGCGGCGTCGCCGGGTCGGTCCTGTTGCTGGTGACACCCAACCGCGTCTTCGACGTGATCGTCCCGTTCCTGGTGCTCGCCGCCTCCGCCGTCCTCGGCCTGCAGGAGCGCATCGGCGAGATCGTGCGGCGCACCGCCCTGCGCCGCCGACGGGACCACCCCGCCACGCTGCAGACGTTGGTCGCCCTGGGCGGCGTCTACGGCGGCTACATCGGCGCGGGATTCGGCATCGTCCTGGTGGCCACCCTGGCCCTGGTCC
The DNA here is from genome assembly GCF_900090315.1 of Micromonospora citrea. NCBI lineage: Bacteria > Bacillati > Actinomycetota > Actinomycetes > Micromonosporales > Micromonosporaceae > Micromonospora > Micromonospora citrea. The sequence continues at coordinate 99,540 of NZ_FMHZ01000002.1, read as the reverse complement.
AGCACGAGCCGCTCACCCGGACGGTAGCCCTCAAGAACCTGTTGTCGGCGGTCATCTCGTTCACGGCCGTCGTGCTCTACGTGGTCTTCGGCGACATCGACTGGAGGGGCGCGGGGATCCTGGTCCCGGCGACCGTCCTCGGCGGCTACGTCGGAGCGCGGCTGCTGCGCAGGCTCCCCGGCCGCCTGCTCAGGCGGGTGGTCGTCACGTTCGGGACGATCTTCGGCCTGGTCCTGCTGTGGCGCAACCTGCTGTAGGTCGCGGTCCGCTGTCGGCGCCCGCCGGTATGGTCCCGGCCGTGACGCACACCGACTGGTCCGATGTACGCGAGCGGCTCGCCCGGCTTTCCGCCCATCCCGACGCCGGCAGGGTGTTCGGCGCCAAGGCGCACCGGTGGACGCTGGAGCCGGCACTGTCCGCCGGGGAGCTGGCCGAGTTGGAGGGGGAGCTGCGGGTCGAGCTGCCCGAGGAGTACCGCTCCTTCCTGCTCACCGCCGGCCGGGGCGGCGCCGGGCCGGCCTACGGCCTGTTCCCGCTGCGCAGGGTGGACGAGCGCTGGGCGTGGGAGGGCGACGGCGCCGAGCTCACCGACCGGGACACGCTGCACCAGCCGTTCCCACACACCAGGGCGTTCAACCCGGCCGGCGCGCTGCCCGAGCCGCCCGACGAGGACGACTACGACACCGTCGAGGCGTTCAACGAGGCCGAGGACGCCTACTGGCAACTGCACGACAGGGTGGTCTGCGTCCCCGATCACTCGATCGGGCTGCTCTACCTGTGCCATCTCGGCTGCGCGTTGCGCGAGGCGCTGGTGGTCACCGGCCCGGCACGCGGCCAGATGTGGGCCGACGACACCGCCGAGGGCACCGGCTTCCGGCCGCTGCGCGACTCCGACGGCACGCGTCTGGGCTTCGCCCGTTGGTACCGACGGTGGCTGGACGAGGCCGACGCCACCCTCGCCTGACGGCCCGTCGCGCGGGGGCGAGAGTGTCGGAGGGGGCGGCTACGGTCCGGGCATGACCGCCCCCGGAGACGTGCCGCCCGAGTTGCTCGACCGCCTGCGGGCGATCTGTCGCGAGCTGCCCGAGAGCTACGAGGAGCCGGCCTGGGTGGGCGTGCGCTGGCGGATCCGCAAGCGGACCTTCGCGCACGTGTTCACCGTCGACGCCGGGCACCGGATGGCGCGTGCGCGGGCTGCCGGGACCGACGAGCCGACCTGCGTCGTGACCTTCCGGGCGCCGCTCGACGAGGTGCACGCGCTCGTGGCCGGGGGCCACCCCTTCTTCAAGGCGGACTGGGGCGCCGACGTGCTCAGCCTGGTGCTCGACGAGGGCGTCGACTGGGCCGAGGTCGGCGAGCTGCTCACCGAGAGCTACTGCCTGCTCGCTCCGAAAAAGCTCGCGGCGCAGCTGACCGGGCCGGTCGGGCGGCCCTGAGGTCGGCTACGCCGCCGACGCCCGCGGCGGGACCGGCCGGTTGCGGCGGGCCGCCACCTCGGGCAGGCCGGTGCGCCCGCCGTGGCCGTCCGGCTGCCCGGCCGTGACGTCCGAGGACGGCCGGGTCGAGCCGGTCCGGGCCATCCGCAGCGCGAGCTGCGCGTTGTTCCACGCCGGACAGGGCCAGGCCTGACCCGCGCAGAGCAGGTTGCGGCAGCCCCCGTCCCCGTCCGGCTCGTGGGCGTCGGCCACGCCCAGGGCGAGCTTCCACAGCAGCGGATCGGTCACCTCGTCGGGACGGTCGTCCTGACGATCGGACCGGTCGGTGGTGGCGTCGGACACGAGTGATCCCCCCTTGTACGCAGGTGCGACCCTCACCATTCTCCAGTCGCCGCACCCGTCAAACCTCGGCGCCGGGCCGACCCTCCGGGGGACTGTGCCGGGGCACGGCAGCGCGGAGGGGATTGACAGAGGGGTGCCCGGCCTCATCTCCGACGTGCGCTGCTCGGCGGCCGGCAACTCCGGTGATGCGCTGGTACCGGTACGGCGTCTACGCCTGGAACTCCGAGGTCGGCACCTCGTTCCAACCCGAGTGGACGAGGGCGCACCACGAGACGATGGAGTTCGCCAACGGCCTGGTCGAGCTGATGGGGGTGGCCCGCGACTTCGCCAGGGACAAGGCCCGGCCTCGTCGGGTGTGCCCGGTGGTCCGGTGACCGCCCCGCGCCGGCGCTCAGTCCGGCAGCAGCGGCATCTCCAGGCTCGGCTGGCGGCCCAGCAGCACCGCCCGGGTGAGCGCCGTCGACCCGAACCGGTCGCGGACCGCGTCCACCGCGGCGTCCAGGTCCGCCCCCGGATCGCGGTCGAACGGCAGCGGCGGCTGCACGGGGGAGTCGTCCAGGTTGCCCACCGACACGCCGACCAGCGTCACGCCGCGCCGCTCGATCTCCGGCAGCGCCGCCCGCAGCAGCGCCCGGGCCGCGCCGAGCAGCGGGGTGGTGTCCGCGGTCGCCTTGGCCAACGTGCGGGCGCGGGTGGCGCGGGTGTAGTCGCCGAACCGCAGCCGCAGCGTCACCGTCCGCCCGGACCTCGACGCCGCGCGCATCCGCCGGGTCACCCGGTCCACCAGGCCGGCGAGGATCGCCTCCAGCTCCGCGGGGGAGTGCCGGTCGCCGCCGAGGGCGTGCTGCGCGCCCATCGACCCGCGTCGGCGGCCGACCTGCACCGGCCGGGGGTCACGGTTGTGCGCCAGGGCGTGCAGGTGCCGGCCGGCGCCCGCGCCGAGCAGCGAGACCAGCGTGGCCTCGCCGAGGCGGGCGACCTGCCCGACCGTACGCACGCCCCGCTCCCGCAGCTTCGCCGCCGTCACCGGGCCGACGCCCCACAGCCGCTCGACCGGCAACGGGTGCAGGAAGGCCAGCTCCTCGTCGGGCGGGACGACCAGCAGGCCGTCGGGCTTGGCGACGCCGCTGGCCACCTTGGCGAGGAACTTCGTGCGGGCCACCCCCACGGTGATCGGCAGGCCGACCCGCGCGCGCACCTCCCGGCGCAGCCGCGTGGCGATGCCGACGGGCGGCCCGACCAGCCGCCGCAGCCCGCCCACGTCGAGGAACGCCTCGTCGATGGAGAGGCCCTCGACGACCGGGGTCGTCTGCCGGAAGATCTCGAACACCGCGCGGCTGGCCGCCGTGTAGGCCGCCATCCTCGGCGGTACGACGACCGCCTCCGGGCAGAGCCGGCGGGCCTGCCGACCGCCCATCGCGCTGCGTACGCCCCGGGCCTTCGCCTCGTAGCTGCACGCCAGGACCACGCCGCCGCCGACGATCACCGGCCGGCCGCGTAGTCGCGCGTCGTCGCGCTGCTCGACCGACGCGTAGAACGCGTCCAGGTCGGCGTGCAGGATGTGGGCCTCACGCGACACGAACACATGTTCGCATGGAACCTCGCGTCAGCGGCACTGACCTGCCCGAAGGTCGGATCCGGAGCGCGTGGCGGCTCCGGCCGGCGGGCGTACGGAAACCGGTGCCGCCGCCGGTCGTACGTCTCAGGCGACGCGCGGAGCCGGGACGATCGGCAGCAGCCGGTGGCCGGCGGGCCCCCTGATCTCGCCGGTCTGCTCGCCCGGTGACGCCGCCGACGGGCCGGCGGCGGCGTCCGGCGCGGGCGGCCCGCCCGGGGCGGAGCACGCCGGCGGCGCGGCGACCGTGGTGATCTCCGCGAGCAGCGACAGCAGCCGCGGCAGGTCGTCGACGGCCATCCGGAAGGATCCCCGGCAGACCGTGCCCGCCCAGAGGGACAGCACCACGGCATCCCGCTCCGGGTGCCAGCTGACCCGCATCGTCCGGTCGCCGCCGCCGCGGGTGTCGGTGAACAGGTCACCGAGCCTCGGCATCGGCAGTACCTCTCCCATCGTCCGATGATGCCGGACGGGCGACGCGCGGGGAAGGTACGCCGGCGTTACCTACAGGTCGTCGAACGGCTTCGCGTAGGTGAACCCGCCCCGGATCGACGGCCGCCAGGCGCTCAGCGGGCGCGCCATGAAGTACTGCGGCCCCCACGGCTGCGGCGGGGTGACGCCGAGGTCGACGGCGGGGCGGAACCCGAAGCGGGGGTAGTACCCGGGGTGACCGAGCAGCACCACCAGGGGCTCGTCGAGCGCGTCGGCCGCGCCGAGCACCGCGTGCATCAGCGCGGAGCCGGTGCCGCGCCGCTGCCAGGCCGGCAGCACGGCGAGCGGGCCGAGCCCCAGCGCGACCGGTTCGCCGTCCACCCGGCCCCGGGTGCACACCACGTGCCCGACGACCTGCCCGTCGTCGTCGACGGCGACGAGGGAGAGGGCGGGCAGCCATCCGGCGTCCGCCCGCAGCTCGTCCACCAGCCCGGCCTCGACCGGTACGGCGTCGGGCTTGTCGGGGTCGGCGAAGGCCGCGAGGTGCACGGCCCGGACGGCGTCGATGTCGGCGGGGGTCTCGCGTCTGATCAGCATCGCGCCACCATAGGCGCGGCGGGCCGCAGGCGCGCGCGAATATCACCAGCCAGCCAGCCAGCCAGCCAGCCCGCCCGCCCGCCCGCTCGTCCGCCTGTCCGCCCGCGCGCCCCCGTCCTGCGGGTGGGCGGGCCGGACGGTCAGGGCATCGCGGTCGGGGAGGGCGGGGCGCTGCCGCCCTGCGGAGCCTCCGCCGTCATCAGCCGGGCGATCTCCTCCCGGTCGGCGACGGACGGCAGGCCCCAGCCGGGGCGGTAGCCGTAGACCTCGTGCAGGGGGCGGGAGGCGGTCCGGCCGTCGAGGACCTCGATCGCGTCGGTGTCGATGAGGCCCGGGTGCTCGACGCCGCACGCCTCGGCGACCTTGACCAGGTCCCGGCGCAGGGTCCTGATGTAGTTGGCCGCGCGGACCGCCTTCGAGGCCGGGTCCACGCCCCGGGCGAGCCACGGGTTCTGGGTGGCGACGCCCGTGGGGCAGGCGTCGGTGTGGCACTTCTGGGCCTGGATGCAGCCGATGGCGAGCATCGCCTCCCGGCCGACGTTGACCATGTCGCAGCCGAGCGTGAACGCCACCACGGCGTTGTCGGGCAGGCCGAGCTTGCCGGCGCCGACGAAGACCACCCGCTCGTGCAGGTCGCGCTCGGCGAAGACCTTGTGGACGCGGGCGAAGCCCTGTTGGAACGGCAGCGACACCGAGTCCGTGAAGATCAGCGGCGCGGCGCCGGTGCCGCCCTCGCCGCCGTCGACGGTGACGAAGTCGACCCCGCGCCCCGTGTCGCGCATCAGGGTGGTCAGCTCCTCCCAGAAGCCGAGGTCGCCCACCGCCGACTTGATGCCCACCGGCAGGCCGGTCTCGGCGGCGAGCAGTTCCACCCAGTCGAGGAGGCTGTCGCAGTCGGAGAACTCGGCGTGCCGGGACGGGCTGACGCAGTCGCGCCCCTGCGGGACGCCCCGGGTCGCGGCGATCTCGGCGGAGACCTTGGCCGCCGGCAGCAGGCCCCCCAGGCTGGGCTTCGCGCCCTGGCTGAGTTTGATCTCCAGCGCCCGTACCGGCGCGCCGGCGACGAGGTCCTTGAGCCGCTGGAGGCTGAACCGGCCGTGCTCGTCGCGGCAACCGAAGTACGCGGTGCCGATCTGGAAGACCAGCTCACCACCCCTGCGGTGGTACGGCGACAGCCCGCCCTCGCCGGTGTTCTGAAGGCAGCCGGCCAGGGCGGCGCCCCGGTTGAGCGCCTCGACGGCGTTGCCGGACAACGAACCGAAGCTCATCCCGGAGATGTTCACCACCGACTCGGGCCGGAACGCGTGCGCGCGGCCCCGGGCGGCGCCCAGCACCTTGGCGCACGGCAGCCGCACGTCGTGCCCGGCCCCGGGCGTCGACGGCGGGACGGTCCGCCCGAAGGTGCGGTGCTTGATGATCGGATACCCGGGCGTGAACTCGATGTCGTTGTCGGTGCCGAAGCCGAAGTAGTTGTTCTGCTGCTTCGCCGACGCGTACACCCAGCGGCGCTGGTCGCGGGTGAAAGGTCGCTCCTCGTTGTTGCCCGCGACGATGTACTGGCGCAGCTCCGGCCCGATCGACTCGAGCAGGTAGCGGGCCCGCCCGAGGACCGGGAAGTTGCGCAGCAACGCGTGGTCACGCTGGATCAGGTCGCGCGCGGCGAGGGCGGCGACGGCGGCGACGGCGGCGGGTACGGCTCGGCTGGCCCACTTCATGCCCGCCACTCTTTCCGCGATCGTCGCCCGCCAAACGGGCTCGGGCGCTCCGGCGTCGCGGTGGGCGCCCGGGACGGCTCCCAGGCCACCCCGTTCGCGGCCACCGCGACCGGAGCCGTCGCGTCCGGCGGTGCCGCATCCGGCCGCCCGGCTCGCCGCGTCGGGGTGCCGGTGTCGTCGCGTCCGGTGGTGCCGGCTCCGGCGGTGCTCGCGCCGTCGTCGTCCGGGGTGCCGGTGTCGTCGCGTCCGTGCCGCCGGCGGTTCAGCCCCGGGGCGGCCGGCGACCGACGACCAGCACGGCGATGTCGTCGGTCGGCTGGTCGGTGCCGAGAGCCGCCATGACGGTCGCGCAGACCTGCTCGGCGGGCGCCGGCTGGACCACCCCGACGAGCTGCTCGACGCCGACGTCGATGACCTCGCGGCGGCGCTCGACGAGCCCGTCGGTGAAGCAGACCAGGACGGCCCCCGGGGGCAGGTCCACCACGCTCTGGCGCCGGGCGGGCGGCGGGGGACCCGTGCCCAGCGGCGGGTCGACGGGTACCGGGACCAGGGCGCCCCGGTGGCCCGGGACGGCGAGGACGGGCGGCAGGTGACCGGCGGTGGAGATCCGGACGGTGGTCCGGTCGGGGGAGATCATGGCGTAGAGCGCCGTGGTCAGGCTGCCCGCCTCGAAGTACGAGACCTTGCGGTCCAGCATCGCCAACGCCTCCGCCGGCTCGTCGCAGACCAGCGCGTAGGCGCGCAGGGCGCTGCGGACCCGTCCCATCACCACGGCGGACTGCAGGCCGTGCCCCGACACGTCGCCGATGACCAGCCCCAGCCAGCCGGACGGCAGGGTGAACACGTCGTACCAGTCGCCGCCGACTCCGGTGACGTGACCGGGCACGTACCGGGCGGCGAGGTCGAGTCCGGGCACGTCGGGCAGTTGGGCCGGCAGCAGGCTGCGTTGCAGGGCGAGGGCGGCGGTGTGGTCCAGGTTGTTCGACCGCGCGGCGTTGGCGAGGCTGGCCCGGTCGGCGACCAGCTCCAGCAGGCGGACGTCGTCGGGGGTGAAGTGGCGCGGACGCAGCGTGCCGACGTGCAGCACGCCGATGAGCCGGTCCTGGGCGAACATCGGCACGCCGAGCAGCGAGCGCAGGCCCATCGTCAGGAGCAGGGGGTTGGCCACCGCGTCCGGGGTGACGTCCTCGATGACCACCGGCTGCCCGGTCAGGGCGACCCGACCGGCGAACCCGCGCCCGACGGCGAGCCGGAAGCCCTGCCGGACCTCCTCCTCGAGGCCCTTGGCCGCGGTGGCCACGAGCTGCTGGGTGGGCGCGTCGAGCAGGAGGATGGCCGCGGTGTCGACCGCGAGCAGGTCCCGGACGCGGTCGAGCAGCTCGTCGAACAGGTCGGCCGCGTCGAGGCGGGACAGCGCCGCGTCCGTCACCGCCTCGATGCGGCGTAACCGCTCGTCGTCCTGGATGAGCCCTGCGTCGGCCACGACAGGATCCTAGCCCCGTGAACTGGTCCGTCCGCCCCGGTGAACGCCGTTGGGCCGGCCGGGGGCGGTCAGCTCCGGTGGCGACGGGCGGCCGCCGCCTGGAGCGTGGGCCGGCGCACCACCGCGATCCGGTCCCCGCGGGCGCGCAGCGACGTCCGCCCGCCGCGTCCACGCCGAACGGACAGGTCGACCGTGCGCCCGCCGACCTGCACGCCCTCCAGGGCGAGTTCGGCCAGCCACTCGGGCAGGTGCGGGTCGACGAAGACGGTCCGCAGCGGGGCGGCCGGGCGCAGCGCCAGCAGCGCCTGGACCAGCGCCACGACCGCGCTGGCCGACCAGGCCTGCGGTGAGCAGGAGTTCGGGTAGACGCCCGGATGCGGATGCGCGTCGTCGCGCGGCAGGCCGCTGAGCACCTCCGGCAGCCGGTGCTCGGCGAAGAGCGCCGCCGCGGCGAACATCCCCTCGGCGAGCCGGTGCAGGTGCTCCCAGCACCCGTACCGGGCCAGCCCGATGCCGATCGTGCCCGCCTCCACCGGCCAGACGCTGCCCCGGTGGTAGCTGAACGGGTCGTACGCCGGGTGCGCCGACGACAGGGTGCGTACCCCCCAGCCGCTGAACATGTCGGGGGCCAACAGCCGGTCGGCGACCCGGGGCGCCAGCCTGGCCGGCACGATCCCGGTGGCGAGCAGGTGGCCGTCGTTGGAGTTGACCGAGCGCACCTGCCGCTTGTCCGGCCCCAGCGCCATGGCGTGACAGCCCCGCTCCGGCATCCAGAAGGCGCGGTGGAACCGGCGACGCAGCGCGGCGGCCCGGCGGACCAGCCGGGCGCCGAGCGCGGGATGCCCGGTCGCGGCGAACACCACGGCGGCGTGCCGCAGCGCCGCGTACCAGTAGGCCTGCAGCTCGCTGGTGGCGATCGGGTTGGGCACCACCTCGCCGTGCTCGTCGACGACGGCGGTGTCCGAGTCCTTCCACCCCTGGTTCTTCAGCCCCGCCCGGGACCGGCAGTGGTATTCGAGGAAGCCGTCCCGGTCGAGGTCGCCGTACCGGTCGATCCACCCCAGGGCTCGGCGCGCGGTCGGCAGCAGGTCCCGTACGGTGTCGAGGTCGCCGGTCCAGGCGAAGAACTGGCCGAGGAAGATCAGGAAGTCGGGCGCGGTCGACCAGTCGCCGTAGTAGCCGTCGAACGGGTCGAGCCCGAGCGCGGACACCGGGCCCCGCCGGGCCTCGTGCAACGGCTTGCCCGGCTCCTCGTCGCGCCAGTCGTCGACGCGCCGTCCCAGGTGGCGGGCGTTGAGCCGCAGGCTGTCCGCCAGCATCGTGGGCCCGGCGAGCAGGGCCTGCCACGAGGCGGTCATGGTGTCGCGGCCGAAGATCTCCTGGTAGATCGGCAGGCCGGCCATCGGCGCGGTCGGCCCGGCCGGCTCACCGAGCGGCAGCACCGCGAGGTCGTCGACGGCGCAGCGCCAGGCCGCCGTGACGTCGAAGTTGCTGCTGCTCAGCCGGGTCAGCTCGCGGGCGAGGCGGGCGCGGGCGAGCGAGGCGTCGTCGCCGGGCTCGGCGAACGTCGCCGGCGGCGCGGCCAGTCGCCGCCCGTCGAAGACCGGCTCGACGACGAGTTCCACCCGGCCCGATCCGCGCGGGGGCACCACGACGTCGACCAGCACGGTGCCGTCCCGGTACCGGACTGGCGCGTCGGCGCGGACGCCGATCGCCACCGCGCGGTCGAGGCCGCCGCACCGGTAGGTCAGGCGCAGCTCGCCGTCGTCGGCGGCCCAGCTCGTCTCGACCCGGCCGGACTGCACCCGGCGGCCGGTCTCGGCCTCGCTGGTGTCGGCGAAGTCGGCGGCGAGGCGGATCCGCAGCTCCAGTTCCCGCGGCGTCGGGGCGTAGCTGACCACGGTCAGCCGGGTCCGCAGCCCTTCGCCGACGAAGCGTTCCACCAGCAGGTACGCCGCGCGGGACGGCAGCGTCTCGCCGTCGCCCAGCGCCGCGTACGAGAGCTGTGCGTGGCCGGCCACGTTTGCCGTGCTGAACGGCACCGGCTCGCGGCCGTCCACGGTGAGGCGCTCGACGCTGAGCACCCGGGTGTTGCGGGCGAAGAAGCCCTGCGGGTCGGCGCCGGTGATCCGACCGCGCACGTCGGTGACCAGCGTGCTCCAGCCGCTCGCCACGTAGAGCAGGTCCGGGCGGACCCGCAGGTTGCGGACGCGGCTCATCGGCCCGACGGCGTCGACGGCATCGGTGCACCCCCTGACCGACGGCTGCGGGGCCGGGCACGCCGGTGGCGCGCCGCGGACCCGACGGACAGGGCTCGGTACCCGGTCGCGCCGCCGGTACACCTCCGACCCGCTCGCCTGGCCGCGCGGGAGCGCTTACGCGTCAGCCCTGGGGCTGGCCGATGTCCACCATCCAGGCGACGCCGAATCGGTCGACGCACATGCCGAACTCGTCTCCCCACATCTGCTTCTGCAGTGGTATCCGCACCGTGCCCCCGTCGGACAGCTGTTCCCAGTACCCGCGGAGGTCGGCGTCGTCGCCGCTGAGGCTGACGGCGACGGTGTTGCCCGGCTCGTGCGTCATTCCCGGTGCGGTGTCCGACGCCATCAGGGTGTAGCCCCGGTCGGTCTCCAACGTCGCGTGCATGATCTTGTCGCGCAGCGTGGGATCGTCGGTGCCGTACTCGCCGAAGGTGTTCATCGACAGCGAGCCGCCGAACACGCGCTGGTAGAACTCCATCGCCTCCCGCGCGGTGCCCGGGAAGCTGAGATACGGGTTGAGTCGAGACGCCACAGCACCCTCCTCTGGTCGTGACGACGTCATCGTCGCAGACCGGCAGGGGGACGAGCGACAGGCGCGACCGCGTTTCGCGGCCCGTGGGCGCGGACGCGCCCACGGGCCGCGGGCGGTCAGTGCCGGAAGGAGTGGCGTACGACCCCGCCGACGAGGACGCACCACGTGTTGGTGGTCAGCTTCCCGTTGCGCGGCAGGCCGTGCAGCGCCTGGAGATCCTGGACGGCCTTCTTGGTGGCGTGGTCGTACGCGCCGGTGACGGCGACCTCGGTCCAGCCCTTGAAGTTGAGCATGAACTGGGCGGCACTGACCGGGATGCCGGTGGCGTGGGAGTCGAGCTCCGGCGCCAGCGTCTCCCAGGTCGGCGCGGTGAGGGTGGCGTCGACGTCGACCGGGATGCCGTTGCGGTACTGCCAGTCCTGCACGGCGGCGACGGTGGCGGCGTCGAAGACGCTGTTGACGGGCACGGCGTAGCCGCGGTGGGCCAGCAGGTACTGCGCCACCCGCACCGACGGCGAGCCGACGAACCGCCACAGGTCCGGCCAGCGGCGGGCCGGCACGTCGGCGAGGTCGGTGTCGAGCGCCTCGAACACCCGGCGGCGCAGGTCGGGGAACTGCCGGTAGAAGGCGGCGCCGGGGCACTGAGTGGTACGGAAGTCCCAGTGGCCGAAGATGTCGTGGGCGTGCAGCCCGTACTGTCGGCAGATGGTCGTGCAGAGTCTGACCAGCGAGTCGAGCAGCGCCTCCGGCGGCGTCTCGGTGACGTAGGTGCCCTCGTTCTCGATGCCGATCGCCCGGCCGTTCTCGCCCGGGCAGTGTGCCGAGATCATCTGCCGGTCGCCGGCCCGCAGCCGCTCCAGGCTGCCCCGGCGTCCCTCCAGGACGTAGCCGCCCCGGCTGACGGTGAAGTGCTGGCCGGTGTCGGACCAGCCGTTGCCGTCCATGTGCAGGTCCTGGCAGTCGCGGGCCAGCTTGATCGCCTGCGCCTCGGAGTGGTCCGTGACGTTCGGGAACGCCATGTGGTGCACGATGATCTTGTTGGTGGGGATGGCGCTGACCGACAGTGGGCTCGACGGTGGCCGGGCGCCCCACTCGTCGCAGCCGTAGATCCAGTCGAGGTCGGCGCCGGGATCCGCCTGTGCGGCGGCCGGGAAGGCGAGCTCGCTTCCGACGACCGCCACCGTGGCGGCGCCGAGTCCGGCCCGCAGCAAAGTCCGGCGGTCCAGTTCGGAGTGGTCGAGGTGCATGGCGTCTCCTCTGCGGCGGCGGGCGGGGGAGTGAAAAGGAACTCCAGAGGCCGCGTGTGCAGTGGAGAATATTGCCGTTACCGGCGACACGCCAGAGGGTCGCGCCGACCGTCGTCGCCGGGCCGTGCCGTCGTCGCGGGCGGGCACGGCAAGCGCCGACCGTCGTAAGCGGGCGTGGCCACCCGGCCGGGGACCGCGCGACGGGGTCAGAGCACCTGGGACAGGAAGCGGCGCAGCCGCGGGTGCTCCGCCCGCTCGAAGACCGCCGCCGGCTCGCCGACCTCCAGCACCACGCCGCGGTCCATGAACGCGACCGTGTCGGCGACCTCGCGCGCGAAGCCCATCTCGTGGGTGACCACCACCATCGTCATGCCGCCGGCGGACAGCTCCGCCATCAGCCCCAGCACGCCCTTGACCAGCTCCGGGTCCAGCGCCGAGGTGGCCTCGTCGAAGAGCATCACCTGCGGACGCAGCGCCAGCGCACGGGCGATGGCGACCCGCTGCTGCTGCCCGCCCGACAGGTGCGCCGGCCGGGCGTCGGCCTTGGCCGCCAGCCCCACCAGCTCCAGGTGGTCGCGGGCGACCGCCACCGCCTCGTCCTCGGGAAGCTTCCGGATCCGGCGCAGCCCGAGGGTGATGTTGCGCAGCACGCTCATGTGCGGGAAGAGGTTGAACTGCTGGAAGACCATGCCGACCCGCTGCCGCAGGGCGTCCGGGTCGTCGGCCAGCACGCTGCGCCCGTCGAGCAGCACGTCGCCCCGGTCGGGCTCGATGAGCCGGTTGATGGTGCGCAGCAGGGTGGACTTGCCCGAGCCGGACGGGCCGATCACGCAGGCCGTGGCGCCGCGCGCGACGTCGAGGTCCACGCCGCGCAGCACCCGGTGCGACCCGAATGCCAGGTGGACGTCGCGGACGCTCAGGCTCACCGAGGTCGTCGTGTCGATGCTCATCGCTGGTTCCCTCCCGCCGCGCCCGGCAGGGCCAGGTCGAGGTCGTCGTCGGCGTCGGTGGGCGCCGCGGCCTGTCGGCCGTGCCGCAGTCGCCGGTCGATCCAGTTGACCGCGTGGGTCAGCGGCACGGTCAGCGCGAGGTAGAACAGCCCGGCCAGCAGCAGCGCCGACTGGTTGCCGGTGTTCGCCGCGTAGTCCTGCCCGATCCGGAACAGCTCCCGCTGGCTGGCCAGCAGCCCCAGGAAGTAGACCAGGCTGGAGTCCTTGATCAGCGCGATCAGCTGGTTCACCCAGGCCGGCAGCACGCGGCGGATGCCCTGCGGCACGATCACCAGGCGCATCGCCTCGCCCCAGGACAGGCCCAGCGCCCGCGCCCCCTCCAGTTGGGCGGCCTCCACCGACTGGATGCCGGAGCGGAAGATCTCGCCGATGTAGGCCGCCGCGATCAGCGACAGCGCCAGGACCCCGAGGGGGTACGGGTTGGGCCCCCACACCTGCATGCCCAGCGGCGCCAGGCCGACGCCGATGAGCAGGATGGTCGCCGCGGCCGGCAGGCCCCGGAACACGTCGGTGTAGACCCGCGCCGGCCAGCGCAACCATCGCGTACGCGAGATGCCCGCGACGGCCAGCCCCATGCCCAGCACCGAGCCGAGCAGGGCGGCGGAGACCGCCAGGATCAGCGTGTTGGGCAGCCCGACGGTCAGCATCTCGGGCAGCGCCTCGCGCATGGAGTCCCAGTCGAAGAAGGTCTCCCACAGGGTGCTCAACGGATCCATCAGTCGCCTCTCCTACCGCCCCGCTCGCTCGTCGTCCTGGTCAGGAAGAAGCCGACGCCGACGGCACCGCGACCGTGCCGCTGCCCGGCTTGAAGTCGGCCGGGATCGGCCGGCCCGGGTAGTACCGGGCCTGCAGGCGGCTCCACGTGCCGTCGGCGATCACCTCGTCGAGGCCCTTGTTCAGCGCCTCGCGCAGCTTGTCGTTGCCCTTGGCGAACGCGTACGCCGTCGGGGCGGGGCTGAGCAGCTTGGCCGCCACCTTGATCTTGCCGCCGCTGTCGGCGGCCGACTTGTCGCCGATCTCGGCGGGGGCGATCCAGGCGTCGGCGGTGCCGGCCTTGAGCTGGTTGATCGCACCGTTGTAGTCGGGCACCCGCACCGGGTCGAGCCCCTTGCCGGTGGCGAAGTCGTCCTGGACGGTGCCCTGCACGACCACGACCCGCTTGCCGGCGAGCTGGTCGAAGCTGGTCAGCGACGAGCCGGCCGGCACGTCGAGCCCGAAGTGGCCGAAGTCGTAGCCGTTGCCGAAGTCGACGGTCTTCTTACGCGCCTCGGTGATGGTGATCGACGAGCTGCCCACGTCGAACTTGCGGTTGTTGACCTGGGAGAGCAGGGCGGAGAAGTCGGTTCCGACGAACTCCACCTTCAGGCCGACCTTCTCGGCGACGGCGGTGAGCAGGTCGTTGTCGAAGCCGGTGAACTTGCCGTCCTTGAGGTAGACGTTCGGCGGGGCGTCGGTGAGCGTGCCGGCGCGCAGCACGCCCGGCTGGAGCAGGCCGTACGGGTTGTCGGCCGCGCCGGTCGCGTCGTCGCCGCAGCCGGTCAGGGCGGTGGCGGCGACGACGGCGGCGACGCCGAGGGCGGCGGCACGGGTGAGGGCGGGAAGGAATCGCACAGGTGTCTCCGAAAGGTCTCCGTCGGCGGCCACGGGCGTGCGCCGCCGGCGGTGCGCCCGGTGGGCGTACCGCTGGGGGTGGTTCCTGGAAGAGGGGTTCGGTGCGCGGCTAGCGCGGGTCGCCGGGGCGACACGAGGCGCTGCAGACCCGCATCATGTCGACGTGGCGGCGCCGGGTCAGGGCCGGCGGCGGCGTGGGGGCCACGGCGAAGCCCGTCGGCGGGGCGCAGATGCGGAAGGACATGGCTCTCCTCGGTCGTTGCTGACCTGGGAACCAGGCCACGCTTGCACCGGAGCTGCTCCGGCGCCTGGTCTTCACCCGGGGCACCCCTGCGCGGACGAGGGTTGCCGGCCAGCGAGCCGGGGCTTGACGCTGGCGCTCATGACCTGCCGACGAGGCTAGCAGCCGGCCGTGGTGGCGCGTCCAGCCGTTATGACCACCCTCACTCCTCGATCGCGCCGCCCACGCGCCGCAGGTGCTGGCGGAAGGTGTGGCCGGGGTCGGTGGCGCGGCGGGCCAGGTAGCCGGCGAAGTCGGTCTGCTCGCGCAGCGTCTCCCCGGCCCGGATGCGCTGCGCCTGGAGCCGCTCGACGCCCCGGATCCGCCGCGCCGCCGCGAACACCTCGTCGGCGCGCCCGGCGGGCAGGAACAGCACCCCGTCGTCGTCGGCGACGACGAGATCGTCGGCGCCCACCACGTGCGGCCCGACCCGGGCGGTGGCCAGCGTCTGCGGCCCCCGCTCGTCGAGCCGGGTCGGCCCCAGCGGCAGGCTGCCGTAGCTGAACACGGGCAGGCCGATCTCCACCAGTTCGGAGGTGTCGCGGTGCAGACCCCAGACCACCAGGCCGGCGACGCCGGCCGCGACGCCCTCCAGCACCGCCAGGTCGCCGACGCAGGCCTCGTCGACCCGGCCGCCGTTGTCGATGACCAGCACGTCGCCCGGGGCCGCGCCCGCGTACGCCTCCAGGAACACGTCCACGCTGCCGTGGTGGCGCACCGGCAGCACCCGCCCGGCGAGGCGGTGACCGGCGACGACCGGCCGGATCCCGGCCGGCGCCGCGCGCAGCGGCACGCCGAGCCGCACGCAGGCGTCGGCGATCAGCGGCGTGGACAGGTCGGCGAAAGGCTCCGGCATGACGTCCTCCCGGCGGTGTGGCGGGCGTGGAACGCCATCGTAGGAAGGCCGGACCGCCCGGGGGCGAGGTCCAATCCCGACCCGCTGGCCCCGCCGGCGTCGCGCCTGAGCCGGCCCGGGCCGCCGGGAGGCGCCGCGAGCCCGGTCGGTCAGGTGCGCCGCCCGGCCGCGCCGCCTTGCCCCTGCGCCGCTCGGCGGGCGAGGCGCTCCGCTCCGGAGTGGACCTCGGGGCGACCGACGTCCGCTCCGCCGACTGTGCCATCGTTGTCGTTCCGCGAGCGGTCGACCGGGTACGGGAGGGCCGCGCCCGGCGACGCGTGAGCGCGCGCCACCGCAGCCGACGGGAACGGCGAGACAGGGGAGGGACGATGGGGGAGCAGGGAGCCGGGCCGCTGAGCGGTGTGCTCGTCGCGGACTTCTCGCGGATCCTGGCCGGGCCGTACGCGACCATGCTGCTCGCCGACCTCGGCGCCGACGTGATCAAGGTGGAGGGGCCCGGCGGGGACGACACCCGCACCTGGATGCCGCCGGTCCGGGAGGGAACGTCCACCTACTACCTCGGCGTCAACCGCAACAAGCGCTCGGTGGTGCTGGACCTCGCCGACCCCGCCGACCTCGACCTCGCGCGGCGACTCGTCCGCCGGGCCGACGTCATGATCCAGAACTTCCGCCCGGGCGGCCTGCGGCGCTTCGGCCTCGACTACGACAGCGTCGCCGCCGTCAACGAACGGATCGTCTACGCCTCGATCAGCGGCTTCGGCACCGCCGCCGGCGCGGACCTGCCCGGCTACGACCTCATGGTCCAGGCCGCGTCGGGCCTGATGAGCCTCACCGGCGAGCCGGACGGCCCGCCGTACAAGGCCGGCGTCGCCGTGATCGACGTGATGGCGGGGCTGCACGCGGCGCTCGGCATCCTCGCCGCCCTGCACCACCGCGCCCAGGGCGGTGCCGGCCAGCACGTCGAGGTGGACCTGCTCTCCTCGGCGCTGTCCGGCCTGGTCAACCACGCCAGCGGCCACGTCGCCGGCGGCGCGTCGCCGTGGCGGATGGGCAACGCGCACCCGAGCCTGTTCCCGTACGAGCCGATGCCGGCCGCCGACGGCGAACTCGTCGTCATCGCCGGCAACGACGGCCAGTTCCGCAGGCTGTGCCAGGTGCTGGACCTGCCCGCGCTGCCCGACGATCCCCGGTTCCGGCACAATCCGGACCGCACGGCCAACCGGGAGGCGCTGCGCCCGATCCTGGTCGAACGGCTGCGCCGGCGGACCCGGGACGAGTGGTTCCGCGACCTGCGGGCGGCGGGCGTGCCCTGCGCCCCGATCAACACCGTCGACGACGGCGTCGCCCTGGCCCGCGAGCTCGGGCTCGACCCGGTGGTCACCGTCGGCGGGGTGCCCGGCATCCGCAACCCGATCCGCCTCTCCGCCACCCGGCCCCGGTACGACCTGCCGCCGCCCGGGCTCGACGAGCACGGCGGGGATGTCCGCGCCTGGCTGCGCGCCGACTGAGCGGGACCCGGGCGCGGGGGCCGTCGGGGCGGCGGCCGGACCGGGTCGCCCGGGTCCGGCCGGCTCGGCGCCGCGTGACTGCGTCCGCCGCCGGCCCGGGCTCACACCGGGGTGACGGTGAGCCGAGGGCCGGCGGGCGGTGCCGGGGCGGCGAGGCCGAGCAGGGTCTGCCCGGTGGCGTCGTCGACGACGGCGACCCGTACGGTGTCGGGCTGCCGGTCGGCCAGCGGCACGGCGAACACCACGGTGGCCGACCGGCCCCGGAAGCGCGCGGCGTGCCCCACGAAGCGCCAGCCGTCGTCGTCCCAGTGCTCCCGCACGTCGGAGCGGAGCAGCGGGGCCACCCGCCGGTAGGCGTCGCTGAGCTGGAGCTGCTGCACGGTGGCGAGCAGGGGCACGCCGGTGCCGCCGCGCAGCGGACGGGTCAGCCGGGCGCGCAGCCGGCGAAGCGGCAGCAGCCAGGCGGCGTCCAGCTCCGGCGAGAGCGCCACCACCGCCGCCAGCTCGGCGGCCAGCACGGCTGCGCCGGCCGCCGGCCGCCCGGCGAGCGCGCCCGCCCAGCCGCCGTCGGCCAGCCCCGCCAGCCCGCCCGCCGCCAGCAGCAGCCCGGCCCGGGCCAGGCCGCGGCCGGAGACGGGGGTCGGCCGGGCGCTCAGGCAACCGCAGGAGGAGGCGGGGGCGACCCGGCGGGAGTACGCGAGATAGCCGAGGAACCCGGCGGCCAGCGCCGTCGCCGCGACCGCCTCCGCCAGCCGGACGGGCGGCAGCACGAGCAGCGCGCCGAGGGCCAGCTCGGCGCCGCCGAGCAGCCGGTACGCGGGCAGCGCCCGGCGCTGCCCGAACAGCCGGGCGAGCGCCGTGCGGCCGGCCGCGGCGGCGGCGTGCCGGCTGAAGAGCTTCACGCGGGCGGACCAGATCAGCACCGCGCCGACCACCAGCGGTTGCAGCGCCGCGATCATGTCGATCATGGGTTCTCCATCGGATGGTCCGGAGGCGCCCCCGGGGCGGTTCGCCTGCGTGCCGCCCCGGGCAGCGCCGTCAGGCGGCGGCGTAGACGGTCGCGATGTCGATCTCGTTGGTGTCCGGATGCCAGGCGCCGAGCACCTGCACGTGCCGGCCGACGCGCAGCAGCGACAGGTCGCTGACGGCCGGGGTGCCGTTGTAGACCGCGGCGGACCGGTCCGGCACCACGTGCGCGACGATCCGGCGGCCCTTGTGGTCGAGGTGCAGCACGTTGCGGCCGACCGCCGCGAGGTGCCCGTGCAGGTTGACGATGTTGACCCAGACCGCGTCCGCGGCGAGCGTGCCGTCGGGCAGGCGGACGCCGCGGGCGTAGAGCCCGTCGCCGACGGCGACCCGGTCGAACGTGGTCGGGTGCAGCTTCCAGATGCTCGTGCCGTCGGTGATCCGGATCGAGTGCAGCACGGTGTCCGAGCCGGTGACCAGCAGCATGTTGCCGGAGATCGCGCTGATCCGGCCCTCGGCGAAGTTCGGGTCGGGCGCGCCGGGCTCGACGGCCGCGGCCTCGGCGGCGAACGCCGCCTCGGGGGCGAGCGAGCCGAGCCCGGTGGCGCCGACCACGCCGCCGAGCGCGGCGGTGGCGAGCAGTCGCCGGCGCCTCAGGGTCTGGTCCATGGGGTCCTCCCGTTCAGACGGAGTCGACCGAGCAGGGGCGGAGCCCGGTGGAGAGACTGGCGATCGCGCTGTACGCCGCCGGGGTCAGGTCGATGATCCGGTTGCTGCCGCAGGCCGAGCCGCAGCAGGTGCGCTCGCCGCAGAACAGGTCGGTCTGCGGCCCGCAGTCGGCGATGGCGGTGCCCACCCGGGCGCCGTTGCAGAGGTTCGTGGTGTAGTGCCGGAAGCCGCAGCCGCGGCGGCTCATCCCGCTGATCCCGCACGCGTGCGGGCGGGTGATGGCCAGGCAGGCGTCCGAGGTGTTGGGCCAGGCGTGCTGGTAGTTGCCGGACGAACAGGTGCCGCAGGCGCCGCCGCCGGCCGTGCCGCAGGGACCCCAGGCGTTGCCGCAGCAGAACCACGACACCTCGCCTCGCAGAGCAACCACAATGCCTCCTCTCCGAAACCGATCAACAACGATATCCATCGATATGGAGGCCGATTGTTGTGGCGTAAATCATCGAAGTCAATGGATCGCAGGAAGGTTTTCTGCATCCGGCCGGACGTCGACGGCCTCGACGTCCGTCGCGGGGTCCGGTCGTCGGTGTCGATCTCGCCGGTCTTTGCATTGCACTCGCATTGCAAACGGCGTACCGTCGTTCACGATGCGGTCGTATTGCGAAGGGGTGTTCATGCAGGTGATCACGTTGTCCGAGGTGACCGGGAGCATGGTCGACCTGGTGGGCGGAAAGGCGGCCCGGCTGGGGGAGATGGCGCGCTCGGGGGAGCGCGTGCCGGACGGCTTCTGTGTCACCACCGCCGCGCACGAACTGGGCGTCGTGCCGCGGGCCGAGGTCGAGCGGGCGTACGAGCGGCTGGGCGGCGGGCCGGTGGCCGTGCGGTCCAGCGCGACCGCGGAGGACCTTCCGGACGCCAGCTTCGCCGGCCAGCAGGACACCTTCCTCGACGTCACCGGGACCGCCGGCGTCCTATCGGCGATCGAGGAGTGCTGGCGCTCGCTGCACGGCGCCCGCGCCGTCGCCTACCGCGAAGCCCACGGGATCGACCACGAGTCGGTGCGGATGGCCGTCGTCGTGCAACGCATGGTCGAACCGGCAGCCGCGGGCGTGCTGTTCACCGCCAACCCGCTCACCGGCTGCCGCACCGAGAT
This sequence comes from Micromonospora citrea, assembly GCF_900090315.1. Classification (NCBI taxonomy): domain Bacteria; kingdom Bacillati; phylum Actinomycetota; class Actinomycetes; order Micromonosporales; family Micromonosporaceae; genus Micromonospora; species Micromonospora citrea. Next base: position 79,830 of record NZ_FMHZ01000002.1, on the reverse strand, counting down.
GCTGGTGGAGGCCGCCGCGGGGCCCGGCACGGCCGTCGTGGACGGCGGTGCCGCCGTCGAACGGTACGTCCTCGACGGATCGCCGCCGACCGCCACCGGCCTGCTCGACGCCGCCCGGCTCGACGAACTGCGGGACGCCGGGCGCCGCCTCCAGGAACGGTTCGGCTGCCCGCAGGACGTCGAGTGGGCGTACGACCGGCAGGGCCGGCTCTGGCTGCTCCAGTCGAGGCCGGTCACCACGCTGTTTCCGCCGCCACCGGAGACCGGTCGGCCGGCGCCCCGGGTCTACCTGGAGTTCGGCCACGTGCAGGGCATGCGGCAGCCCGCCACCCCGATGGGCATGTCCAGCCTCAAGTCCCTGGTGGCGGCCATGCTGGCGACGTTCGGCCTCACGGTGGAGATCACCGACATCGGCGGGCGCCTCTACGGCGACCTGACCGACCTCGCCCGCCATCCCTCGACCCGCAAACGCCTGGTCAAGCTGATGGCGGTGGACTTCGGACCGCGCGCCCAGGCGGTGATGGAGCACGTGCTCGCCGACCCGCGCTTCGCGCCGCTACCGGGCGCCCGCCCCGACCGTACGGCCACCGGGCCGGCCCTGCGGACCGCCGCCCGGGCCGCGACCGGCGTCGTGCGGGCGCTGGCCCGCCCGGAGGCCGCCCGCGCCCGGTTGTTCCGCGAGGTCGAACGACTCCGGGCCGACTCGGTGCCGCCGGCCGACCTGCGCACCGCGGCGGACCGGCTGCGGTACGTGCGGGAGGAGGACCCGTCGACCGGCCCCGACGACATCGTCTGGCCGATCGTCGCCGGGATGCTCGCCGCCACCCTGCCCGCCTCGCTGCTGCGGGGCGTGGCCGAGCCCGACGAGATCAACACGGTGCTGGGCGGGATGCCGCACAACGTCACCATCGAGATGGACCTGGCGCTGTGGCGGCTGAGCAGGCAGGCCGGCGAGCACCGGGAACTGCTGCTGACCACCCCACCGCGCGAGCTGGCGGCGGCGTACGCGCGGGGGACGCTGCCCGACGTCGGCCTGGCCGCGTTCCTGGACCGCTACGGGCACCGCGCCGCCGCCGAGGTCGACCTCGGGGTGCCGCGCTGGGACGAGGACCCCACGCCGGTCTTCGCCATGATCGCCAACTACCTGCGCGTCACGGATCCGGAGCAGGCCCCGGACCGGCGCTTCGCCCGCGCCGCGGCGACCGCCGAGGCGACCTGCGCGCAGCTCGTCGCCCGGGCCCGCCGGCGCCGGCCGGTCCGTGGCCGGATCGCCGGGTTCCTCCTGCGCCGGGCCAGGATGCTTGCCGGCCTGCGGGAGGCCGGCAAGTTCGCGGGACTCTACCGGCTGCGGGAGATGCGCCGGCAACTGCTGCTCGTCGGCGCCGAGCTGGCGGGGCGGGGCCTGCTGGCAGACCCCGGCGACATCATGTTCCTGACCCTCGACGAGGCACACACGGCCGTGCACGACGGCGCCGACCACCGGTCGACGGTGGCCGCGCGCCGCGCGACCCACCGCCGGGAGCTGCGCCGCCCGGCCGTCCCGGTGGCCCTGCTCTCCGACGGCACCGACGTCGAGGCCGTCCTCCCACCCGCGCCGACCCCCGACGGGGCGCTGCGGGGCGTGGGCGCGGCGGCCGGGCGGGCCACCGGCCCGGCCCGGGTCGTCCACGACCCGGCCACCGCCCACGTCGAACCCGGCGACGTCCTGGTCGCGCCCACCACCGACCCCGGGTGGACGCCGCTGTTCCTCACCGCCGCCGCGCTGGTCACCGAGACGGGAGCGGTGATGGCGCACGGCCCGACCGTCGCCCGGGAGTACGGCATTCCCGCCGTCATCTGCGTCCCGGACGCCACCGCCCGGATCCGGACCGGTCAGCTCGTCACCGTGGACGCCGCCGTGGGGACGGTGACCCTCCACCCCGCACCCGCGCGGGCCACGGAACCGCCGCTGGTCGGCGGCGCGACCAGCCCGTGACAGCATGGGCCCATGCCGAAGAGGGTCGACCGCCACGAACGGCGCACGCTGATCGCGTCCGCCCTGATGCGCGTCGCCGCGCGTCAGGGCCTGGAGGCCGTGAGCCTGCGCCACGTGGCGACCGAGGCCGGCGTCTCGCCCGGCATGGTCCAGCACTACTTCCGCACCAAGGACGAGATGATGGCCTTCGCCATGACGGTCGTGCGGGAGCGCAGCCAGGCGCGGGTCACCGACGCGATCGCCGGTCTCGGCGCCGACCCCGAACCCCGGCTGCTGCTGCGGGCGATGATCGCCGCGCTGCTGCCGCTGTCCGAGGAGTCGATCGCCGACGGGCGGGTCGCCCTGGCGTTCCTCGCGTACGCGGCGGTGCGGCCCGACGTCGCCGCCGGCATGCGCGAGGACACCGAGCAGCTGCGCGCCTTCGTCGCCGGCCTCGTTCCGGGCCCTCGCCGCGACGAGCACGCGGCCGGGGTGCTGGCGCTGCTGGAAGGTCTGGGCGTCCACCTGCTCGGCGGTCACTACACGACCGGGCAGGCGCTGGCCGCGCTTGACGCCCACCTCGACCTCGTCTTCCGGCCGGCGGTCGGCGGGGAGGCCCGGTGACCCACCCGACGCGGGTGGCCGCGCGAACGGTCGGGCCGGCGGCTCGCCGCCGCGCCGACCGCTCCGGGGCATAGATAAAAGTTTTCGACCCCATCGAAGATCCCCTTGGAACTAATCTCCAAACCGACTACGCTCCTGTGGACCACCTACCGTCCATCATGGAGGAGACTGGTCATGCGCAAGCTGATGTCAGCGGTCGGAGCGGGAGCCCTGCTGGCCGTGGGGCTGTTCGCCACGGCGGCCCCGGCCCAGGCGGCGAGCTGCACCCTCGTGCAGTCCGAGATCTACAACGGCGCCAACATGATCGCCTACTCGCAGGGGCTGCAGGGCTGCTCCGGCGACGTCTACTGGGAGATCCAGTCGGGCGAAGGGGGAGCCTGGCAGGTCGCCGACAGCGGCACGACGCACTACGACAACGCGGTCCAGAGCTACTACGGCGACCTCGAGTTCCCGTGCTACATGCGGATCTACGCCAAGTTCGGCACCCAGGAGAAGCTGACCCAGCCGGTGCGCAACTACAACTGCGCCCCCTGATCCACCGCAACAGCTCCGGCGGGCTCCGGGCCGCCGGGCGGGGCGGCGTGGGTCGCCCCGCCCGGCGTGCGCCGGCCGGCGGGGACGACCGGCGCCCACCGGCGGGCGGGGACGACCGGTACCCGCTCGGCAGCGGCTGATCCCGGCCGCGCCCGCACGACGGCGGCGCTGACGCGGGCCTCGGCTTGCCGGCGGCGCTGGCGCGGGCCCCGGCCCGACGGCCTCGACCCGCGCCGACGTCTCTCAGGGCGCCGGGTGCCGCGCGAGGTGGACCGGCGCGCCGACCCGGGTCGTGCCGGCCTCGACCCGCCTCCCGAAGGGTGGGGGTGCGGGCCGTGAGAGCGCTTTCCCGCCTCGCCTGGCGCGTTTCTACCCGGGAGCGGGGCCGCGCGCCACCGTGACGTCCTCGATCCTTCCGGGCGCACCGCCACCCGGCGGCGCCTGCCGACCGCCGGGTGCGCTTCGCGGATCCGCTGTCCGGCCCGTCCGCCCTTGGCAGAGTGAGGGCGTGACCGAGAAGGGGCCGACGGTGGCGGCCGGCCGCATCCAGCTGGTCGGCGAGTCCAGCGCGGTCAGCCGGATCGAACTCTTCCTCGACCTGATCTTCGTCTTCGGGTTCATCACCGTCTCCAGCCTGGTGGCGGCCGACCTCACCGTCGAGAGCCTGCTGCAGGGCGTGGTCCTGCTGGCGCTGCTCTGGTCCTGCTGGATGTCGTACGCCTGGCTCGGCAACGCCGTGCGCGTGGACCGGGGCGTCATGCCCGTGGTCGTCTTCGTCCTGGCGGCGGCGGTGCTGATCGTGGGCGTGACCCTGCAGGAGGCGTTCGCCGACAAGCCCGGCGGGCTGCACGGGCCGCTGCTGCTCGTGTCCTGTTACCTGATCGTCCGGTGCGGCACGCTCCTGGTCGCGACCGTCGCCGTCTGGCGGGACCCCGCCGTCCGCCGGCGGCGGTTGCAGGCGTGGTGGCCCCCGCTCGCCTCCGCGCCGCTGCTGCTGGCCGCGGGCCTGCTGCCCACCGACGCGTTCGGCGACGACGGGCAGCAGACCCGCGAGTGGACCCGGTTCGCGTTGGTGCTGGCCGCGATCGTCGTCGACTACGTCGGCGTGCGGATCGTCGGCGTCGTCTGGTGGCGCGTCCGCTCCGTCAAACACTGGACCGAGCGATTCCAGCTGATCGTCCTGGTGGCGTTCGGCGAGATCATCATCTCGGCCGGTCGGGGTCAGAGCGTCGGGGCGGGCACGCCGGTCACCTGGGGGGTGGTCGGCGGCGCCGTGCTCAGCATGCTGCTCGTGGGCGTCCTGTGGTGGACGTACTTCGACATCGCCCGGTTCGCGGCGGAGGACGCGCTGGAGCACACGTCCGGTGCCGCCCGGGCGCGGCTCGCCCGGGACGCGTACGCGTACCTGCACCTGCCGATGATCGTCGGGCTGACCCTGCTCTCCCTCGGGCTCAAGCACACGTTCGAGGACCTGGCGTTCGAGTTGATCCGGTCCGAGCCCCCGCTCAGCGTGTTCGCCCTCTACGGCGGCGTCGCGCTGTACCTGCTCGCCCTGATCGTCTTCGAACGCCGGACGATGGGCATCTGGGGTCGGGGGCCGATCGTCGGTCTCGTCCTGGTGCTGGCCCTCGCCCCGGTGGCGGCGCACACGCCGGTGGTGGTCGAACTCGGGCTGCTGGCCGCCGCGGTGGTCAGCCTGGTCCTGCTCGACCGCACGGTCTTCCGGCTGCGGCACCGGGCGCTGCACCGCAGGATCGAACCGGTGACCGAGCGCCTCAGCGGGGTCACGCCCAAGGAACTCTTCCTCGACCTGGTCTTCGTCTTCGCCTTTCTCCAGGTCACTCAGCTGATGACCGTGCGGACTGGTTGGCGCGCTCTGGCCGAGGGGATCGCGCTGCTCGTGCTGGTGTGGTGGGCGTGGTGCTGCTACGCCTGGCTCGGCAGCGCGCTGCGCACCGAGAGCGCCTTCGTCCGACTGCTGCTCCTCGGCGCCGCGGCGAGCATCCTCGTGATCGCCGTCGCGGTGCCCGTGATCTTCGACGACATGTCCGGCGGCCTGCCCGGACCGGTGGTCTTCGTGACGTGCTACGGCATCGCGCGGGCGCTCAACATCGCCGCGTTCTGGATGCTCGCCAGGAAGGACCGGGTGTTCCGGGGCCAGGTCGTGCGGCTCGCGGTTCCGGCGGTGGTGGCGCTGGTGCTGCTCTACGCCGCCTCCGTGCCGCTGCCGCCGGAGGATCCGGGGAGGTTCGCGGCCCTGCGGGCCGGCCTCTGGGTGGCCGCAGTCGTCGTCGACCTCGGCAGCGGCTACCTGTTGAACGCCCGGCACTGGCCGATCCGCTCGGCCGAGCACTGGGCCGACCGGTTCGGGCTGATCATCCTCGTCGCGCTCGGCGGTGCCATCGTCTCGACCGGCGCGTCGGTGAGCAACCGGGCGGTCTCCGCGCCCATGATCGGCGCCACGGTGCTCGGCCTGGTGGTGGTCGCGATGCTGTGGTGGGTGTACTTCGACGTCGATGCCACGGCGGGGCAGCGCAGGCTGCAGAGCCTGCAGGACGGTGACCGCAGCCGGCTGGCGCTCGAGGCGTACGTGTACACGCACCTAGCGATGATCATCGGGGTGGTGCTGGTCGCGCTCGGGCTGCGCAAGACGGTGGCGGAGATCGAGCGGATCGACACGGCCGCCGGGTGGAGCATGTCGCACCTCACCCTCTACGGGGGCGTGATCGTGTTCCTGGTCGGCGACAAGGCCTTCTGGTGGCGCATCCGGCACCGCTTCCGTCGCCGCCGGCTGGCCATGATCGCGACGCTGCTGGCCCTGATGGTCGTCACCACCGTGGTGTCCCGGCTGGCGGGGCTGGCCGTCCTCGCCGCCGTGCTGACCGCGTTCACGGCGGCCGAGGCCGTCGGCATCCGCGAACTGCGCGACGTGGCGGACGATCCGCTGGTCGAGGAGTCGTCCCCGCCGCACCGGCGTTGACCGCCGCGCCACGGCGACCGCGCCAGGGCGACCGCGCTGCCCTGCGGCGACCGCGCTGCCCTGCGGCGACCGCGCTGCCGTGTCGGGCACCGGGCTGCGGGCCGTGGCCGTGGCGGCGGTCGCCCGCCGGGCCGGAGCCGGGCGGATGTCGGGCTGTCGGGCCGGAGCCGTGGCGGCGGTCGCCCCGTCGGGCCGGGTGGCGGCGGGCGTGCCCCTGCGGTCGCCACCCGCCGCCGCCCGGGCGGGTCAGGTGACGGCGCAGGTCGAGCCGTTCAGCGCGAACGAGGTCGGCCCGCCGGTGTCACCGGCATGGGTGGCCTGGAAGCCGATGTTCACCGACGCGTTCGGCGCGATGGTCGCGTTGTACGCGACGTTGCGCGCCGTCACCGCCCCGCCGGTCGGGGAGTAGGTGGCGTTCCAGCCGCCGGTGATGCGCTGTCCCCCCGGCAGCGTGAAGGCCAACTGCCAGCCGTCGACCGTGGTGCCGCCGGTGTTCGTGATGGTCACCGACGCGGTCAGGCCGGTGTTCCAGGCGTTTACCGCGTACGCCACCCGGCAGGCACCGGCGGGCGGCGGGGGCTCGCTGGGCGGCGGGCTGCTCGGCGGCGGCGTGCTGGGCGGCGGCGTGGTCGCGTCGAGGCCGAAGAAGCGGATCGCCTGGGCGGCGTCGACCGGCAGGTTGTGCGAGACGCCCTGCATGCTGATCGCCTCGACCGGCGCGGTGCCGCCGCTGCCCCCGTAGCGGGTGCGGGTGTGACCGGCCTGCGGGCTGTCGGTGCGGGTCGGGGTCTGGGTCAGCCCGTGCAGGTCGGTCCACTGCTTGATCTCCTCGGTGAAGTTGGGATAGCGCAGGACCTCGTCGTTCGTGCCGTGCCAGAGCTGCATCCGTGGTCGCCTGCCGACGTAGCCCGGGTACGCGCCGCGCACCAGGTCGCCCCACTGCTGCGGGGTCCTGGTGACCTGGCCGTTGGCGCACTCGCTGTTCCACTCCGAGCCGTTCGTGGTGGCGAAGCAGCCGAAGGGCACGCCGGCGAAGGCGGCGCCGGCACTGAACACGTCGGGATAGAGCCCCAGCAGGACGTTCGTCATCATGGCTCCGGACGAGACGCCGGTGGCGAAGATCCGGGCCGGGTCGACGGCATACCGCTGCCGCACGTGGTCGACCATGGACATGATGCCCACCGGGTCGCTGCCGCCGCCGCGGCGCAGCGCCTGCGGGGACGAGACGTCGAAGCACTGGCTGCTGCGGGTCACGGACGGGTAGACCACGATGTAGCCGTACCGGTCGGCCAACGCCGCGAACTGGGTGCCCGAGTGGAAGGCCGGGCCCGTGCCGGTGCAGTAGTGCACGGCGACCAGCAGGCCCGGGCGCGGCGCGACGGTGTCCGGCACGTACAGGTACATGCGCAGGTTGCTCGGGTTGGGGCCGAAGTTGGTGACCTCGGTCAGCGCCGCGGCCGACGCCGGCGCGGTGACGGTCATGGCCGCCAGCGCCGTCAGCGCGGCGGTCGCCAGGGCGGCGCCGAGCAGTCTGATCTTCGTTCTCATGGCTGGTTCCTCCAGAAGGGCGGCGGACAGGGCGGCGCCAGCGGTTCGCGGAGCGGCCCGGTCTCGCCGCGGTCCACCGCTCGACCGGGGCCGTCGGGACGGCGGGGAGCCGGAGACCCCGGGGCGACGGGACGCCGCCACCCCGGGGCCGGCCGCTCGCTGGTCAGGAGGCCGTGCAGGACCGTACCTGCGGGCGCGTCCAGTTGCCGTTGGCCATCGTGGTGAACCCGAAGACGTTGCCGCTGCCGTTGGACCGCATGGTCATGACGTTTCCGCTGGTGTCCCAGCTCGGGGAGCCGTTCCAGGTGGCGGAGATCTTCTGCGGGGGCGTCACGGCCACGACGACCGTCCAGCTCGTCGCCCCGTTGACCACGACCTCGCTGTTGAACCGGTCGCCCCAGCGCGTGCCGTCGCGCAGGGTGGCGGTGCAGCTGCCCCCGGGCGGCGGGGTCGTCGGGCCGGTGGTCGGCGGCGGGGTGCTGGTCGGCGGCGGCGTGCCGTTGTTGAGGGCGGCCAGGACCGCGTCGTACGCCGGCTTGCGGTTGCCGCCGTTGTCGAACAGCAGGGGCGTGTCGGAGGCGCGCCACGAGTCGCTGTCGCGGATGCCCCAGACGGTGATGCCGGTGCACCGGGAGACGGCCAGGCAGTCGTTGACCACGTTGCGGTACGTGGTGGGCGAGGCCCCGGCGATGTCCAGCTCGGTGATCTGCACGTCGACCCCGAGGGCGGCGAAGCTGGACAGCGTGGTGCGGTAGTTGCCCGGGTACGGCGAGCCGCTGTTGAAGTGCGACTGGAAGCCGACGCAGTCGATCGGCACGCCACGCTGCTTGAAGTCGCGGACCATGGCGTACACGGCCTGGGTCTTGGCGTGCGTCCAGTCGTCGGTGTTGTAGTCGTTGTAGCAGAGCTTCGCGCCGGGGTCGGCGGCGCGGGCGGCCCGGAACGCGGCCTCGATCCAGTCGTTGCCGGTGCGCTGGAGGTTGGAGTCGCGTCGGGCGCCGCTGCCGCCGTCGGCGAACGCCTCGTTCACCACGTCCCACGCGACGACCTGACCGCGGTAGTGGGCGGCCACCTGGGTGACGTGGTTGAGCATCGCCTGGCGCAGCGCGCTGCCGCTCATGTTCTGCATCCAGCCCGGCTGCTGGGAGTGCCAGGCCAGGGTGTGCCCGCGCACGCTCATGCCCCGGCTGCGGGCGTGGTTGACGATCCGGTCCGCGTTGGCGAAGGTGAACACCCCCTGCTGCGGCTCGGTGGCGTCGATCTTCATCTCGTTCTCGGGTGTCACGGAGTTGAACTCGCGGTTCAGGATCGTGACGTAGGTGCTGTCGCCGAGCTTGTTGGCGGCCACGGCGGCGCCGAAGTAGCGCCCCCGCTCCGCCGCCGACGCGCCGAGCGTGGTGCCGGCGTTGGCCGAGCCGGGCACGACCATCGCGCCGGCCGCGGCGAGCAGGCCCACGGCGGTCAGGACCAGGGCGCCGCGCGCTCGTGGGCTCGGCCTCGGACGGGTGTCCCGATGATGCCTCTCGATCATCGTCGCTCCTCCTGTGGGGTCGGTCCGCGTCCGCGGTGGGCGCGGGCCGGTGTGGTGGGGGTGCCGGGCCGAGCCGCCCGGCCGGACGTGCCCGGAGGGACGCCGGCCGTTGCCATCGACCTCAATGGATGTGGAGTATGGCAGCGCCACGCATCGGCGAGCAACAATTTCCGGAAAACTAACGATAGCTAAGTCGGGCGTCGCGTCGGGATCCGCGCGCGAAAAGCCAGCTCACCACAATGCTCGATCAAGGCCACGAACGCCGGCGGAGTAGCCGGGGGAGGGTGCGAGGCGTCGGGCGGCCGGATGTTCCGGGACGGTTTCCGTAACGCACGCGGCGAGCGGGCCTGCCCCCGGACGTCCCGTGCCGGCCCACGACGAGGCCGGCCCACGACGAGGCCGGCCCGGCCGCGAGCGGCCGGGCCGGGCACGCCGACCGGGTCGGCGCCTGTCGTGCGGTCAGACGTCGCGCCTGGCGAGGCCCCCCATCTTCACCGCCGTGAACACCGCCGCCGCCAGCGCGACGTCGGAGAGCAGCATCAGACCGATGGCGTACGAGCCCTGCACGCCGTACACCCAGCCCATCACCAGCGGCGGGACGAACCCGCCGAGGCCACCGGCGGCACCGACCAGCCCGGTGACCGCGCCCACCTGGTCGGCGGGGGCGACCTTGCCGACGAGAGCGAACACGGCGCCGCTGGCCGCGCCGAGCAGCACCGCCATGCCGAGCAGCGCGACGGTCGCCACGGGCATCAGGACGGGCTCGAAGGCCTGCACCACCGCGAAGGCGGCCACCCCGCCGAAGCACCACACCAGCACCGGCACCGGGTGCAGCCGGTCGGAGAGCCAGCCGCCCACCGGTCGGGCGAGGACGGCGAGGACCACGAAGCCGGCCGTACGCAACGCGCCGTCCGCGGCGCTCAGGTCGTAGGTGGTGCGCAGGTAGGCCGGCAGGTACACGCTGAAGGCGACGAACCCGCCGAAGCCGACCGCGTACAGGAAGCAGAGCTGCCAGGTGACGGTCAGCCGGCCGACCGTGGCGAGGCGTCGCCAGGCCGAGCCGGTCGGTCGGACCCGGCCCGGGGCGTCGCGCAGCAGCAGGAACGACACGACCGCGTAGGCGGCGAGGATCGCGGCCACGAGCAGGAACGGGGCCCGGTCGCCGTAGGCGTCGGCGAGCCGGACGGTGGTGAAGTTGGCGATCGCGGTGCCGCCCATGCCGATGCCGAACACGCCGATCGCGAAGCCGCGCCGCGCGGGCGGATACCAGCCGGAGACCAGCGGAACGCCGACGGCGAAGGCGGTGCCGCCGATGCCGAGGAAGAAGCCGGTCACGAGCAGCGCCGGATAGGACGACACCACGCTCAGGGTCAGCACCGGCACGATCGTGGCGAGTGTGACCAGCGGGAAGACCACCCGAGCGCCGTAGCGGTCGGTGAGCGCGCCCACCGGGACGCGGCCCAGCGACCCGACCACCACCGGCACGGCCACCAGCAGGGACTGCGCGGTGAAGCTGAGGTCGAGGCGCTCCTTGATGCCCGGGCCGAGCGGGCCCAGCAGCGCCCAGCCCCAGAAGTTGACCAGGAAGCCGAGGGTGGCCAGGACGAGCTGGGTCGCGGCGCCGGACCTGCCCGTCGTCGGCGCCCCAGCGGCGGCGGCGGAGGACGCGTCCGCCGCCGGGATGGTCCGGGTCGACTCTCCGTCACGCGCGATGCTCATGGCTGCCTCCGTCGAATCGTGCGGGTACGGCGCTCACCGGCCCGAGCGGCTGCGGTCGCCGCGCGGGGTGGGCAGCGTCGGCGGGCCCTCCCAGCCGGGCCGGCTCGGCCGCAGCCCGGGCCGGTCGTCGCGGCTGCGGTAGACGACGTACGGGCGGGTGACGTAGCCGACCGGGGCGCTGAACGCGTGCACCAGGCGGGTGAACGGCCAGAACGCGAAGAGGGCGAACGCCGCCAGGATGTGGATCTGGAAGGCCACCGGCACGGCGGCCATGATCTCCGGGTCCGGGCTGAGGTAGAACAGCGACCGGAACCACGGGGAGATCGTCTCCCGGTAGTCGTAGCCGGGCCCCGACACGTTGGCGCGCACGGTGGCCCAGAGGCCGAGCACGATCACGCCGGCGAGCACCACGTACATCGCCTTGTCGTTGCGGGTGGTGGCGGCGAAGACCGGCCCGGTGAGCCGCCGGCGGGCGACGAGGATGCCCAGCCCGATCAGGGTGCAGAAGCCGGCCACCGTGCCGATGAACACGGCCATCAGGTGGTACGTGTGCTCGGTGACGCCGACCGCCTCGGTCCACGCCTTCGGGACCAGCAGGCCGCCCACGTGTCCGACGAGGACCATGAGCACCCCGAAGTGGAACATCGGGCTGCCCCAGCGCAGGATGGCGCTCTCGTGGAGCTGCGACGACCGGGTGGTCCAGCCGAACTTGTCGTACCGGTGGCGCCAGATCAGCCCACCGGCCAGGACCACCAGGGACAGGTACGGGTACACGACCCACAGCAGCGTGTTCATCGGTCTTGCCCTCCGTTCGCGGTGGCGGTGCTCCGGGCGCTCACCGGCGGCCTCCCGTGGTGGCGGTGTCCACGAGGCCGAACGGCTCCAGCCCGACCTGCTCGACCGGCGGGCCGGTCCGGGCCAGCCGGGCGGCCGCGGCGAGGTCGGCCGGCCCGGCGGGCGGCAGCGTCTCCCGGACGGCGGCCACCGCGTTCCGGTAGCCGGACTCCTCCCGCTCCAGCGCCGCCACCAGCAGGTCCAGGCCGACCCGGTTGTCGCGCAGCAGCCGCCACCCGCCGTCGTCCACGGCGGACAGGTCGAGCACCGCGGGCAGGAAGTCGGGCAGCTCGCCGTCGACCACCTCCAGGCCGGCCCGCTTGTAGGCGGCGGTGAAGCCGACGAGGGCCTCGCCCCGCTTGCGGGTGTCGCCACAGGTGTAGTAGGTCAGGTGCAGGCAGCAGCGGCGGCGGAAGTCGAACAGCTCGACGTACTCCGCCCGGAGCCGGCCGGGCTCGGTGCGCTCGCGGTGCGCGACGACCTCGCGCAGCGGCCCGGCGACCGCCGCCGGCAGCTCGTCGAGGGCGGCGCGCAGCACCGGCAGCGCCGCCATGACCTCGTCGTCGGGGTAACGCAGCAGCAGCGAGGCGGCCCGGGCCGCCACCGCCCGCCAGGTGGGCTCGCTCATCGTGCGCCCTCCTCCTGCTCCGGATCGCGGGGGCGGGGCGGAAAGAGCCCCTTCGGGGTGCCCTTGCCGTCCCAGTTGAGAAGGTTGACCCGGCGTGGCCCGTCGCCGGGGTCGGTGAAGGCGTCGGCGGTCTGCCGGTCGCGCAGCATGTGGAAGGTCTCCACCTGCACCGGCACCGGCGTGCCCGACGACTCCCCGAAGGGACCCTGCCCGTACGGGCCGCCGCCGCCCATGCCCGGGCCGCCCTCGTAGTCGAGGCTGCACTCGGTGGCGATCTTCTCCAGCCGGTGCGCGTCCTCGGCGTGCGCGGTCGGGATGACGTAGCGCTGCTCGTACTTGGCGATGGCCAGCAGCCGGTACATCTCGTCCATCTGCTCGCCGGTCATGCCGACGGCGGCGGCGATCGACTCGTCGGGCGCCTCGCCCAGGTTGATCCGGCGCTGGTACGACCGCATCGCCGCGAGCCGGTTGAGCACGGCGCGCACCGGGGCGGGGTCGCCGGCGCTGAACAGCTCGGCGAGGTACTCCACCGGGATGCGCAGCGCGTCGATCGCGCCGAAGAGGTTGCCCGCGTCCTCCGCGTCGTGGCCGGTGTCGCGCAGCACGTCGGCCACCGGCGACAGCGGCGGGATGTACCAGACCATCGGCATGGTCCGGTACTCCGGATGCAGCGGCAACGCCACCTCGTACTTCATGATCAGGTCCCAGATCGGGGAGCGTCGGGCGGCGTCGATCCAGTCCTCGGGGATGCCGGCGGCCCGCGCGGCCTCGACCACGGCCGGGTCGTGCGGATCGAGGAAGACCGAACGCTGCGCGGCGTAGAGGTCGTCCTCGTCCTTGACGGCCGCGGCCTCGGCGACCCGGTCGACGTCGTAGAGCATCAGCCCCAGGTAGCGCAGGCGTCCCACGCAGGTCTCGGAGCAGATGGTCGGCTGGCCGATCTCGATGCGCGGGAAGCAGAACGTGCACTTCTCGGCCTTGCCGGTGCGGTGGTTGAAGTAGACCTTCTTGTACGGGCAGCCGGTCACGCACATCCGCCAGCCCCGGCAGCGGTCCTGGTCGACCAGCACGATGCCGTCCTCGGCCCGCTTGTAGATCGCCCCCGACGGGCAGGACGCCGCGCAGGACGGGTTGAGGCAGTGCTCGCAGATGCGCGGCAGGAAGAACATGAAGGTCTTCTCGAACTCCTGCTTCACCTGGTCGGAGACCTTCGCCAGCACGGGGTCGCCGGCGGCGATCTCGTTGCCGCCGGCGAGCGAGTCGTCCCAGTTGGCGCTCCAGGTGATCTTCGTGTCCTGGCCGGTGAGCAGGGACTTCGGCCGGGCGACGGGCGTGTCGTCACCGGCCGGCGCGGTGAGCAGGTGCTCGTAGTCGTACGTCCACGGCTCGTAGTAGTCCCGCATGGACGGCAGCTTCGGGTTGGCGAAGATGCCGAACAGCTTCTTCAACCGGCCGCCCGAGCGGGGCTTGAGCTTCCCCGAGCGGGTACGCACCCAGCCGCCCTGCCACCGCTGCTGGTCCTCGTACGTGCGCGGGTAGCCCTGGCCGGGCCGGGTCTCCACGTTGTTGAACCAGACGTACTCGACGCCGGACCGGTTGGTCCACGCCTGCTTGCACGTCACCGAGCAGGTGTGGCAGCCGATGCACTTGTCGAGGTTCATCACCATCGCCATCTGGGCCATCACGCGCATCAGTACTGCACCTCCTGCGAACGGCGGCGGATCACGGTGACCTCGTCGCGCTGGTTGCCGGTGGGCCCGAGATAGTTGAACGCGAACGACAACTGGGCGTACCCGCCGATGAGGTGCGTGGGCTTGACCAGCAGCCGGGTCAGCGAGTTGTGGATGCCGCCGCGCCGGCCGTTGACCTCCGCCTTCGGCACGTCGATCACCCGTTCCTGGGCGTGGTACATGTAGACCGTCCCCTCGGGCATCTTGTGGGTGACCACGGCCCGGCAGACCACGACGCCGTTGCGGTTGACCGCCTCGATCCACTCGTTGTCCCGTACGCCGATCTTCGCGGCGTCGGCCTCGCTCATCCACATCGTCGGCCCGCCGCGCGACAGCGTCAGCATCAGCAGGTTGTCCTGGTACTCCGAGTGGATCGACCACTTCGAGTGCGGCGTGAGGTACCGGACGGTGATCTCCAACTCGCCGTTACGGCCGAGTCTCGGCTCGCCGAAGAGGCGGTGCATGTCCAGCGGCGGGCGGAAGATCGGCAGTGCCTCGCCCGCCTCGTGCATCCAGTCGTGGTCGAGGAAGAAGTGCTGCCGCCCGGTGAGCGTGTGCCACGGCTTGAGCCGCTCGGTGTTGATGGTGAACGGCGAGTAGCGGCGACCGCCGTGCTCGCTGCCCGACCACTCCGGGCTCGTGATCACCGGCACCGGGCGGGACTGGGTGTCGGCGAAGGTGATCTGCTTGCCCTCGTGCTCGGCCGCCAGGTCCGCCAGGCGTACGCCCGTGCGCTTCTCCACGTCGCGGAAGCCGGCGGTGGCGACGCGGCCGTTGGTGGTGCCGGAGAGGGCGAGGATCGCCTCGCAGGCGTGCACGTCCGTCGCCAGCGACGGCCGCCCGTCGGCCACCCCGCCGCGCACCTCGCCGTTCTTGCGCCGCAGGTACGCGACCTCCGGCGTGACGTCGACCGCCACGCCCTTGCCGGACGTGCCGAGCGTGTCCATCAGCGGGCCCAGCGCGGCCAGCTTGTCCGCGACCGCGCCGTAGTCGCGCTCCACCACCAGCAGCTTCGGCATCGTGCGGCCGGGCACCGGCGTCTCACCCTCGGCCGCCCAGTCGCGCACCCGGCCGTGCGGGGTCGCCATCGCGTCCGGGGTGTCGTGCAGCAGCGGCGCCGCGACGAGATCCCTGCGTACGCCGAGGTGCCGCTCCGCCAGCGTCGAGAACGCGCGGGCGATGCCGTGGAAGGCGTCGAAGTCGGTGCGGGTCTGCCACGGCGGGTTGATCGCCGGGGTGAACGCGTGCACGAAGGGATGCATGTCGGTGCTGCTCAGGTCGTGCTTCTCGTACCAGGTGGCGGCCGGCAGCACGACGTCGGAGAAGAGCGTCGTGGAGGTCATCCGGAAGTCCAGCGACAGCAGCAGGTCGAGCTTGCCCTCCGGCGCCTCCTCCCGCCAGGTCACGTCCTTCGGCCGCAGCTCCTCCGGGGCCTCGTCGGCGCGCAGGTTGGCGTCCGTGCCGAGCAGGTGCCGCAGGAAGTACTCGTTGCCCTTCGCCGACGAGCCGAGCAGGTTGGCCCGCCACACGGTGAGCACGCGCGGCCAGTTCTCCGGCGCGTCCGGGTCGGTGCAGGCGAAGCGCAACCGCCCTTCGCCGAGCTGCTCGGCCACCCAGCCGCCCGGGTCGTCGGGGCGGGCGGCCAGGGCCTCGTCGGCCAGGTCGAGCGGGCTGCGGTCGAACGTCGGCATCGACGGCATCCAGCCCGAGCGCGCCGACTGGGCCAGCAGGTCCATGGTGTGCTTGCCGGCGAAGGCGCCCGTGCCGGTCGGCGAGGCCACCACGTCGGCGGAGTACGTGTCGTAGCGCCACTGGTCGGTGTGCACGTACCAGAAGGCGGTGCCGATCATCTGCCGCGGCGGGCGCACCCAGTCCAGGCCGAACGCGAGCTGCGCCCAGCCGGTCGCCGGGCGGCACTTCTCCTGCCCGACGTAGTGCGCCCAGCCGCCGCCGTTGACGCCCTGGCACCCGGTGAGGGTCACCAGCGCCAGGATCGCCCGGTAGGTGGCGTCGGAGTGGAACCAGTGGTTGGTGCCGGCGCCCAGCAGGATCATCGACCGGCCGCCGGAGCGTTCCGCGTTGTCGGCGAACTCGCGCGCCACCCGGGCGACCTGCGCCGCCGGCACCCCGGTGATGGGCTCCTGCCACGCCGGCGTGTACGGCGACGCGACGTCGTCGTAGCCCGCCGGCCACTGCCCGGGCAGCCCGTCGCGGGCCACCCCGTACTGGGCCAGCAGCAGGTCGAACACGCTGGTCACGACGATCTCGCCGCTCGCGCCCGCCCGCCGGACGCGCCGGGTCGGCACGCCCCGGCGCAGCACCTGCGGGGTGTCGGTGTCGAAGCGGGGCAGCTCCACCTCGACCGCGTCGCCGGCGGCCAGGCAGGTCAGTGCCGGCTCCACCTCGCCCAGGTCGAGGTTCCACTGCCCGTCCCGCTCGCCCCAGCGGTGCCCGAGGCTGCCGCGCGGCACGGCGGGCGCGTCGGTGACCGAGTCCCACAGCACCGTCTTGAAGGCCGCCTCCTTCCCACTCTCGCCCAGGTCCTCGGCGGTGAGGAACTTGCCCGGCCGGTACGCGCCGTCCGCGCCGGGCTCCAGCGTCACCAGGAACGGCAGGTCGGTGAAGCGGCGCACGTAGTCGACGAAGCGCGGGGTGCGCCGGTCGACGAAGAACTCCTTGAGGACCACGTGCCCCATCGCCATCGCCAGGGCGCCGTCGGTGCCCGGCTGGGCGGGCATCCACTCGTCGGCGAACTTCACGTTGTCGGCGAAGTCCGGGCTGACCACCACGACCTTCTGGCCCCGGTAGCGCGCCTCGGCCATCCAGTGCGCGTCGGGTGTACGGGTCACCGGCACGTTGGAGCCCCACATGACGAAGTAGGAGGCGTCCCACCAGTCGCCGGACTCGGGCACGTCGGTCTGGTCGCCGAAGACCTGCGGGGAGGCCACCGGCAGGTCCGCGTACCAGTCGTAGAAGGAGAGCATGGACCCGCCGAGCAGGGAGACGAACCGGGCGCCGACGGCGTGCGACACCATCGACATCGCCGGGATCGGAGAGAAGCCGGCGACCCGGTCCGGTCCGTACTCGGCGATCGTGTGCACGTGCGCGGCGGCGATCATCTCCTGCGCCTCGTCCCAGCCGATGCGCACCAGGCCGCCCTTGCCGCGCGCCTTCTGGTAGCGGCGACGGCGCTCGGGATCGGCCTGGATCTCCGCCCACGCGGCGACCGGGTCACCGAGGCGGCCCTTGGCCTCCCGGTACATCTGCACCAGCACGCCCCGCGCGTACGGGTACCGCACCCGGGTGGGGGAGTAGGTGTACCAGGAGAAGGCGGCGCCCCGGGGACAGCCGCGCGGCTCGTACTCCGGCCGGTCCGGCCCGACGCTGGGGTAGTCGGTCTGCTGCTGCTCCCAGGTGATGATGCCGTCCTTGACGTACACCTTCCAGGAGCACGAGCCGGTGCAGTTGACGCCGTGCGTGGAGCGCACCACCTTGTCGTAGGACCAGCGGTCCCGGTAGAACGCGTCCGCCTCCCGGCCGCCGATCTGGTGCAGCGTCCGGCCGTCGGCGGACACCTCCGCGCGGCGGACCAGACCACCCACCGCCAGCAGCGCCCGTCCGGCACCTTCGGTCGCTCGCGACATAAGCTCCATCCCTCAGGTAGATCGCCGTTCTGCCCACATTCGTGGCGGGTGCGCCGGGGCGCAACCGGAAGCGGGGCCTCGGATGCCATCGTGTCGGGGCGCCGCGCCGGAGAACCGGGCCGAAGGTCCCGAAGATCGTCAGGGATTGGTCAACCTCGGCCGGTGCCCGTCGGGGGTGGCGGTTCCGGCTACCTGTCGGGCGGCACCGGTCGGGGTGATCCGGTCCCAGGCCGGAATCGGCAGCGCGATCACCGCGGCGGGGAAGAGCCCGTGCTCCTCGTTGTCGATGTGCCGGTGCAGCCGATCCAGCGCGGCCAGCACCGCCGGCCAGTCCGGCGCCGACCGGTCGACACCGCCGAGCACACCGTGGATGTCGTCGTGCTCGGCGCAGAGCTTCTCCACCGCCTCGGCCAGGCTGCCCTCGGCCCGCAGTTCCTCGAAGAGCCCTCGCTCCTCGGTGGCGGTGTGCGGGCCGAGGAGGGTCAGCAGGGCGTCCAACGCCGCCGGCGCGTCGGCGGCGCCGGCCCCTATCGCCGCGCGGAGCCGGCCGGCCGCGTTCGCGATCGCCTCGTGTTCGGCGGAGAGCCGACCGATCAGAGGGAACTCCCGGCAGCCGCAGTAGTTGCACATCAGCACTCATCTCCCCGCATCACGACGACGTCCGTCCCCATCGTCGGCTCGGCGTGAGCGCCGCCGGCAGGGCCGATCGGCCCGGTACCCCGGGGCGACGGATCCCGGGACGCCACCCCGCGGCGGGCGCCGCGCCGGGGCAGGCGACGGCATGGCCGGGCGGCGGTCGACCCGGCTATGGTGGCGGCATGCAGGAACGGCAGGCTGTCCGCCGCGCCGGCAGGCGGATCCCGCTGCCGGCGCTGCTGATGCTCGCCGTGCTGGTCGTGGTGCTGGCCGCCGCGCGGGCGGTCGGGCTGTGCATCGTGTTCCGGTCCACGCGTCGGGCCGTCCCGGGTTGTGTACCGGCATGGTCGGCGGACCGCGCTCCGCCCAGGCTGACGTTCGCCGTCTGAAGCCTGTCCGCCTCCGGCGCCGCGCGGCGCCGGCCCCTGGCCTGGAGCACCATGCCCGCCCTGCGTCCCGCCACGCGCCTGCGTCCCGCCACGCGCCCCCGTCCCCCGTCCGTCACCCGGCCGGCGGCCGTCATCCCGCCGCGGGGGTGGTGAGCATGCTGGCCCCCGGTGCGTACGCCCGTCTCGGCCTGCGGCACCCCCTCGCCCTCGACCTCGGCACCTCGACGGTGCGCGTGTGGACCCCGCCGCACGGCACGGTGGTCGCCGAACCCGCCGTCGTCGCGCGGATACCCTCCGGCGGTCACGCCGTCGGCCGCGCCGCGATCGACCTGCGCGCCGGCGGCGACGCGAAGCTGGTGTGGCCGGTGCGGCACGGCGTCGTCGAGGACTTCCACGCCTGCGTGCACCTGCTGCGGGTCGTGGCCGCGGCCACCGGCAGGCCGGGCGACGACCTGTCCCCGGTCGTGGTCGGCGTGCCGGCCACCGCGACACTGCGACAGAAGAACCTCCTGGTCGCGGTCGTTCGGCGGGCGCTCGGCGGGCGCGTCGCCACCGTGGAGGAGCCGCTGGCGGCGGCCCTGGCCTGCCCGGCCGACCTCGACAGCGACGACGTCGTCGCCATCGACATCGGGCACGGCCGCACCGAGATCGCCCGCATCGCCGACCGCGCGGTCGTGGCGGCCGAGCGCGTGGACGTGCCGAACACCGTCGACCAGGTGCCGTCGATCGCGGCCACCGTGCGGCGCCTGGGCGCCCACCCCGTCCGCCCGGGGCGACGTCGGCTGCTGATCACCGGCGGCGGCGCGGCACACCCGGGGCTGGCGGCCAGGCTGGCCGCCCTGACCGGTCGCACCGTCACGATGCCCGCCGATCCCCACCTGGCCACGCTGGCCGGTCTGCGCCTGCTGCTCACCGGCTGACCCGCCCGCCGACCCCGCGCGGTGCCCCGCTGGCGGCGCCGCGCGGTCGTCGGCGCGTCCACCGGCCGGGCGTCCCGTCCGGCCGTGCCGTGCCCACCGCCGATTCCCCGCACCACCTGGAGTAACGATGGACGTCGAACTGACACCGCTGCCCGGCATCGGGTTCCGCCGCATGTTCACCACCGACGCGGGGTGCCGCGTCGGCGTGGTGACCCACTACGCGGGCGGCCGGCGTGAGCTGGTCTACCACGACGGCGACGACCCCGACGCCACCCGCAGCATCACGTTGCGACGCGACGAGGCCGTCGCCCTCGCGGGACTGCTCGGCCTCCTCGACGTCTTCGACGTCACCATCACCCCGGCGGACGACCCGGACAGGCAGCCCACCGCCCCTCGGTGAGACGCCGCCTGCCCTGGTCGTCGTCACCGCGAGCGGGACGCTCTTCGATGCCGCCCGCCGGCGCGGTCGCGGTCAGGCGCAGCCAGGAGGCGCAGTCGCGCAACTCGTCGCGCACCGCCTCGGTTGGTCACGTCCCGGACAGCGCGGCGCGCGACGCCGCGACGATCGCCGCCACCCCGATGCCCGCCTGGTCCATCAGCTCGCTCGCCGTGCCGGAGGTCGGCAGTCCGCGTACGGCCAGGTGCGTCACCCGCACCGGCTCGGCGAGATCGGCCAGCGCCTCCAGCACGGCCGAGCCGAGGCCGCCCTCCGGGTAGTGGTCCTCCACCACCACCAGCCGGCCGCCGGTGACCCGGACGGCGTCGAGCAGCCGCTGCCGGTCCAGCGGCTTCACCGAGTACAGGTCGATCACCCGGGCCCGGACGCCCTCGTCCGCCAGCCGCTCGGCGGCGGCGAGGCAGTTGTGCACCGTCACCCCCGCGCCGATCAGCGCGACGCGGTCGTCGTCGCCGCCGCGCAGCAGCTTGCTGCCGCCCACCGGGAACTCCTCGCCGTCGCCGTACAGGACGGGATACGCCCCACGGGTCGTCCGCAGGTAGGTGACGCCCGCCAGGTCGACCATCCGCTCGACGAGGGCCGCGCAGGACACGGCGTCGCTCGGGTAGAGGACGGTGGAGCCGTGGACGGCGCGCATCGCCGCCAGGTCCTCCAACCCCATCTGGGAGGGGCCGTCCGCGCCGACCTCCACGCCGGCGTGCGAGCCGGACAGGGCGATGTCGGCCCCGGAGATGGCGGCCATGCGGATGAAGTCGTAGGCGCGGGAGAAGAAGGCCGCGAAGGTCGACGCGAAGGGGCGGTATCCGCGCACCTGAAACCCGACCGCCGCCGCGACCAGTTGCTGCTCGGCGATGAACATCTCGAAGAACCGGTCGGGATACGCCTCGGCGAACCGGTCGGCGCGGGTCGAGTCGCTGACCTCGCCGTCCAGCGCCACCACGTCCGGTCGGGCCCCGAGGGCGCGCAGCGCGTCGCCGTAGGCGTTCCGGGTGGCCACCCTCGCCCCCACCTCGTACCGCGGCCGGGCCGGCGGGGCACCGGCGGGCGTGACGGGCGGCGGCGCGGGCTCCGGCCGGGGCCCGGCGACGCGGATCCGGCGTACGCCGCCGAGCGCCTCGACGGCGCGCTCGGCCAGGTCGGGCTTGAAGGGCTTGCCGTGCCAGCCCGGCTCGTTCTCGACCTCGGGCACCCCCTTGCCCTTGACGGTGCGGGCGAGCAGCACGGTCGGCCCCGTCGCCCGCCGGGCCCGACCGAGCGCCTCGTCGACGGCGGCGAGGTCGTGGCCGTCGACGACGAGCGCCTGGCAGCCGAACGCCTCCACCCGACGCCGGTAGGTGTCCAGGTCCCACTCCAGCTCCGTCGGCCCCCGCTGCCCGAACCGGTTGACGTCCACGATCGCCGTCAGGTTGCCCAGCCCGTAGTGGCCGGCCTTGTCCAGCGCCTCCCAGACCGAGCCCTCGGCGGTCTCGCTGTCCCCGCACAGCACCCACACGTGGAACGGCAGCCGGTCCAGGTAACGGCCGGCCAACGCGATGCCGACGCCGACGGGCAGCCCCTGGCCGAGCGCGCCGGTGGCCACGTCGACCCACGGCAGCGCCGGGGTGGGGTGCCCCTGCAGCCGCGAGCCGAAGCGGCGGTACGTCTCCACCAGTTCCTCGTCGTCGATCACGCCGACCGCCTTGAAGACCGCGTACAGCAGCGGCGAGGCGTGGCCCTTGGAGAAGATCAGATGATCGTTGGCGCGGTCGCGCGGGTTCGCCCAGTCGTAGCGCAGGTGCCGGGAGACCAGCACGGCGAGCAGGTCGGCGGCGGACAGGCTGGAGGTCGGGTGACCGGATCCGGCCCGGGTGCTGCACCGGATCGCGTCCACCCGCAGCTGCGCGGCGAGCTCGCCCAGCTCGGTGGTCTCGTCGGCGCGGAGTGTGCGCTCTGCTTCCATGGTCACCGGCATCGCCTCCAGCGATCGGCCTTCCTCGGCCGGCCCCCCGCCGAGGGCCACCCGGCCCACGGCCGGTGCGGCTTCCGCCGGCCCGCTCGAGGTAACGGTAGTCAGGAAACCCGGCCCGGCGTCCGGCAACCACCGATTTGCCCGGCAGGCGCGGTTCCGGCCGGCGGGCGCGGTCGGTCGGAGCCACCCGGACGCCCCAGCGGCGAGCCGAGGCGCGGCCGTGGGACTAACCCGCGGTGTGGCGGGAAAGGGGCCGCCCGGGAAGCCGTCTCGGAAGGGAGGCGCCGTGGAAGCCGTCGTGATCGGCGTGGTGATCGTGATCGCGGCCCTGGCACTGGTCGGCGCGCTGAGCGTGCGGCTGGTGCAGCAGTACCAGCGCGGCGTCGTCTTCCGCTTCGGCCGGGTGCTGACGCCGGTGCGGCAGCCCGGCCTGCGCCTGATCGTCCCGGTCGCCGACCGGATGGTCCGGGTCAGCATGCAGACGACCGTGATCGGCGTGCCCCCGCAGGGGGCGATCACCCGGGACAACGTCACCCTCACCGTCGACGCGGTGGTCTACTACCGGGTCGTCGACCCGGTGAAGGCGCTGGTCAACGTCCGGGACTACCCGTCGGCCGTGCTCCAGGTGGCGCAGACCGCCCTGCGGTCGGTGATCGGCAAGGCGGACCTGGACACCGTGCTGGGCGACCGGGACCGGGTCAACGCCGAACTGAAGGCGGTCATCGACGCCCCCACGGAGGAGCCGTGGGGACTGCTCATCGAGCGGGTCGAGGTCAAGGACGTCGCGCTGCCCGAGGGGATGAAGCGGTCGATGTCCCGCCAGGCCGAGGCGGAACGCGAGCGCCGCGCCCGGGTGATCGCCGCCGACGGCGAGTACCAGGCGTCCCGCCGGCTCGCCGACGCGTCCCGGGCCATGGCGGCCACGCCCGGGGCGTACCAGTTGCGGCTGCTGCAGACCGTCGTGGACGTGGCGGCGGAGAAGAACAGCACCCTGGTGATGCCGTTCCCGGTGGAGCTGCTGCGCTTCTTCGACAAGTTCAACCGGGACACCGGGGCGCAGGAGGCGCGGGTCCCCGAGGCGGAGCGGCCCGCGCCGTCGCCCGCCGTGTCCGGCGACGGTCACCGCCGCCCGCCGGCCTGACCCGCCCCGCCGCCCGCCCACCCGCGACAGGCGCCGCGCCGGCCGGCCTCAACGCGCCGGCGCCGACTCCGCCGCCGGTTGACCCGGCTGCTCCGGTACGACCGCCTCGTTCGCGCGCGGCACCGTGAACACGAACCACGCCCCGTCCCGGTGACCCTCGTCCAGGGTCAGCGTCCCGCCGTGGTACTCGACGATCTTCTTGCACACCGCCAGCCCGATGCCGGTGCCCGGGTGGGCGCCCCGGGGATGCAGCCGCTGAAAGATCACGAGGATCTTCTCGGCGTACCGGGGGTCGATGCCGATGCCGTTGTGCTCGACGGCGAAGCGCCAGCCGTCCGGGGTGTCCGTCACCGGTCCGCGGTGGAGCGGCGCAGCTCGGCAGCCTGCCGCTCCAGGGCGTCCCGGTGGTGCTGGCTGCGCTCCCACGCGTCCACCACCGCCCGCCGCACGGTCTCCACGTCGCTGGTCAGCCGCGCCGCTTGCCGGCCGGTGCCACCTGTGGCGGGTGTCCGTTACCGACCATGTCATCACCCTGCCGTGCCGAGGCGGACGTCCGGAGCCGGGAAGCGTCCGTTGCGCCGATGGCCCCGGCGCCGGCGGCGACCACAATGGCGACCGTGGCGGCCACGGCGGCCGCCCGGTGCGGGAGGGGGCGCCGTGACGGGTTGGCAGGTGTCCGGCTACCGGCCGGTCCGGCAGCTCGGCGCCGGCGCGTCCGGCCGGGTGGACCTCGCGGTGCACGACGAGACCGGCACCCCGGTCGCGATCAAGTACCTGACCGGCGGGATCGGCGACGACCCGTCGTTCCGCACCGCGTTCCGCGACGAGGCCCGGCTGCTGGCCGAGATCGACGACCCGCACGTCTCCCGGCTCTACGAGTACGTCGAGTCGCCGGCCGGCGCGGCCATCGTCATGGAGCTCGTCGACGGGGTGTCCCTGCGACAGATGCTGCGTGCGCACGGGCCGACGACCCCGGAGTCGGCGCTCTGCGTCCTCAGGGGATCGCTGGCCGGGCTCGGCGCCGCGCACGCCAGGGGAGTCGTGCACCGCGACTACAAGCCCGAGAACGTGCTGGTCACCGCCGAGGGTGCCAGCAAGCTTGCCGACTTCGGCATCGCGATGCCCGTCGGCAGGTCCTCGGGCGTCAGCGTCACCGGCACCCCCCGCTACATGGCCCCGGAACAGTGGACGGGCGCCCCGGCCAGCCCGGCCTGCGACATCTACGCCGCCACCGCGACCTTCTACGAGTGCCTCACGGGCCGGCCGCCCTACGAGGGACGGGACCTGCTCACCCTGCGCCAGCAGCACGCCCGGGCGCCGATCCCCACCGACCCGGCCCCCGCGCCGGTGCACGACCTGCTGCGGCACGGCATGGCGAAACAGCCGGCCGAGCGCCCGCAGCCCGCGCAGGCCTTCCTCGCCGAGCTGGAGCAGGTGGCGACCGAGGCGTACGGCCCGGAGTGGGAGGAGCGCGGCCTGCGCGAGCTGGCCCGGCGGGCGGCCCTGCTCGCGGCCCTCTTTCCGCTTCCCGACGGCACCGGCGGCGCCACCAGTCTCGCCAGCACCGCGCTCGGCGAGGGCACCGGCCGGTGGACCCGCTTGCGCGGGGGCCGGGCCCGCGCGGCGCTGCTCGGCGGCGGACTGGCCGCCGCGCTGCTGCTCGCCGGCGCCGGGCTGAGCTACGCCGGCCGAGACGGCGCGGCGCCGGCGGCGGCCGAGCGGGGCGAGACAGCGGGCGCGGGCGGGCCGGCGCCCGCGTCGACCGGCGCGTCGTCCACGCCGACGGTGGCGACGACCGTCGCCCCGACACCCACCGCCGCGCCGACAGCCACGACGGCGGCGCCCGCGCCGGCGCCGCCGACCGACACGAGCGCGCCCGCGCCGACGTCCGCCCCCGCCTCGCCGACGGCGTCGGTCAGCCCCAGCGCGCCGCCGGGGGACGCCGTCGAGCCCTCCGTCGGGCGGGTCGCGGCCGGCCCGACGGAACTCGACCCGGCCGGCTGCCCGTACGGGCCCACGGCCAGCACCGTCTCCGCCGTCGTCTCCGACGACCGTACGCCGGCCGGCGGACTGCGGGTCCGCTTCCGCTACACCCTGGACGGCCGCACCACCGAGGTGGCGATGACCCTCGACAGAGGCGGGACGTTCCGGGGCGTCCTCGGCGACCTGCCCCGGCCGGCGAACAGCACCCGGATCCCGATCCGCGTCGTCGCGATCGACGAGGCCGGCAACGCCTCGCCGGAGAGCGCGCCGGTCCACGTGACGCTCCACTCGTTCTGCACCCCCGGCTGACCGGGACCAGGATGCCGACCACGACGACGGAGAGCGGGCCACCGTGACCCAGCCGAACGACCCGACCGAGGCGCTGCCCACCCACCGGCTTCCCGTCGACGGCGCGGCGACGGCCCGCCTCGACGGCCTGCCGCACCCGGCCGAGCCGACCGTGAACCTCGCCGCCGCCGAGCCGACCGCTCGTCCGCGTGCCGGCGGGTCGCCGACGCACCCGGGCCCGGACGAGCCGACCGTCCATCCGCATTCGGGCGAGGCGACGGCGTACCTCGGTTCGCGCGAGCCGACCGCTGACCTGAGTGGCGAGGAGGCGACGGCGTACCTCGGTTCGCGCGAGCCGACCGCTGACCTGAGTGCCGATGAGGCGACGGCGTACCTCGGTTCGCGCGAGCCGACCGCTCACCTGAGTGCCGATGAGGCGACCGCCTACCTCGGCTCGGGTGAGCCGACAGCCGCTCTGACGGCCGGCGGGCCGGCCGCGCCCCCGCACCCCGGCGAGCCGACCGGAGGTGTGCACGCCGGTGAGCCGATCGCGCACCTGCACGTCGGCGAGCCGAGCGGTCGTGTGCACGCCGGTGGGCCGGCCGCGCCCCCGCACCCCGGCGAGCCGACCGTTCGGCTGGACATCGGGCGGGCCGGGGCGTTCACGACGGGGCAGGCGGGTCGGGCCCAGGCGGCGGCCACGCCGACCGCGACCGGACGGGTCACCGGGAACGCGTCGGGGACGCTCTTCGGCGGGCGTACCGGAGCATCGCCCGCGCCCCCGGGCGGGGAGGTGCGGTTCGGGCCGGGCGTGCCGAGCACACCGCCTGCCGCGCCCGCCTGGCCCGCGCGGACGCCTCCGCGCCGGCGGCGGTCGGCGCTGCGGACGGTCACCTCGGCGCTGTCGACCGTGCTCACCGTCGCGCTGCTCGCCGCCGTCGGCCTCCACATCTGGCAGCGGCTGAGCCCGCTGGAGGTCACCGGCGTGGCGGTGGCGGTGCCGCGGCCGGCCGGTGACCGGTGCGACGTCACCGTCGACGTGGTGGCCACCGTGTCGACCAACGGCCGGGCGGGGAAGATCCGCTACCAGTGGCTGCGCACCGGCAGCGCTCCTGGCAGCCTGCTGACCGAGCGGGTCGGCCGGGGCCAGCGCAGCGTGCACCTGACGCTGCGGTGGGCCTTCACCGGCGTGGGCACCACGACCGGGACGGCCACCGTCAACATCGTCTCTCCGTCCGCCGTGCAGGCCCAGGCACCGGTGACCTACGACTGCCGGCGCGGCTGATCCCGCTGCCGCTCGGGCGGAACGGGGCCCGTCTCGCGGTTGCCTCCCGTGCGACGCCGACCGGTGTTTCCCTGTTCAGCGCCGGGGGTAGGTCGGGCCCGACGAGACGGATGCCCGTGTGGAGGATTCCGATGAGAGACGACTTCGGCGACGCGGTGGGGGACGCCCTCCGCTCGGTGATGCTGTTCCTGCCCAAGGCCGTGGCCTTCGTGGCGATCCTGGTGGCCGGTTGGCTGATCGCCAAGGCCGTACTCAAGATCGTAAACAAGGTGTTGGAGCGCGTGGGCTTCGACCGCGCGGTGGAGCGCGGCGGGATCCGCCGGGCCCTGGCCCGCTCCCGGTACGACGCCAGCGACATCGTCGCCAAGCTCGCCTACTACGGGGTGCTGCTGGTCACCCTCCAGGTCGCGTTCGGCATCTGGGGCCCGAACCCCGTCTCGGACCTGATCGCCGGTGTCATCGCCTGGCTGCCCCGTGCCTTCGTCGGCATCGTCATCGTCGTGGTCGCCGCGGCGATCGCCAACGCCGTCAAGGACATCATCAGCGGCGCCCTGGGCGGCCTGTCGTACGGCCGGATCCTGGCCACCATCGCCTCGGTGTTCATCCTCGGCCTCGGCGTCATCGCGGCCCTCAACCAGATCGGGGTGGCCACCGCCGTCACCACCCCGGTGCTGATCGCGGTGCTCGCCACCGTCGGCGGCATCCTCGTCGTCGGGGTCGGCGGAGGGCTGGTCCGTCCGATGCAGAGCCGGTGGGAGTCCTGGCTGACCCGCGCCGAGCAGGAGTCGCGGCTGATCGCCACGCACGCCCGCGCCTACCGGGCCGGCCGCCGCGACAGCGAGGCCCACCTGGCCGCGCGGGCCACCGACGCCGAC
This sequence comes from Micromonospora citrea, assembly GCF_900090315.1. Lineage (NCBI taxonomy): Bacteria > Bacillati > Actinomycetota > Actinomycetes > Micromonosporales > Micromonosporaceae > Micromonospora > Micromonospora citrea. The sequence goes on along the minus strand of NZ_FMHZ01000002.1, from coordinate 52,182 downwards.
GCCACGCAGGTCGTCCCGCGTCCCGGCGGTCCCGCCGGCCTCGGCGGCGACGCCGACGCGACCCAGGTCGTCGCCCGCTCCGGCGGTCCCGCCGGCCTCGGCGGCGACGCCGACGCCACCCAGGTCGTCCCGCGCGCGGCGGACACCGGCGGCCCGGCCACACCCCAGGCCGACCCGGAGGCCACGCAGGTCACCTCCACCGGCGCCACCATCCCGGCGCAGCCGACCGGCCAGGACGCCGAGGCCACCATGGTCATCCCGCCGCTGGGCGAGGAGAAGTTCCGCCGCTGACGTGGCCGGCGCGTCGTCGGGGTGGGGCCACATCGGCCCCACCCCGACGCGTGTCGGGGGCAGGACCCGCGCCGAGGCCTCCGGCGACTATCATCGCCGGCATGACGTGGCGATGTTGATGCACCGCTGACGGTCGCCCCCGTGGGCCGCCGCGGTCGCCGTACGTCCGGCGTCCGCTTCGTCCTCACGGGAAGGCCTCATGACCGTCCACACTCCACGTGTGCCCGATCCGCGTGTCCGCCGGCTGGCGGCCACCCTCTACGGGTACGCGTTCCTCGGTGAACTCGTCCTGCTCTACCCGCTGTACGCGCTGCTGTTCAGCGACACCGGCCTGTCGGTCTGGCAGATCTCCTCGCTGTTCGTGATCTGGTCGGCGAGCAGCATCCTGCTGGAGGTGCCCTCCGGCGCCTTCGCCGACGCCGTCTCCCGCCGGTTGCTGCTCGGCCTCGCCCCGCTCGTCACCGCCGCCGGTTTCGCGCTCTGGGTGCTGGTTCCCTCGTACCCGGCCTTCGCGGTCGGGTTCGTGCTCTGGGGCACCGGCGGCGCCCTCGCCTCCGGCGCGCTGGAGGCGCTGGTCTTCACCGAGCTCGACCGGCTCGACGCCACCGGCCGCTACGCCCGCACCATGGGCCGGGCCAGGACGGCCGAGACGCTCGGCGTGCTCGCCTCGATCGTGCTGGCCGGCCCCGTGTTCGCCGCCGGCGGCTATCCGGCGGTCGGCGCGGCCAGCGTGCTCGCCTGCCTGCTCGCCGCCGCCGTCGCCACGCGTTTCCCGGAACACCACAGTCGCCCGGCCGCCGCTTCCGCCGCCCCGGCCGCCCGCACCGCCTGCGGATCGGCCGACCCCGACCCCGGCGCCGCGGACCCGGCTGCCGCCGCTGTCGCTTCTGCCGCCGCCGTCCAGCCCGGTGTCGCCTCCGCTCCGTCCGGTCCCGGCGCTGCCGCCGAGGCCGGCCCCGGGGCGGGACAGGCCGGGCCGGTGGGCGACGGGTCGGGGGCCACGACGGCGGAACGGGACGACGGTGACGATCTCGGCTGGTGGGCGAGCCTGCGGGCCGGGCTCGCCGAGGCGCACCGGGACCGGGCCGTCCGGGCGGCCGTCCTGCTGGTCGCGGCGGTCGCGGCGGTGTGGGGCGCCCTCGACGAGTACACCCCGCTGCTGGCCCGGGACACCGGCGTCGGCGAGGCGACGGTGCCGCTGCTGCTCCTGCTCACCTGGGTCGGGGTGAGCGTCGGCGGCCTGCTCGCCCCGGCGGGGGAGCGGCTCACCAGTCGTGGGTACGGCGGGCTGCTGGCCGTGTCGGCAGCCGCCCTCGCCGCCGGGGCGCTGCTCGCCCGACCGGTCGGCTTCGTGCTGGTCGCGGCGGCGTTCTGCGGATTCCAGCTCGCCACCGTGCTCGCCGACGCCCGGTTGCAGGCCCGGATCACCGGCGGCAGTCGGGCCACGGTCACGTCGCTCGCCGGGATGGCCACCGACGTGACGATCATCGCGGTCTACGGGGGGTACGGCCTGCTCGCCACCGGCGCCGGCAACGCCGTCGCGTTCGCGGTGGCCGCCGTGCCGTACCTGATCGTGGCGCTGCTCCTGGCGACCCGCGCCCACCGCCCGACCCGCCCCCAGCGGTAGCGCTCCGCCCGACGCAGCGCTCGTCGATCTTGCACTTTCGGCCCCGGCAAAGGGGACATGTGCCGCATTCAAGGGTCACAAAGTGCAAGATCGACGGGGCGGGGGCGGGGGTGAGGGGAGGGCGCGGGCGGGGGTCAGGCGCGGGTGGGTTCGGTGGTTTGCTCCCAGATCGAACTCATCTCGTCGAAGGCCTGCTCCATGAGCTGAACCATGGCCCGCCGGGCGCGCTCGCCGTCGCGCCGCTGGATCGCCTGGGCCACCTCCGCGTGCAGCTGGAGAGCCTGCTCGTGCGGGTGGTGCGGCATGAGGTGGTGCTGATGCCGGCCGGCGAGCACCTCGGCGACCAGGTCCTGCAACCGGACGAACATCTCGTTGCCGGAGGCCACCAGCACACGCCGGTGGAACTCTATGTCGAGCTGGAGGAAGCGCTCCTCGTCGCCGGCCTTGCCGGCGGCCCACATCTTCGCCGCGAGCCCGACGAGGTCGCTGGCTTCGTCGTGACCGGCGCGCTCGGCGGCGAGCCATGCGGCGTGCGGCTCGACGGCGGTGCGCAGCTCGGTGATCGAGCGGAGCTGGACGATGCGGCCGGACGAGGCGAGCCGCCAGCGGATCACCTGGGGATCGAACACGTTCCAGGCGTCCGGGGGAAGGATCATGACCCCGACCCGGCGGCGGGCCTCGATGAACCCGATCGAGGCGAGCACCCGCAGCACCTCCCGGACGACCGAGCGGGACACGGCGTAGCGGTCGACCAGGTCGTCGATGTTGAGCACCGAGCCCGGCGCCAGCTCGCCACCGCAGATCGCCGTGCCGAGGTGGTCGAGGACGCGTGCGTGCAGCCCTGACTCGACAGGGGCGAGCTTGGCGGCGGCAACCCCCGGGGAGGACTGTTTCACGCGGCGGATCATATCAGTTGGATCTACCTCTTGTATAAGTCTGCTTTTTCGGCCTAGCATCCCGAAGTTAAGCGGATGTAAACCGCGAGGTGGCAGCCCACCTGTCGGCGGCGGCCACGGCCACGGCCTCGACATAAGGAGAGATGGACGTGAGACGTCGATCAGTAATCGGGACTTCCCTGGCGATGGTCGTCGCCCTCGGCCTGTCGGCCTGCGGTGGCGGCGACGACGCGGGCAGCTCGAACACCGTGCGCGTGACGCTGGTCAACCACGTGTGGACGGAGAACATCAAGAAGGCCCTGCCGGAGTTCGAGAAGCAGTCGGGCCTGAAGGTGGAGGTCACCCAGCTCGGCGAGGACCAGCTCTCCGACCAGTACAACGTCAAGCTGAACGCCGGATCCACCGATCTCGACGTGATGATGTACCGGCCGCTGCAGGAGGGGAAGCTGTTCGCCAAGAACAAGTATCTCGCCGACCTCACCGAGAAGGCCAAGTCGGACAGCGCGTTCGAGGTCGGTGACTTCCAGTCCGGCCCGGTGGGGGCCACCACGTACGAGGACAAGCTGGTCGGCGTGCCGATCATCACCGAGCAGGAGGTCCTCTACTACCGCAAGGACCTGCTGGAGAAGTCCGGCTTCACCGCCCCGCCGAAGACCCTCGACGAGCTGAAGGCGCAGGCGGCGAAGGTCGAGGCGGACAACCCGGGCGTGGCGGGCTTCGTGTCCCGCACCGGCAAGGCCGCCGCGGTCACCCAGTTCTCCAGCTTCCTCTACAGCTTCGGCGGCGACTTCGTCGACGCCAGCGGCAAGGCCTCGGTCAACACCCCGCAGGCCAAGCAGGCGTACGCCTACTACGGCGGGCTGCTGCGTGAGCACGGCCCGGAGAACATCAGCACCGACATGAGCTGGTCCGAGGCGATGGCGATCTTCACCCAGGGCAAGGCGGCCTTCTACACCGAGGCCAACTCGCTCTACAAGAACGCCACCGACCCGACCAAGTCGAAGGTCTCCGAGACCGTCGGCTTCGCGGCCTTCCCGGCCGGCCCGGCCGGCTCGAAGCCGTACAACATCCCCTCCTGGGCGCTCGGCGTCAACGAGGCGTCCAAGAACCAGGACAACGCCTGGAAGTTCATCCAGTGGGCGGCGGGCAAGGAGCAGGCGCTGGCCCAGCAGAAGGCCGGCGTGCCCAGCGCCCGTACCTCCGTATGGGAGAACCCGGAGGGCGCGGCGACCTACCCGAAGGACCTCGCCGAGGCCACCACGGTCAGCACCGCCAACGGCGTGGGCCACGACCGCCCGCTGGTCGTGAAGGTCGCCGAGGCGCGCGAGATCGTCGGCCAGCCGATCGTCGACGCGATCACCGGCAAGGACGCGGCCGCCTCGGCGGACGCGGCGAACGAGAGGTTCCAGAAGTTCCTCGACGACGAGGCGAAGTAGCCCGAAGCGCGGGTGGCGGAGCCCACCGGCTCCGCCACCCCGCGTCGGGACCCTGGCCCTGACCCATCCGGAGACCTCATGTCAGCCGTCACCACACCAGCCACCAGATCGCCCGAGGCGCGTCAGGCGTCCCCGGAGACGTCGGCCTGGTCGCGCTGGGCCAACGAGCACCGCAAGTGGCTCTTCGCGGCGCCCGCCATGCTGTTCGTCGCCGTGCTGATCGTCTTCCCGGTCGCCTGGACCGGGTACCTCAGCCTGACCGACGCCGAGGGCTCGGTGCGCGCCGAGAGCGAGTTCATCGGCTTCCAGAACTACCTCGACGTGCTCGGCGACACCGACCGGTTCTGGCCGGCCGTGTGGCGCACCGCCCTGTTCACCGGCGTCGTGCTCTTCTTCGAGGTCGTCCTCGGCATGGCCATCGCCCTGCTGCTGTGGCGGCCGTTCCGCGGGGAGAAGTGGGTCCGGGTCGCGATCCTCCTGCCGCTGGTGGCCACCCCGGTCGCGGTCGGCATGATGTGGCGGCTGATCTTCGACCCCAACATCGGGATGGCGAACCAGGTGCTCGGCTGGGTCGGCATCGGCCCCCAGCCGTGGCTCTCCGGGCAGAACTCGGCGCTGCCGACGACGATGTTCATCGACATCTGGCAGTGGACGCCGATGGTCGTGCTGATCCTGCTCGCCGGCCTGACGTCGCTGTCCGACGAGCCGCAGGAGGCGGCGCTGATCGACGGCGCCAGCACCTGGCAGCGGTTCCGGCACGTCACCCTGCCGCTGCTGATGCCCACCGTCATCGTCGCGATCCTGCTGCGCGGCATCGACGCCCTGAAGACGTTCGACATCCTCTACGCCACCAAGGGGCGCGGCGGCGGGTCGTTCCACGAGGTGGAGACCCTCAACGTGTACGCCTACGGGCTCAGCTTCGACTACAACGACTACGGCGTCTCATCGACCGTCCTCATCATCTTCTTCCTGATCATCATCGGGGTGATGTGGGCCCTGACCTACCGCAAGAAGGGGCTGGACCGATGAAGCTGCGCAGGCCGTACAAGATCTTCCGGACGGTGGCCCTCACCCTCGTCGTGTTGTCGCTGATGGCCCCGTTGATCTGGATGATCGCCGCGTCGTTCAAGACCAACGTCGACATCTACGACACGGACAAGGCGTTCGCCTTCTCCCCGACGCTGGACAACTACACGAACGTGCTCCAGCAGGCCAACTACGTGCAGTTCATCGGCAACAGCCTCTGGGTGGCGCTCGCCGCCACCGTGCTGTCGCTGCTGCTCGGGGTGCCCGCCGCGTACTCGATGAGCCGCTTCAACATGAAGAAGTCCGCGCTCGTCGTGCTCATGGCGCGGGTCATCCCCGGCGTCTCGCTGCTGGTGCCCTGGTACTACGTCTTCTCGAACCTGCAGATGGTCGGCGGCTTCACCGTGCTGATCCTCAGCCACATGTTCGTGTCGCTGCCGCTGATCGTCTACATCATGATGGGCTACTTCGACGGGCTGCCGACGGAGCTGGAGGAGGCGGCGCTCGTCGACGGGCTGACCCACATCGGCGCGTTCCGGCGGATCACCCTGCCGCTGTCGGTGCCGGGCATCGCCACCGCCGGCATCCTGTCGTTCATCTTCTCCTGGAACAACTTCATGTTCGCCCTCGTGCTCTCCGGGGCCGACACCAAGACGCTCCCGGTGGCGATCTTCGACTTCGTCGGCTACGCCAGCATCGACTGGGGCGGCCTGATGGCGGCGGCCACCGTGGTCACCCTGCCGATCATGCTGATCGCCCTGTTCGTGCAGAAGTACGTCGTCTCCGGCCTCACCGCCGGCGCCACGAAGGGCTGAGGACACCATGACCACGATCGCACGGGTGGAGACCTTCCTCGTCGCCCCGCGCTGGCTGTTCGTCCGCGTCGAGACCGACAGCGGGATCGTCGGCTGGGGCGAGGCGACCTGCGAGGGCCGGTCGGAGACCGTACGCACCGCCGTCGAGCAGCTCAGCGAGCTGCTGATCGGCAGGGACGCGCTGCGGATCGAGGACCACTGGCAGGTCATGACGAAGGGCTCGTTCTACCGGGGCGGGCCGATCCTGGCCAGCGCCGTCGCCGGGCTCGACCAGGCGCTGTGGGACATCGCCGGCAAGCACTTCGGCGCTCCCGTGCACCAGCTGCTCGGCGGCCCGGTCCGCGACCGGATCCGGGTCTACGGCTGGGTCGGCGGCGACGAACCCGGCGAGGTCCGTGACCAGATCGCCGCCGCCGTCGCCACCGGCCTGACCGCCGTGAAGATGAACGCCTCCGGCCGGATGAGCGCCGTCGCGTCCGTCGCCGAACTCGACGCCGTGGTGGCGCGGGTGGCCGCCGCCCGCGAGGTGCTCGGCGACGAGCGGGACGTGGCCGTCGACTTCCACGGTCGGTTCACCCTCGCCACCGCCCGCCGGGTCGCCCCGCTGCTCGAGGAGTTCCGGCCCTTCTTCCTGGAGGAGCCGGTGGTGCCGGAGAACTCGCACCTGATCGGCGAGTTCGTCCGCGCCACCACCACGCCGGTGTCCACGGGGGAGCGGCTCTACAACCGGCAGGAGTTCCTGCCCGTGCTCCAGGCCGGCATCGCGGTGGCCCAGCCGGACCTCTCGCACGCCGGCGGCATCACCGAGGTCCGCAAGATCGCCGCGCTGGCCGAGGTGTACGACGCGCAGCTCGCCCCGCACTGCCCGCTCGGGCCGATCGCCCTCGCCGCCTGCCTCCAGGTCGGCTTCGCCACGCCGAACTACCTGATCCAGGAACAGAGCATCGGCATCCACTACAACCTCGGCGCCGAGGTGCTCGACTACTGCCTCGACAAGACCCCGCTGACCTTCGTCGACGGGTACGTCGAGCGGCTCACGGCACCCGGCCTCGGCATCGACATCGACGAACACGCCGTACGGACGGCCGACAAGCGCGGGCACGCGTGGCGCAGCCCCACCTGGCGGCACCGCGACGGCTCCTACGCGGAATGGTGATCACGTGACCGTCAACCTCACCGCCGAACTCGCCGACGCCCGCATCCTCGCGGTCATCCGCGGCACCGACCCCGCCGCCGCGGTCGCCGCCGGCACCGCCCTGCTGGACGAGGGCGTACGCGTCGTCGAGGTGGCCCTCACCACGCCGGACGCCCCGCGGGCGATCGAGGCGCTGCGCGCGGCGGCACCCGCCGGGTCGCTGGTCGGGGCCGGCACGGTGCTCACCACCGCCGACGTCGCCGACGTGGCCGCCGCGGGCGCGCAGTTCGTGGTGACGCCGGCCGTGGTCGAGTCGATCGCCGAGGCGGCCCGCCGCGGCCTCCCGGTCGCCGCCGGGGCGCTCACCCCGACCGAGGCGTACACCGCGATGCGGATGGGGGCGTCGGCGATCAAGCTGTTCCCGGCGTCGGTCGGGGGACCGGCGTACCTCAGGGCGGTGCGCGACCCGTTCCCGGACATCCCGTTCGTCGCGGTCGGCGGCGTCGGCCTGGACGACGTGCCCGGCTACTTCCGGGCCGGCGCGATCGCCGTCGGCCTCGGCGGCCCGCTCGTCGGCGACGCCGCCTCCGGCGGCGACCTGGACGCCCTGCGGGAGCGGGCGCGCACCTACCTCGCCGCCGTGCGGGAGACGACCGCGTCATGACCACACCGGATCTGCTGACCGTCGGCGAGGCGCTGGTGTCGCTGCGCTCGGCCGGCCCGCTCGCCGCCGGGGGAGCGCTGACCACGCACCTCGCCGGCGCCGAGTCCAACGTGGCGGTCGGGGTGGCCCGGCTGGGCCACCGGGCCGCGTGGGTCGGCCGGGTGAGCACCGACGAGTTCGGCGAGTTCACGCTGCGGCAGTTGCGCGCCGAGGGCGTCGGCGTCGACGGTGTGACCCGGGATCCGGACCGGCCGACCGGGCTGATGTTCCTCGAGCAGCGCACGGCCGACGTCACGCGGGTGCAGTACCACCGCGCCGGCTCGGCCGGCTCCGCGCTGCGTGTCGACGACCTGCGGGCGCCGCTGGCCGCCGGCGCGCGGATGCTGCACCTGACCGGGATCACCCCGGCGCTGTCCGACACCGCCCGGGAGGCCATCCGGTGGGCCGCCGAGGCGGCCGTCGCGGCGGGCATCCCGGTGTGCCTCGACGTCAACCACCGCGTCCGGCTCTGGTCCCGCGACTCCGCGCGCGAGGTGCTCGCCCCGCTGGCCGGGCACGCCTCGACCGTGATCGCCTCCGCCGACGAACTCGACCTCGTCGGCGACCCCGGGGCCGACGAGTCCGCCGTCGTGGCGGAGCTGTTCCGGCGGGGCGTGGACACCGTCCTGGTCAAGTTGGGCTCCGAGGGCGCCCGCGCGCACACGCCGGCCGGGGTCGAGCACGTCGGCGCGCTGGCCGTGACCGCCGTCGACACCGTCGGCGCCGGGGACGCCTTCACCGCGGGCTACCTCTCCGGCTGGTTCGACGGGCTCGACCTGACCGGTCGGCTGCGGCGGGCGGCCACCCTCGGCGCCTTCGCGGTCTCCAGCCGGGGGGACTGCGAAGGGCTGCCGCGCCGCGCCGAACTGTCCCTTCTCGACGGCCACGAGGCGGGAAGCGTCCTCCGTTAGCCGCCGCCACACCGTAGGTAGGAAGAAAGGCACCCCGTGAAGATCGTCGCAGCGGACGTCATCGTCTCCAGCCCCGACCGCAACTTCGTCACCCTCAAGATCACCACCGATGACGGCGTCACCGGCCTGGGCGACGGCACCCTCAACGGACGCGAACTCTCCGTCGCCTCCTACCTGCGCGACCACGTCGTGCCGCTGCTGATCGGCCGGGACGCGCACCGCATCGAGGACGCCTGGCAGTTCCTCTACCGCTCGGCGTACTGGCGTCGCGGGCCGGTGACCATGGCCGCCATCGCGGCCGTCGACGTCGCCCTGTGGGACATCAAGGCCAAGGCCGCGGGCATGCCGCTCTACCAGCTGCTGGGCGGGGCGTCGCGCACCGGCGTGATGGCGTACGGTCACGCCTCCGGCCGGGACCTGCCGGAGCTGTTCGACTCGATCCGCCGGCACCTGGACGAGGGCTACCGGTCGATCCGGGTGCAGACCTCGGTGCCCGGCATCAACGCCGTGTACGGGGTGGCCACCCAGCCCAGCGTCGACGGCCGGCGGTACGACTACGAGCCGGCGCAGCGCACCCCACTGCCCGCCGAGGAGGACTGGGACACCCGCTCCTACCTGCGCCACCTGCCCGGCGTCTTCGAGGCGGTCCGCAACGAGTTCGGCCCCGAGCTGCCGCTGCTGCACGACGGCCACCACCGGATGACCCCCATCCAGGCCGCCAAGCTGGGCAAGGCCCTCGAACCGTACGACCTGTTCTGGCTGGAGGACTGCACCCCGGCGGAGAACCAGGAGGCGCTGCGGCTGGTCCGCCAGCACACCACCACGCCGCTGGCGATCGGCGAGGTCTTCAACACCGTCTGGGACTACCAGACGCTCATCCGCGAGCAGCTCATCGACTACGTCCGCTCCGCCGTCACCCACACCGGCGGCATCACGGCCATGCGCAAGCTGCTCGACTTCGCCGCCCAGTACCAGATCAAGTCCGGCATCCACGGCCCGACCGACATCTCGCCGGTCGGCATGGCCGCCGCCCTGCACCTGGACCTGGCCATCCACAACTTCGGCATCCAGGAGTACATGCGGCACGGGGCGCTCACCAACGAGGTGTTCCGGCAGTCGTTCACCTTCACCGACGGCTACCTGCACCCGGGGGAGCAGCCCGGGCTCGGCGTCGAACTGGACGAGGAGGCCGCCGCGAAGTTCCCGTACGTGCCGGCCTACCTGCCGTTCAACCGGCTCCAGGACGGCACGGTCCATGACTGGTGAGCGCCGTCCGGGCGCGCCGACGCGGCACGTGGTCGTGATGGGGGTGTCCGGGGCGGGCAAGACGACCGTGGCGCTGGGCGTCGCCGCCCGTACCGGACTGACCTTCGCCGAGGCGGACGAGTTCCACCCGCCGGCCAACGTGGCGCGCATGCGGGCGGGGGTACCGCTGGACGACGCCGCGCGCCTGCCCTGGCTGCGCGACCTGGCCGGCTGGATGGCGGCCCGCGCCGCCGACGGCGTCTCGACGGTGCTGGCCTGCTCCGCCCTGAAGCGGTCCTACCGCGACGTGCTCCGCCAGGGGCCGCCGAACGTCGAGTTCGTCCTGCTGGACGGGCCGGCCGAGGTGATCCGGGAGCGGATGGCGCGCCGTGCCGGGCACTACATGCCGCCGAGCCTGCTGGAGTCGCAACTGGCCACCCTGGAGCGGCCCCACCCGGACGAGTCGGTGCTGGTGCTCGACGTGTCGCTGACGCCCGACGAGCTGGTCTCGGCGGCGGTCGACGGGCTCGGCCTGACGACCGGCGTCACCGCCGGCCGGTAGGCGTCGCCCGACCCGCCCCACCACGGTGCCCGCGACCGGGCAGCCGGGCGGCGCCGCGCCGGTGCCCCGGCCGGCACGCCCGAAGCCGTCGGTGACCACCCGCCGGGCCGGCACGCCCGTGCCGGTCAGGTGGGCTCGGCGTCCAGGTAGACCCAGCGCCCGTCCTCGCGTACGAAGCGGCTGCGCTCGGTCTGCGTGCCCGGCCGGCCGGCGTCGCGGTAGTGGGCGCGGAACTCGACGACGCCGGCGGAGTCGAACAGCCCGCCCCGCTCCGCGTCGACGATCTCCAGCCCCGTCCAGCGCAGCGCGCGGTCCAGGTCGAGCCGGCGCGGTCGGGTCGAGGAGTGCCAGCTGCGCAGCAGGTACGCGGTGTCGCCCACGGCGAACGCGGCGTACCGCGAGCGCATCAGCGCCTCGGCGGTCGCCGCGTCGGCCTCGCTCCGGTGCAGCCTTCCGCAGCACCGCGCGTACGGCTGCGCGGACCCGCAGGGGCAGGGCCGGTCCCGGTCGTCGGCCGCGCTCCGGCGGGGTCTGGTCGCCACGTGCCCATTCTGGCCGACGGCCCGCCGCGACCGTGCGCGGACCCGGGCTGGCGGCAGGCCGAGCCGTCTCACGCGACGGTGAGCCGTTCACGCGATGCTGCGGCGATGAAACAAGAGACGATCGCCCTGGCACGGTCGCGGCGTGACAGCCGCAACGGCCGGCACGTCGGCGAGCACGAGGATCCCGATGAGCAGGACCTCCATGCCGGCGCCCAGGTCCGCAGCTTCCTCTACGGCTACGGCCACCTGTTGATCTATGGGGCCATCGTCGCCGCCGGCGTCGGCATCGAACTCGCCGCCGAAGAAGCCGCCCACCACGGCCACGGCCACCCCGACCTCCTGCTCGGTGGAAGCCAGATCGTGCTGGTCATCGGCTTCCTCACCATCTCCCAGGGGATCGGACTGCGCGTACCCCGGCCATTCTCACCGGCAAATTTCTGATCCTCGCTACCGGTGTCCTTGTCAGCGTCGCGGACCTGCCCGCGCTCCTCGACGCGCTGCTGATCAGCATGGCATGGATCATTGTCGTGGTCATCGAGCTCATCAGCCCGCCGCCCGGGTCGCAGTGACGACTTCGCCCATCCCGGATGGCGACTGCGCAACCGGCTCGCCCGCTCGGCTGCCCGCATGCCCGACAAGCACGTCGACCGCCGGGTTGGTGTTGCCGTCCCGCGCAGGGCATGCCCGTGGGGAAGATCGAAGCGGCGTGACCTCCTTCCTGGGCGGAACCGAGGCCACTGCCGGCTCGATCGCCAGAAAGGTCGGCTACGCCAACGCGTTCGCGCTCAGCGTCACCTTCGAACGCCGCCGCGGCATAACCCCACCGGACACCGCACCAGCATCGCTCTCCGCACCCGCACGGCCGGATCGGACGGCCCCCGGCAGGCCACCGGCGCCCCCAGACAGCCGGCACCGCCCCACGAAGCCGGCGGCCCGACCGGCAAGTGAGCCGACGCTGGCCCATAGTGACGGATCGGAAGGACCGTCGCCCCAGCGTTCGGCGTTTTCCCGGAACAGGCACGCCGTCAACGAACGCCTACGCAGGTAGTAAACAGGGCGAACGTTGCCTGATGCGGCGCTTAGCCCGGTCAGCGGCCGCTGGTCCGAGCCGTCCGTCGGGTGCCGAACGACTCCATGGTCGTCGCCTTGCGCGCCGGGGTCCTGGTGGTCGCGCCGGCCCGGGTCGCGGCCGCCTTCGCCGCCTTCTTCGCGGGCGCCTTCTTCGCCGGCGCGCCCGTGGCCGGCGCCTTCCGGGCGCGGGCGGGCGCCGCCGTGGCGGAGGTGTCCTTCTTCCGGGCCACCCGCGCCGTCGTCGGCGTGGGCTTCTCGCCCGGCGACCTGGCCGCGGTCGCCCCGGTGGCCCGCTTCGTGGCCGTCGCCACCTTCTTCGCCGCCGCCGTCCGCTTCATCGGGGCCTTGCGCGCCCCGGTGGCCTTCCTGGCCCGTCCTGCGTCCGCCATCGTCGCTCCTCGGGAATCGGCCCCTGGGCGCACGGTCTTCCCCCGGCCCCGGCCGCCAAACGCCGCCCGCCGGCACCCTTCCGGCCGCGCCGGCCGCCCGCGCCCGACCTCCGTGCGTGCCGCCCGAGGGGCGGATCGGCCCAGTCATCGCGGTGGAAATCGGCCCTGCCGATGGGCCGATCGGTTCGTCAGGCTCGTGAGGTCTTCTTCCCAGGAACTCGAAGGACTGGAACTTTCGCCATGACGATCGCCGACATGTGGTTCGACCCGCGCTGCCCGTGGGCGTGGAACGCCTCCCGCTGGCTGCTGGAGGTGGAACAGGTCCGCCCGGTGACCGTACGTTTCCACGTGATGAGCCTGTCCCTGCTCAACGACGGCCGCGAAGGGCTGGAGGACTGGTACCGGGAGTGGCTCAAGCCCGGCATGGGCCCGGTGCGGGTGGCGGTGGCCGCCGAGCAGAAGTACGGCAACGAGGTGCTGCGCGACCTCTACACCGCGCTGGGCAACCGGATCCACCACGAGCGGGCGCCGATCGGGCCGGAGCTCTACCACGCGGCCCTGACCGAGGCGGGGCTGGCCGCCGAGCTCGCCGACGCGGCGGAGTCGACCGAGCACGACGAGGCCCTCCGGGCCAGCCACGACGCCGGCCTGGAGCCGGTCGGCGAGGACCTCGGCACCCCCACCATCCACGTCACCGTGGACGGCCAGCGGCACGCCTTCTTCGGGCCGGTGGTGGCACCGGCCCCGCGCGGCGAGGCGGCGGGCCGACTCTGGGACGGGGTGCTCGCGGTGGCGGGCACCGACGGGTTCTTCGAGCTGAAGCGGGCGCGTACCCGCCGGCCGATCGAGCGCTGACGCCCGTGCCCGCGTTCCCGCCCACGGCGGCCCGGACGCTCGCCCGCGCCCAACTGGCCAACTCGGTCGGCGACGGCGTCTTCCTCGTCACTTCGGCGCTGTACTTCACCGGGCCGGTCGGCCTGTCGCCGGGGCAGGTCGGTCTGGGGCTGACCCTCGGCTGGGCGGTCGGCGTGCTGGTCGGCGTGCCGGCCGGGCAGCTCGCCGACCGGTGGGGCGCGCGTCGCACGGCGGCGCTGCTCGCCGCCGGCACCGCCGCCGCGGTGGCGGCCTTCCTCGCCGTCGGGCGGCCCGCCACCTTCGTCCTGGTCGCCTGCCTCTACGCGGCCTGCCAGACGGGGCTGGCCGCGGCCCGGCAGGCGGCGCTGGCCCGCCTGGTGGAGCCGACCCGTCGTACGGAGGTGCGAGCCCGGCTCCAGGCCACCGCCAACGGCGGGCTCGCCCTCGGCGCGGCGCTGGGCGGCCTGGCGCTGGCCGCGCAGACGGCCGGGGCGTACCGGATCGTGCTGGCGCTGGACGTGGCCGCGTTCGGGGTCGCCGCCGTCCTGCTGGGCCGCCTGCCGCGGGTGGAACCGACGACCGGGCCGGTCGCCGCCGGCCCCCGGCTGGCCGTGCTGCGGGACCGGCCGTACGCGCTGCTGACCGCGCTGAACGCGGTCATGATGCTCTACCTGCCGCTGCTCAGCCTGGTCCTGCCGCTGTGGGTGGCCCGGCGCACGGCGGCGCCGGCCTGGCTGGCGGCGGCGCTGCTCGCGCTCAACACCGTGGCGGTGCTGGTGTGGCAGGTCCGGGTGGCGCGGGGGGTCACCGGACCGGCCGGCGCCGTGCGGGCGCTGCGCCGCGCCGGGCTGCTCATGGTGGGCGCCTGCGCGGTGTTCGCCGTCTCCGCCGCCGCGACCGGGCCGTGGCTGGCCGCGGCGGTCCTCCTGGTCGGCGCGGCCGCGCAGGTGGCCGCCGAGATGGCGCACGGCGCGGGCTCCTGGCAGCTCAGCTTCGACCTCGCCCCGGACGGGCGGCACGGGCAGTACCAGGGGTTCTTCGGCACCGGCGTGCCGTTGGCCCGGATGCTCGGGCCCGTGCTGCTCACCGCGCTCATCGTCGACGGAGGGCCGGCCGGCTGGCTGGCCTTCGGCGCGCTTTACGCCGCGGCGGCGTGGGCGATGGGCCCGGCCACCCGGTGGGCGCGGCGTACCCGGCCCGTCGCCACCGACGAGCCCGCCGGCCTGGCCGCGCCCGCGCGGTGACCGCCGGGCCGCTCCGGAGCGGTGACGCGGCCGGTCAGGGCAGCTCGACGGGCAGCGGCACCGGCCGCTTGGCGACCCGGTCGTCGCCGGAGGACCGCCCGCGCGCGTGCCGGGCCAGCCAGGGCAGCAGGTGCCGGCGGGCCCAGGCCGCCTCGGCGCGGAGCACCTCGTGGCGGCGCCGGCGCGGGGCCGCCTCCAGCGGTCGCGTCCAGCCGTCGTCCGTTCCCGGCAACCCGACGGTGTGCGCGAGCGCGGCGGCGATGCGCTCGTGCCCCGCGCTGTTGGCGTGCAGCCGGTCGTCGCTCCACAGCCGGGGGTCCGAGGCGACCGGATGGGCGCCGAGGTCCAGCAGGGTGGCCCCGGTCTCGGCCGTCGCCGCACGCAGCGCGGCGTTCAGCGCCAGCATCCGGCCGCGCAGCGGGCGGGCCAGCGGCATCACCGGCACCGGGTCGGGCAGGGTGAAGGTCAGCACCGTCGCGCCCTGCCCGACCAGGGCCCGCTGCATCGCCGCGACGTCCTCGGCGACGCGGTCGGCGTCGAAGGAGGGGCGCAGCACGTCGTTCATGCCGGCCACCACGGTGGCGAGGTCCGGCGCCAGGTCGAGGGCGGGTTGCAGCTGTTCGGCGCGGATGCGGGCGGTGGTGCGCCCCCGGATCGCGAGGTTGGCGTACTCCAGCCCGCCCTGCGCGCGGGCCACCGCCAGGGCGAACCGGTCGGCCCAGCCCCGGAAGCCGCCGGCGTCGTCGGGGTCGTCGAGCCCCTCGGTGGTGCTGTCACCGATCGCCACGTACCGCTGCCACATCACGTGGGGGAGGGTAGCGGCCGGCGGGGACGATCCGCTCGGCCGGCCGTGCCGAGGCGTCGGCGACGCCCGTCAGAGCCAGCCGGAACGGCGGAAGAGGCGGTGCAGGGTGACGGCGACCAGCGCCATCAGACCCAGCGCGCCGGGGTAGCCGTAGCGCCAGTTCAGCTCGGGCATGCCGGCGAAGTTCATGCCGTAGATCCCGGCGATCCCGGTCTGGGTGGCGGCGATGGCGGCCCACGCGGCGATCTTGCGCATGTCGTTGTTCTGGTCCACCGCGAGCTGCGCCAGCCGGGACTGCAGGATCGAGTTGAGCAGGTCGTCGTAGGCGGCGACCCGGTCCACCGCCCGGGTCAGCCGGGCGTCGACGTCGACGAACCACCGGCGCAGGCCACGCGGCGGGCCGTCGGGCCGCTGGTCGAGCAGCGACCGCAGCGGGGACTGCAGCGGCTGCACCGCCCGCTTGAACTCCACCACCTCGCGCTTGAGCTGGTAGATGTGCTGGATGTCGGCGGAGCGGTCGCGGGCGAACACCGTCTCCTCGACCCGTTCCAGGTCCCGCTCGACGTGCGCGGCGACCTCGAGGTAGAGGTCGACCATGCGGCTGCAGACCGCGTACGCCACCGCCCACGGGCCCTCGGCGAGCACGGCCGGGCGGCGCTCGATGTCGGCGCGGACCGGGGTGAGCGCGCCGGCGGCGCCGTGCCGCACGGTGATGACGAAGCGGTCCCCGAGCAGCACCATCACGTCGCCGGTGTCGATCACCTCCGAGGTGTCGGTCAGTTCGGCGTGCTCGACGTATCCGGCCGTGCGCAGCACCAGCAGGGTCACCTCGCCGTCGCGCCGCACGGTCGGGCGGTGACCGTCGGCGAGCGCCTGCTCCACGGTCAGGTCGTCCAGCCCGAAGGTGCGGCCCACCGCCGCCATCACCGCGGCGTCCGGGTCGTGCAGTCCCAGCCAGACGAAGGCGCCGCGGGCGCGGCGGCTGCGGGCGTACGCGTCGGCGTAGTGCGGCCGGCCCGGCTCGCGCCGTCCGTCCACGTAGACGGCACAGTCGACCACGGCGTCCGGGTTGGACCGTCGGGGCGTTCCCTCGCGTTGGGCGGGCACCTGCCGGCCGAGCAGCCGGTGCAACACCGCCGGCAGGCGCAGCCGCTCCGTCACCCGCTGAGCCACCCCGTCCACCTCCGTGTCGCCCGGCATCCGCGCGCACACCGTACTCGGAGCCGGTCGCCGCGGGGTCAGGGCACCCGCGTGGCGAAGACGACGACGTTGTCGACGTAGCCGCCGGCGCTTCGGTCGAAGCGGCCGCCGCAGGTGATCAGGCGCAGGCCGGCCGCGTCGCCGGGGCCGTAGACGAGGTCGGTGGGGAAGCGGTCCTTGGGGTACGAGGCGACGCCGTCGACGGCGAAGGTCGCGACGCTGGCGTCGGCGCGGGTGATCCGCACGGTGTCGCCGGCCCGCAGCCGGCCGAGGTCGAAGAAGACGGCCGGCCCGGCGGCCGAGTCGACGTGGCCGACGATCACCGCGTTGCCGATCTCGCCGGGGCTGACGCCGTGCCGGTACCAGCCGGCGATCGTGGGCCGGTCCAGCGGCGGCACCTCCAGCCGCCCGTCGGCGTCGGCGCCCACGGGGACGACCGGGGCCCGTACGTCGATCGCCGGGATCCGTACGTCGACCGGCGCGGCCCGGCCCAGCGGCGGCACCGGCGGCGCGGAACGTGCCGTGGCCGGCGCGTCGGCGGCCCCGGGTCGGGGCGGGCGCGGCGGGGTGGCCGCGACCCCGGCGGTGACCAGGGCGAGGCCGGTCGCGCCGAGCAGTGCGACGAGCGTGACGCCCCATCCGGGTCTGCGCCGGGACACCTGCCACCTCCGTACGCGTTTCGCCCGGGTGCCCGCCCCGGCGTCGACCGGTGCGGGCACCCGTTTCCAGGGATGGACGGCGCGGAACCGTCGGTCAGAGCGTGGCCGCTGCCATGTGGCGTCGGCGTCGGGCCAGGATCAGGGCGCCACCGGCGGCGGAGCCGAGCAGGACGCCACCGGCGGCGAGGGCCCCGGTGCCGTCGGCGCCGTCGCGGCCACCGGCCTGGGCGCCGCCGATCGGGGTGACGGTGAACGTCGCCCTGCCGGCCGCGCTGCCGTCGCCGCAGGTCGCGGTCACCGTGTAGGTGCCGAGCGTGAAGCCGGCGGTGAAGAGTTCGGCGCTCAGCCCGCCGCCGGCCGCCGCCGTGGTGGACCGGACGTTCTGGTCGCGGTTCGGCCCGGTGACGCGGAAGATCGCGTCGCCGGACTTCGGGTTGCACGTCGTCGCGGTGAGCACGACCGTCCCGCCGACCGGGGTGGTGGCCGGCGACACGACGGTGTCGGCCAGCGCGGCGCCCGGCAGCAGGAGCGTGCCCAGACCCACGCCGACCGCCGCCGATACGAGAACTGTCTTGACCTTCATACGCGTCTTCCCTCACTTTTCGTCCGCTGACTGCGTGGGACGTCGCTCGGGTGGCCAACTCCGTGACTAGCACCGGTGTGACCAACCCTAGGCGGGTTGACCCCTCGATCCGGTGAAAATGAGAATTCCTCGTTGCCGTCACGTGTCCGCCCCGGAGGCGGAGGGAGCAGCGGAAATGCCGGCTCGGCCCGCCCGCGAAGGGTGGGCCGGGTCGATGTGGTCAGGGCCGCGCTGTCGCGAGCTGGGCGGGTCTCGGCCCGTCTCGCGGAGGGTGCGCGGGGCGGGCCGGGTCGCAACCGTGCCGCCCCTGCGGGGCGGTAGTCGCCGACCCGGCCCGCTCGCGGACGGTTTGCGCCGGGCCGGGCGACAGTCGCCAGCGCGCCGGCCGGGCCATCGTCGCCAGCGCGCTTGGCCGGAGCGATGCCGGCCCGGGCCGTCGACGGGCGGTGCCTCCGGGCGAACGGGCCGTTGAAGGTCAGCCGGCGGCGGTCGCGGGCTCCGGCAGCGGCTCTCCCGTCTCCAGCAGGGTCTTCAGGCTGGCGAGCAGCTCCGGCCAGCCGCCGCTGCCGTCGAGCTGGCCGCTGACCGCCCGGTGCATCTCGCTGTCGGGGGAGAAGTCGTCGTGGGTGACGGTCAGCCGGACGAAGCCGCCGTACGGGGCGATGTCGAAGGTGACGCGGGAGCGCCGCTCGGCCAGCCGGGCCGCCAGTTCCTCGGCGGACCAGCCGAAGTGGGCGGCGTGCTCGGGCTGGAAGCCGTGCCAGCTGTAGGAGAGTCGGCGGTGCGGTTCGGCGACGAGGACGCGCTGGCCGAGGTCGCGGAACTCGCCGTCCGGCTCGTCCTGCCACAGCACGGGCGAGCCGACCCGCCAGTCGGAGCGCAGGGCGACCCCGCCCCAGTAGCGACGGGTGAACTCGGGTTCGGTCAGTGCGGCCCAGAGCCGCTCCGGGGTGGTGCTGACGTAGGTGGTGTAGACGAACGTGGGACTCTCCATCGGCTCCCGCTCCAGTGCTCTCTGCAGGTCGGCGAGCGCGCGGACCCGCTCCCGGTCGTAGCGGTGGATCCACCGGTCGGCGATCGCGTTGATCGGCGCGGGGTTGAGGTAGTGCAGCTTCTCCCGGCCGCGTCGCACGGTGGTCACCAGGTTGGCGGCCTCGAGCACCGCCAGGTGCTTGCTGACCGACTGCCGGGTCATGTCGAGCCCCGCGCACAGCTCGCGCAGGCTCTGCCCGTTGCGCAGGTTGAGGTCGTCGAGCAGTCGGCGTCGGCTCGCGTCGGCCAGCGCCCGGAACACCTCGTCCACCCTGCCCACCTCGCACATGCAGCCGTCCGGCTGCCTGTCAGGATAGGCAACCGGACGGATGCATGTCCAGCGTCCCCGCGCGCGGGGCGCCTACGCGCCGGCCGCGTACACCTGGGTCAGCCGGGAGAAGTCCTCACCGCCGTGCCCGGCCCGGATCGCCCGGTCGGCGACCGCGCCGGCCGCCCGCAGCGGGCCGGAGTCGATGCCGTGCGCCTCGGCCGCCTCCACGACGTGCGCCATGCCGGCGGCGGACGAGGCGATGTTGGAGACGTCGGCGGTGTGGTCGCCGGAGTCCACCCGGCGGGCCAGGTCGTCGACGAGGTCGGGCAGCAGGCCCGCGATCCCCTTGGCGTACGGGGCGAGGTCGCCCGCCGCGATCCCCTCGGACCGGGCCAGGGCGAAGGCGTGCGCGACGCCGTGCATCGCGGTCCAGAAGACGTCGAGCAGGGCCACGTCGTGGGCGGCGGCCCGGCCCGGGTCGGCGCCCAGCCAGTCGGCCGTGCCGCCCAGGCTCGCCAGGGTGTCCCGGTGGGCCCGCCAGATCCGCTCCGCCCCGCTGTAGAGGACCAGGGCGGCCGGCCCGCCGATGGTGGGAGCCGGTGTCATGATCGCCCCGTCGAGGTAGTCGACGTCGCGCTGCCCGGCCCAGGCGGCCATCGCGCGGGCCCGCTCGGGGGTGTCGGCGGTGAGGTTCACCAGCGTACGCCCGGCGAGGGCGTCGGCCGCGGGCTCCACGACGGCGCGTACGGCGGCGTAGTCGATGACGCAGACGAGCGTCAGCGGGCTGGCCCGGACGGCCTCCGCCGCCGTCGCCGCTCGTCGCGCGCCCCGCGACACCAGTGCGTCGGCCCGGCCGGCCGTACGGTTCCAGACGGTCGTCGGGTGGCCGGCGGCCAGCAGCGCGCCGGCGAGCGCCCGGCCCATCGGGCCGAGGCCCAGCACGGTCACGGGGGACGGTTCGCGGTCGGTCATGGACGTGCTCCTCATCGATCGCGCCCCGACTCTCGGCTGTGCGTCGGGGCCGGAGCCATCCTGTTTCGGCGCGTACGGCACGGCAAGTACCGACTATTTCCTCAGGTACTTACCTTTCGGTAAGTGTCGGCGGAATATCGCGTGCCGGGCCCCGTGACGGCGGATAGGGTCGCGCGGTGACGGAGATCAGGACCGATCGGCTGCTGCTGCGGAGCTGGCGGGAGTCGGACCTCGCGCCGTGGGCCGCGATGAACGCCGACCCCGAGGTGCGCGAGCACCTGGGACCGCTGCTCACCGCCGAGCAGGCCGCCGCCTCGGCGCGGTCCTTCCAGGCGGACATCGACCGGCTCGGGTACGGCTTCTGGGCCGTCGAGGTCGTCGCCGACGGCCGGTTCGTCGGCTTCGCCGGCCTCGACCGGGTCGACGACGGGGTCCCGGTCAGCGGGGTGGAGGCCGGCTGGCGGCTCGCGCGTTCCGCCTGGGGCCACGGCTACGCCACCGAGGCGGCCCGGGCCGTGCTGCGGCACGGCTTCTCCACCGTCGGGCTGCCCGAGATCCTGGCGATCACCACCGCGACGAACCTGCGGTCCCAGGCGGTCATGCGGCGGCTCGGCATGACCACCGACCCGGCCGACGACTTCGACGACCCCGACGTCGAGTCCGGCCCGCTGCGGCGGCTGGTCGTCTTCCGCAAGCGGGCGCAGGACGGCTGAGCGCCGCCCCGCGCGGCGGGTGGCTCAGGGCAGGGCCGTCGCGGGCTCCCGAGCCGCACGGAACTGCCTGTCGATCACGGCCAGCAGGGCGGCGTGCGTCTGCGCGTCCGCCGCCACGAGCAGCCCGCGGACGCCGGTGTGCAGGGGCTGCCCCCGCAGGCCGGTCACCACGCAGCCGGCGGCCTGGCACAGGGCGATGCCGCTGGCGAAGTGCACGCTGTCCTCGACGTCCCGGTCGATGACGTACGCGGCCCGCCGGCCGGCGGCGACCCACGCCAGGGCCAGCGTCGTGGAGAGCACCCGGGGCCGGAACCGGGCCGTGAACTCCGCGTCCGCCAGCAGCCGCAGCGCGTCGAAGGCGGGGGCGTTCGGGAACGGCGGGTCGAGGTCGACGTCCACCAGCCCCGACCGGGCCGACGGCAGGAGAGGCTCGTCGACGCCCTCGCGGCGTACGTACGCCCGGCCGTCGCCCGCCCAGAACAGCTCGTCGGCGATCGGGTCGGCCGCCGCGGCGGCCGTGATCCCGGCGCCGGTGCGCAGCGCCACGTTCACCGCGACCAGCGGGGTCCGGACCGCGTAGTTCAGCGTGCCGCAGAGCGGGTCGACCAGCCAGGTCCGGTCGGCCGAGCGGGAGCCGGTGTGCCCGCTCTCCTCCCCGAGCACGGCGTCGTCGGGCCGCGCGCCGCGCAGCACGTCGAGGACGGCCCGTTCCGACTCCAGGTCGGCGGCGGTGGCGAAGTCGCCGGCGCCCTTGTCGAACCGGTCCAGCGGGCCGCCGTAGCGGGCCCGCACGACCGCGGCGCCGGCCTGCGCCGCGGCGATCGCCAGCTCGGTGTCGGTGTACGCCATGATCACCACAGTAGACGAGCCGCGGGCATCCGCGGCGCCCGCGTCCGCCGGCCGACGGTCTCCACGATCGGTCCCGGCCGGTCGGTGACCGGTCGCCAGGGACGGTGTGACAGCGTGGTCGGCGTGAACACCTCCGCACCGCTGGACGTCGACCTGGCGCTCGTCGGCGGCGGCGGCGCCGCGTCGTTGGTCCTCGCCGCCCTGGACCGGCACGGCGTGCGCGGCCCGCGGATCGCCGTCGTCGACCCGGTCCACCGGCGCGGCCAGGACCGGACGTGGGCGTTCTGGGACCACCCCGGCAACGAGCTGGACCCGCTGCTGGCCGCGAGCTGGCACCGGGTCGAGGTGGCGACGCCCGCCGGCCGCCGCGTCCTCGACCTGGCCCCCCTGCGGTACGCCATGCTTCGCTCGGGACCGGTCTACGACCGGGCTGCCGAGGCCGAGCGGCGGCTCGGCGTGCGGCGGATCGTCGCGCCCGTCGAGGCCCTGCACGACGACGGCCGGCGGGTCACGGTACGCGTCGGCGGCGACGGACCGACGGTGCGCGCGTCCTGGGTGCTCGACTCCCGACCCCGGCCGCCCCGCCGGCCCGGCCGCACCAACTGGCTCCAGCACTTCCGGGGCTGGTGGCTGGAGTCCGACGCGCCGGTCTTCGACCCGACCCGGGCCGTGCTGATGGACTTCCGCACCCCGCAGCCGGCCCGGGGCGTGTCGTTCGGCTACGTGCTGCCGGTGAGCGACCGGTACGCCCTGGTGGAGTACACGGAGTTCGGTCCGGCCCTGCTCACCGACGCCGGGTACGACGCCGCGCTGGCCGGCTACCGCGACCTGCTCGGCCTCGACGCGGCCGGGCTGCGGGTGCGGGAGGTGGAGAACGGGGTGATCCCGATGACCGACGGTCCGTTCGAGGCGCGGCCCTCGCCCCGGGTGGTCCGCCTCGGCACGGCGGGCGGCGCCACCCGGCCCTCCACCGGCTTCACGTTCTCCGCGATGCGCCGCCAGGCCGATCAGGTCGCCGCCGCGTTGGCCGCCGGCCGGCCGCCGGTGCCCGCGCCCGCGTACCCCCGTCGCCACCGCTGGATGGACGCGGTCGCGCTGCGCGCACTGGACGGCGGCGGCGTCGGCGGGCCGGAGTTCTTCGACCGGCTCTTCGCGCGCAACCCGGCCGAGCGGGTGCTGCGGTTCCTCGACGGCGCGACCACCCCGGCGGAGGAGGTGGCGCTGATGAGTTCCACCCGGCTGCGACCGATGGTCGCCGCCGCCGCCGGCGACGCCGCCGCCCGTCTGCGGGACCGTCTGCACCGCGGCGGGCGGGCGGC
Source organism: Micromonospora citrea (assembly GCF_900090315.1). Classification (NCBI taxonomy): domain Bacteria; kingdom Bacillati; phylum Actinomycetota; class Actinomycetes; order Micromonosporales; family Micromonosporaceae; genus Micromonospora; species Micromonospora citrea. The sequence continues at coordinate 29,031 of NZ_FMHZ01000002.1, read as the reverse complement.
GTCGTGGACGGTCCCGCCGCCGGTGCTCGGCGACCGGGCCGACGGCTGAAGCCGGCGTCGACCGCGTCGCCGGAGCGGTCCCGCCGGCGTCGACCGTGTCGCCGGCCGGCTGAAGGTCGCCTCGATGACCTGGCGCGCGAGCGTGCTGCTGGGCGTCGCCTGGACGGCCGGCTCCTGGAAACTGCGCTGGCCACCGCTGTGGGTGCTCGCCGCGGCCCTGTCGGTGGGTGGCGTCGCCCTCGGCGTGCTCCGCTGGTCGCAGCTACCCACGGCCCGAGGCCCACGCCCGAGGCTGCGCCGGGTCACCAGCGTCGCCTCCGGGGCGCTCTGGACGGCGGTGGCCGCCCTCGTCGCAACGGCGTGGATCGCCCGCTGACGGCCCCTGCGGCGGCACGACGGCCCGCCGCCCGACCGGCGCGGCAGGACCTGACTTTCGTGCGTTACGACGCAGGTGGCGGGCTTTGTAGCCTGGGGCGCGTGGCAGGTTGGTGGCGCGGCGCGCGGCGGTGGTGGGTGTCTTTCATCCGGTCCGGTGGGCAGGCCGGGTCATGGGTGAAGGTGCTGTGCGACGTGTCGCTCTGGGCGGTCCTGTCGGCGTTGATCGCCTGGGACCTGATCGTCGCCCCGGCCGACCCGCATGCCGGCTGGCGGCTGGCGGGCTCGCTCCTGCTGATGGCTCTCGCGGTGGGAGTCGGCCGGCGCCACCCGCCGGTCTCCCTGTTGATCGTCGTGGCGTCGACCGCGTTCGAGGACAACTTCGTGTTCGCCGTCCCGGTGATGAGCTACCTGGTGGGCCTGCGGATGTCCCGCGCCCGCCCGGCCGCCTACACGTTCGCCCTGATCGCGGTCGCCGGGACCGCGCTGACGGTCGGCGTACGCGGCGCGGGCGTGACCACCTGGTTCTTCCTCACCACCGCCCTGCTGTTCGCCGGGGTGTTCCCCTGGTTGGTCGGCCGACACCGGCGGCAACAGCGGGCGCTCGTCCAGGCCGGCTGGGAACGCGCCGGTCTGCTCGAACGGCAGCAGCGCGCCGCCGCCGAGCGGGTCCGGATGCAGGAACGCGCCCGCATCGCGCAGGACATGCACGACTCCCTGGGCCACGACCTGTCCCTGATCGCGCTGAAGGCCGGCGGGCTGGAGGTGGCGGCCGACCTCGACGAGCGGCACCGGCGGGCGGTGGGGGAGCTGCGGGCCAGCGTCACGGCCGCCACCGACCAACTCGCCCAGATCATCGGTGTGCTCCGCGAGGACGGCGCGCCGGCCCCGACCCGGCCGGCCGCCGAGGGCGTCGCCGACCTGGTGGAACGGGCCCGCGACGCCGGGATGTCGGTTCGGCTGCGGTCGGACGGATCCCCTGCGCCGGCACCGCCGATGGTCGAGCGGGCGGTGTACCGGGTGGTCCAGGAGGCGCTGACCAACGCCACCCGGCACGCGCCGCGCGCCGCCGTGACCGTCCTGCTGACACGCTCGGCGGAGCAGACGGTGGTGAGCGTGGTGAACGGGCCGCCGCCGGCCGGGCCGTTGCCCGGCGTGACGTCGACGGGCTCCGGCCTGGTCGGCCTCCGGGAGCGGGTACGGCTGGCCGGTGGGGCGCTGAGCGCCGGGCCACGGGACGGCGGCTTCGAGGTCACCGCCCGCCTGCCCCACGCCGCCGGCGCGGCGTCGGCCGAAGCCGACGAGGGCGTACGGACGGCCACGCCGGAGTCGGCGACCCGGCTGCGCGAGGCGCGGCGGCGGGTGCGGCGCAGCCTCCTGGTCGCCGTGGCCGCCCCGGTGGTGGTCGCCGGCGTGCTGTCGCTGGTCTACTACCCTTTCGCCACGTTCGACGCGGTGCTCGAGCCGGCTGACTTCGACCGGATGCGGATCGGGCAGCACCGCACCGAACTACGGGGCCTGCTGCCGGAGCGTCAGGTCGTCGAGCGGCCCGACCCGGCGGACTGGCCGCTGCCGCCGGGCGCCTCCTGCGAGTTCTACACCGATGGCAACTTCCCCCTCGGCCAGGCCGCCTACCGGCTCTGCTTCGTCGAGGGGCGGCTGCTGACCAAGGACCGGATGTCCGACTGAGAGCCGGCCGGCGCCCGGTGCCGTGGCCACGACCGGCCCGGCTGCCGAGCCGAACGGCGCTCGTCCACGGCGTTGCGTTCCGCGCGGGCCGAATGCTGCCCGTGCCGACCCTGAGGAGATGGTGTGATTCCGGTCCTGCTGGCCGACGACGATGCGATGATCCGGTCCGGGGTGCGAGTGATCCTGGCGGCGGATCCCGAGATCGAGGTGGTGGCGGAGGCCGCGGACGGGCGGACCGCCGTCACGCTGGCCCGGGCGCACCGGCCGCGGGTGGCGTTGCTGGACATCCGGATGCCGATCCTGGACGGCCTCGCGGCCGCCTCGGAGATCCGCCGGCACGCGCCCGACACCGCGATCCTCATGCTCACCACGTTCGGCGAGGACGACTACATCGCGCGGGCGCTCGGGGACGGCGTCAGCGGTTTCCTGCTCAAGGCCAGCGACCCGCGCGAGCTGCTGGCCGGGGTACGGGCGGCGGCCGACGGCGGGGCGTACCTGTCACCGCGGGTCGCCCGGCGGGTGATCGAGCTGGGCGGCGCGCGGATGGCCCGCGGCCCGGCGGCCCGGGACCGCACCGGAATGCTCACCGGCCGGGAGCGTGAGGTGCTGGCGCTGGTCGGGGCCGGGCTGTCCAACGCGGAGATCGGCCGGCGGCTGTTCCTCGTGGAGGGCACGGTGAAGAGCTACGTGAGCACGATCTTCAGCCGGCTCGGCGTGCGGAACCGGGTGCAGGCCGCGATCGTCGCGTACGACGCGGGGTTGGTGGACGAGGCCGGATGACGGCGCTCCGAACCGGAACGCCGCCACCCGACGCCCCGGTTCAGGCGTCCCGCGACCGCAGTGCCGCGTAACCGGCGAGCATCGCCGCGAGCGCCCACGCGGCGAGCAGGGCGAGGCCGGTGGCCGGCGGGTACGGGTCGGTGTCGCCGCTCATGAAGTGGTATCCGGCCACCCCCGGCAGCCCGTCGACGAGCCGGTCGACGAACTCGTTGCCGAGGACACCGAGCGCGGTCGGCACCACCATGAGGATCAGGAACACGGTGGTCAGCGTGCCGACGGCGCTGCGCAGCGCCGTCCCGAGCCCGAGGGTGAAGACGCCGACCAGGGACAGGTACGTGGCCACCGCCAGCACGTCGCCTGCGGTTTCCGCGACCGGGAACCGGCCCCACTCGCCGAGCACCGGGTGGGCGACGGCGGAGGCCAGCGCCCCGAGCAGCGCGCCCACGACGAACGTGACCACGGCGACCACGGCGGTCTTGGCCAACAGCAGCCGGCCCCGCGACGGGGTCCACTGCAGGGTGGCCCGGATCGCGCCGGTCGCGTACTCGGCGGTGATCACCAGCATCGCCAGGGCGAGCACCGTGAACTGCGCCAGGAGCACGGAGCTGATCGCGACGGTGCCGAGACCGACCACACCCAGGTCGTCGGCGGGGTCGAGGTCGGCGTTCTCGTTGACCACGTAGACGGCCTCCTGGGCGGCCGCCGCCGCCATCAGCAGGACGCTGGCGAGCAGATTCCCCCAGACCGAGCGCACCGACCAGAGCTTGGTCCACTCGCTGCCGACCGCGCCGGCCAGGCCGCCGCCGGTGCGGTCGCCGCGCCGGCGCGAGCGGTGGGAGGTGGACATGGTCGTTGTCGTGGCCGTCGTCATACCCGCGCTCCCGATCCCGTGGTCGCCAGCGCGCCGTACTCGACGTCACCGGCGGTCAGCTCCATGTACGCCTGCTCCAGCGACGCCTCGCGCACGCTCAGCTCGTGCAGGCGTACGCCGATCTCGTGCGCCAGGTCGCCGACCTGCTCGACGCTGGCGCCGGTGACGAGGAGCGCGCCGTCGTCCTCCTGCTCGACCGCGCGGCCCGCCGCGACCAGCCGGCGCCGCAGTTCGGCAAGGCCGGCCGGCCGAGGGCTACGCACCAGGACGGCGGTCGACGAACTGCCCGCGATGACCTCGGTGATCGGGGCGTCGGCGATGAGCCGGCCCCTGCCGACCACCACGAGTTGGTCGGCGGTGAGCTGCATCTCGCTCATCAGGTGGCTGGAGACGAAGACGGTCCGCCCCTCGGCTGCCAGGGCGCGCATGAGTTCGCGGACCCAGCGCACCCCGTCCGGGTCGAGCCCGTTGACCGGCTCGTCGAACATCAGCACACCCGGGTCGCCGAGCAGGGCGCCGGCGATGCCGAGGCGCTGGCCCATGCCGAGGGAGTAGGTGCCGGCGCGCTTGCCGGCGACGTTGGCCAGGCCCACGGTGTCGAGCACCTCGTCCACCCGGCGGGTGGGGATGCCGTTGCTGCGGGCCATCGCCAGCAGGTGGTTGCGGGCGCTCCGCCCGGGGTGCACCGCCTTGGCGTCGAGCAGCGCGCCGACCTCGCGCAGCGGATGCCGCAGGGTCGCGTACCGCCGGCCGTCGACGAGCGCCTCGCCGGCGGTGGGCCGGTCCAGCCCGACGATCATGCGCATCGTGGTGGACTTCCCGGCACCGTTCGGGCCGATGAAGCCGGTGACCCGGCCCGGCACGACGTCCAGGGTCAGGTTGTCGACGGCTGTCGCCGCGCCGAAGCGTTTCGTCAGCCCGCGCAGAGTGATCATGTTTCTCCCGGTGGATGTGCCGTTGACGGGTCGACGGTAGGGGTCCGCTCCGGGCGCGGACAGCCGTCGATCGGCATCGGTCAGCCCCCACGAAAGTCAGGAACCGGGGCTGCCGATCGGTGACCCGTACGCCCGTGACCTGCGAAATCCTGGCGTCGACGCGGGCGACTCCCGGCCCGGGGCCGGCGTCCCTGAGATTTCTCAGGGACGCCTTGGTCACTTCCGGCAGGTGTCGCCGACGGGCTCTCCGGGCGAGCCTTGCCCCATGCGAACGATTTCTCGACGACGGCTGCTGGGCGGCGCCGCTGCTGCGGTGTCGGTGGCGATGGTGGCGACCGCGCCGGCAGCTCTCGCCCATGCCGCACCGGGGGCGGAGTCCGTCCCACCGCCGGCCACGAACGCGCCGCTGCGGTTGCGGCTTCCCGTGCCGACCGGCCCGTACGCCGTCGCCGCCACCGAACTGCACCTGGTCGACCACGACCGACCCGACCCGTGGGTGGCCGCCAAGCGGCGGGAACTCATGGTCACCGTCTGGTACCCGGCTCGCCCGGCGGCCCGTGGGCCACTCGCGCCGTACCTGCCACCGCTGGCGGCGCAGCTGTACGGCGAGAACCTCGCCGGCATGCTCGGCATCCCAGCCGGGCAGGTCGACTGGGCGGGCTTCGCCACCCATGCCCGTACCGGCGCGCCCGCCCGTGTCGGGCACCGAGGGCACCCGGTGGTCCTGTACTCGCCCGGCGGCGACAGGAACCGGGCGGAGGGCACGGTGCTCGTGGAGGAACTGGTCAGTCGGGGCTACGTCGTGGTGACGATGGACCACACGTACGAGGCGCCGGTCGTCGAGTTTCCCGGTGGGCGGCTGGCGACGCAGCGCCTGTCGGACCTGGAACCCGTCGCGCTCAGCCGCCTGCTGATCCACACCCGGGTCCAGGACACCCGATTCGTCCTCGACCAACTCGCCGTCCTCGCCCGGGGTGGCAACCCCGACGCCGGCGGACGCCGGCTTCCGGATGGCCTCGGCGCCGCGCTGGACCTGTCCCGCGCCGGCATGTTCGGCCACTCCGCCGGCGGTTTCACCACCGCCGAGGCGATGCTCGCCGACCGCCGGCTGGACGCCGGAGCGGACCTGGACGGCAGCATGGCGTACAGCACCACGGAACTCGGCGAGGTGGCCGTCCGTGGGCTCGACCGCCCGTTCCTGCTGATGGGCACCGGTCTCGTCGGCGGCAGGCCGTACACCCACCTGGACGCCCCGGACTGGCGGGCGTTCTGGGCGAACTCGCCCGGCTGGAAACGCGACCTGTACGTCCCCGACGGCCAGCACTTCACCTTCACCGACCACCAGCTGCTGCTACCGCAGCTCGACGCGGCGTTCCCGCTGCCGGAGGGGCTCGTCGCGAGCCTGATCGGCACCGTCGACCCGGGCCGGATCATCGCCTCCCAACGGGCCTACCTGAGCGCCTTCTTCGACCAACACCTCCGCCGGCGGCCCCGGGCGTTGCTCGACAGCCCGTCGCCGAGGCATCCCGACGTCACCTTCGTCCGCTGAGCATCCGTCGTCGACGCCGCCGACGAGACCGAGGAGGCCCGGCGGCGTCGACGGCGTCGTCCAGGGGGAGGCCGACGAGTCGCCGGGCCTCCAGCTCCTGGGCGTCGTGCTCGTCCTCGGCGCGGTCGCGTTCGCCATGCGGGCCCTCCGACGCGGCAGGTAGCGGTACGGCCGGCGACGCTCGGCCGCCCGCCGCCCCGACGGCGGGGGAGGCGGGGCGGATTCGGTAGGTTGCCGACATGGTGGACGAGACGGCCGGCAGGGTCGTGCAGATCTGGACCGACGGGGCGTGCAGCGGCAACCCCGGCCCCGGCGGTTGGGGCGTGGTGCTGCGCTACGGCGCGCACGAGCGGGAGCTGTGCGGCGGCGAGGCGACCCCGACCACCAACAACCGGATGGAGCTGATGGCGGCCATCCAGGCCCTGGAGAGCCTGACCCGGCCGGTCACCGTCGAGCTGCACACCGACAGCACGTACGTGCGCAACGGCATCACGAGCTGGTTGGCGTCGTGGAAGCGCAACGGCTGGCGGACCGCCGCGAAGCAGCCGGTCAAGAACGCCGACCTGTGGCAGCGGCTGGAGGCGGCGTGCGCCCGGCACCGGGTCACCTGGCTGTGGGTGAAGGGTCACAACGGCCACCCGGAGAACGAGCGCGCCGACGCGCTGGCCAACCGCGGCATGACCGAGGCCCGCGCGGCGGTGCCCGCCGGCCGCTGAGGCGCACCCGGCGGGCCACCGGCGGTCAGGTCACTCGGTGCGGCTCGGGTCGGTGCTGCCGGAGACCGCCTCGACGTCGTATCCGGCGCGGCTGACCTCGCGGGCCGATCGCCGCTCCTCGGCCGGCAGGTCCGCGAAGTCGTCGCCGGTGTCGTCGGTGCTGTGCAGGGATTCGCCCGGCGGCCGCAGCGACGCCTGCATTGCGGTGGCGCCGTCCGGCTCGTCGGTGGCGGCGCGGTCGGTACGGTTCTGATCGGTCATGCCGCACTCCTGCCCCCGTGCCGGGCCGGCAAACGCGTCGGGCGGCTCACCGCGCGGCGTCCGGGTGGCCCGGCATGCCCGAACCGCCGCTGGAGGTGCCCGAGGCGCCGCCCGCCATGCCCGACCCGTCGTCCTCGGTGACGATGTCGGGCCTCGTCGTCGTGTCGTCGGGCGCGGGGACGTCGGTGTCCGCCTCGACCTGGACCAGTCGCGCCTGGCCGGCCTCGTCCTCGGCGTGCGCCGGGTCGACCGGCAGCTCGCCGTCGCGTGCTCGGTATCCCACGGTCGCCTCCCTGGTCGCCGTTACCGCTCCGCCCGTGGGCTTCCCGGGCGGAGCGGGACGAAACGTCGCCGCCCGGCCCGGGGTGCCCGGCCCACCGTCACCGGCCGACCGGTCGGACCCCCGGCCGGCCGGTCCGCGCCGTCACCGCCGCTGCCGTCGTCGCCTGCCGTCGCCGTCACCGGCGGCCGCGGGTACGCCCCGGCGGCCGGGGCGTACCGGGGTGAGCGTCAGGCCCGACCAGTGCCCCGGGTGCGTCCGGCCGGGCGGCAGCGTCGTGTGCCGGTCGCCCCGGGCCGCGTCGAGCTGCGACTGGTGCAGGAACAGGCTGCCCGACAGGTCCGCCCCGCGCAGGTCCGCCCCGCGCAGGTCGGCCCCGGTCAGGTCGGCCAGGCCGAGGTCGACGCCGCGCAGGTCCGCGCCGATCAGCAGCGCCCCGCGCAGGTTCGCCCGGCGCAGGTCGGCCCGGCGCAGGTCGGCGCCGAACAACCGGGCGCCCCGCCGGTCCGCGCCGGGCCGGCCGCCCCGCGCCCGCGCCGCGTCCCCGGCGCGGGACAGCAGCGGGTTCACCCGGCCCCGGTAGGCGTCCACGTCGATCGCCAGCAGCGTCTCCGGGGTCCCCCGGGCCAGCCGCTCGGTCTCGGCGCGCGCGGCGGCGAGTTCGTCGCGCAGCGGCTGCGGCGGGCGCAGCGCCAGCGCCTCGGTCAGGTACCAGAGCAGCTCGTGCAGCGGTCGCATCACGGCGAACGTGTCGAACATGCGCGCGGCGCTCCCCGGCGCCTCGCGCCAGTCCCGCCCGCCGAAGGTGTGCTGGGCCACCCGCTGCCCGGCGCCGAAGCAGTCGAAGACGGTGCAGCCGGGGAAGCCGCGGTCGCGCAGGTCGGCGTGGATGCCGCAGCGCGAGTCGGCCCGCAGGTTCGGGCAGGGCTGCCCGGCGGGCTTGTCGATGGCGAAGTCCGCCGACGCGGAGAAGGCGGGCGCGACGCAGCAGAGCCCGAAGCACCGGGCGCAGTCGGCGCGCAGGTCGTCCGCCGCCGACGATGGCGACCGGGATGTTTCCGACACGCTGATCGTTCTCCTGCCGATGGTGACCCTTCCGCTCGCCGGGACGCGGGCGGAGCACCCATTGTCCCGCGCGGCGCTGGTGGCCCACCCGCCGGGCGGGCCACCAGCGGGAGGGCGCGCCCGGCGCGCCCCGGTGGCTCAGACCCGGGTGACGCGTACGGCGTCCGCGACCACGTGGCCGGTGCCCGAGGTCCACCGGCTCACGCCGACCTTGTTGCCGTCGCCCCGGGCGAGGGTGAAGGTGCCCAGCGAGCGCCACGTCCCGCCGTTGCTGCGCTGGTCGACGTGCACCGTCTTGTTGCCCGTCGAGGTGGCCACGATGTAGGGGGTGGCGGCGCTGTTGCCGGTGGACGCCGGGTACCAGACGTCGACCCGGTAGGTGCCGGTCTCGGGGACGTCGACCTTGTACCAGGCGACGTCGCTGGCGGCGACCGGGGCGGCCCGCCGGTAGTTGGTGCCGTACCGGCCGGTGAGGCTCGACGCGACGGCCCAGTTGCTGCTGGCGGTGAAGCGGCCGGCCGTGGTGTTGTCCACCACCACGCTCCACGGGCTGAAGTACGTCGACCAGAGGTTGTGCGTCGGCCAGCTGGTCACCTGGCGGGAGGCGGCCCACAGCGCGCTGTCGATGTCGCCGTAGTTGAGGCCGGAGGGGTCGTCGCGCTGGTTGAACAGCGCCGCCCAGCTCATGCCCTGGTAGCTCTTGACCAGCAGGGTGTAGGTGCCGGCCAGGCTGCCGGTGTGCCAGATGTTGTACTTCGTCCCGCCGCTGGTGGCGAAGGGGCGCACGGCCCAGCCGAGGCCGTAGTACCAGCCGTTGCCGTTCACGCCCGTCGAAGGCACCGCGGTGACCTTGGCCAGCGAGGCGCCGTCGAGCACGCCACCGGCGCCGTCGAGCATGGTGGCCCAGCGGACCATGTCCACCGCCGAGGCGACCCACCCGCCGTTGGCGTCGCGCAGGCTCATGCTGAAGGTGCCGTACGGGGCCGGCACGATGGTGCCCGAGTCGTCCAGGACGGTGCGCCCCGTGTACTGCGACCGGTAGCCGACCTCGCCGGCGAGCCGCGTCAGGGCCTTCCCGTGCGCCATCCGGGTGATGCCCAGCGGCGCGAGGAGCTTCTGCTTGACGTACGCCTCGTAGGACAGGCCGGTGACCTTCTCGACGACCCGGCCGGCGAGGAAGTAGCCGTAGTTGCTGTACGCCACGGTGCTGCCCGGGTCGTGTTGCAGCGGCTGGCCGGACATGTAGCGCAGGACGTCCTCCTTGCGCAGCTCCAGCGGAACGCCCAGCGCCTGCGCGATGACGTGGTCGCGGCCGTGCAGGGGGTCGAAGGTGAGGTCCCGGTCCCAGCCGCCGAGGTGCTGCAGCAACCGCCGCAGGGTCACCTGCGGCATCCTCGGGTCGACGGACTGGCCGGTCGGCGGGATGAAGTCCAGCACCGAGGTCACCGGGTCGTCGAGGCCGACCAGGCCGTCCTGCGCCAGCCGGAGCACCGCCGCGGCGGTGAGCGACTTGCTGAGGCTCGCGATGCGGAACAGCGACGTGGGCTGGATCGTCTCCGCCGAGTTGTTGCCGTAGCCCCGGGCCAGCACGAGCCGGCCGTTGTACGCCACCGCGAGCTGCCCGGCGCTGACACCGCGCGCCTGCATGAACGATTTCATGGTGTCGTCGAAGCTGCTCAGCCCGGCAACCGCGGTGCCGGTGGCGACCCACCCGTCCGCCGCCCGCGCCGGCGCGTGGAGCAGTGTGCCGGCACCGGCGGCACCGGCGCCGGCCGCGCCGACGAGCTTTCCGAACGTCCTCCTGCTGACTGTCCGCACGACATCTCCCCGTCCAGTTGATCTAGCCGGGGAGACCCTACTAGAGGATTCGAGATTGGACGGTCCGGTCGGCGACCGTCGCGGAGGACGTCACCTCGTTCCCGCGCCGCCCGCCAGTCGTGCGAGGTGAGCGCGTCGACCTGCGGGACCCGTCAGCAACATGCCGCCGTCGACGGGCCAGGACGCGCCCGTGACGCACGCGGCGGCGGGCGAGGCGAGCAGCGTCACCACGGCGGCGACCTCCCGCGCGTCGCCGGGCCGGCCGACGGGCACCCCGGGCCGTTCCCGCGTGAACGGGTCGACGTCCTCCTGCCCGGTCATCGGGGTGGCGGCCTCGCCGCGGTTCTCGTGCGGCGCCGGCATGGCGCCGCACCACCCGTTCCATGCGGACGCAACCATCCGTTGATCCCGGTCCATGCGGGGGATTGCCCCCGTCGATCCGCTCTGCCATTCTCCGACGTGGACGCTGCCAGCGACGGTCGCCAATCCGGAGGGCCGCGCGGCGGCCCCTATCTGCCGGAAGGACCCTCGTGAAGCGCAGACGTCGCCACCTGCTCGTGGGGCTGGCGGTCGGTGCCCTGGTGGCATCGACCGGGCTCGTAGGAATCCACTTCGCCGGCGCCCAGGTGCCGGCCCCCGCCGCCGCGACCGGGGACGGCGAGATGCCCGGCGCGCTCGGTGCCCACATGGAGCGGCTGCGCCAGGCCGTGCCGGGCAACGACGGCATGTCGCCGGACGGCCCGGGCAACGCCGCCCAGCAGGAGTTCCTGGAGCGCGCGTACCCGGCCAGCACGATCAGCATCGCCCAGATGGACCGGTCGAAGGCGGCGTACTCGGCCGCCGAGCGGCGCGCCGGTGGCAGCCGGGGGTGGACCAACGTCGGCCCGAGCGAGGCCCTCTACCCGTTCACCGAGTTCCGCAACGCCTACAACTACGTGCCGAACGCGTACGTCGCGGGCGGCCGGGTCACCTCCATCGACATCGCGCCCGACTGCAACGCCCTGCTCTGCCGGGCGTACGTGACGCCGGCCGGCGGCGGCGTCTGGGGCACCCTCAACGTCCTCGCGCCGGAGCCGAAGTGGTTCTACCTCGGCGGTCCGCTCGGCATCAACGCGGCCGGCTCGGTCAAGATCGACCGTAACGACAAGACCGGCCTGACGATCTACGTCGGCACCGGCGAGGCCAACACCTGCGCCTCCGGCTGCGTCGCCGGCGTCGGCCTCTACAAGTCGACGAACGGCGGCGTCACCTGGAAGGGCCCGCTGGGCAAGGACGCCCTGGCCGGCAAGGGCATCGGCGAGATCACGATCAAGCCGGGCGACCCGAAGACGCTCTACGTCGCCACCACCACCGCGCTGCGGGGCATGTCCAGCTCCTGCTGCACCGGCGTCACCCGCCCGGTGCCCGACGCCGAGAAGTGGGGCCTCTACAAGTCCACCGACGGCGGCGCGAACTGGAAGTTCGTCCACAACGGCTCGGCCGACGCGACCCAGTGCACCGGCAGCGCCGCCGAATACAACAACACCGCCGCCTGCTCGCCGCGCGGCGTGCGCTACGTCAAGCTCGACCCGCGCGACGCGAACGTCGTCTACGCCTCCTCGTACGCCCGGGGCGTGTGGCGCTCGGCGGACGCCGGCGCCACCTGGACCCAGATCAAGCCGTCGCTCAACCCGGCGGTCTTCCAGACCCGCGCCGCGATCGACGTGACCGCCCTGCCGAACGGCAAGACCCGGATGTACGTCTACGAGGGCAACCTCGGCAACCCGTACTCGCGGCTGTTCCGCAGCGACGACGTGGCCGGCGGTGCCCCCGCGTTCACCGACCTCACCAGCGCGAACCCGGCCGACCCGGGCTACGCGACCTACAACCAGTGCACCGGCCAGTGCTGGTACGACGTGTTCGTGCACACCCCGGCCGGGCACCCCGACATCGTCTACACCGGCGGCTCGTACGTCTACGGCGAGACCGTCGCCCACAAGCGGGCCGTGGTGCTCTCCACCGACGCCGGCGTCAGCGGCACCGACATGACCTTCGACGGCACCGACGAGCTGCACCCCAACGGCCTGCACCCCGACCAGCACGCCCTGGTCACCAACCCGCGCAACCCCTACCAGTTCTTCGAGGCCAACGACGGCGGCGTGATGCGCTCCAGCGGCCAGTTCGTCGACCGGTCGGCGTGGTGCGACAACCCGGACCGCAACCTGGCCACGCAGGCGCAGAAGGACCGCTGCAAGCAGATGCTCTCGCGGATCCCGTCGAAGCTGGACGGCATCAACAAGGGCATGAACACCCTGCAGTTCATCAGCCTCTCGGCCAGCCCGCACGACCACACCCTGCTGCAGGGCGGCACCCAGGACAACGGCACCTGGGAGAACAAGGGCCAGCGCAGGCGCTGGGTCAACACGATGATCGGCGACGGCGGCGCGTCCGGCTTCGACGTCGGCAGGCCGGAGTTCCGCTTCCACACCTTCTACGACGCCACGCCCGAGGTGAACTTCAACAACGGTGACGTGGGCAGCTGGATCTCCATCTCCGACCCGATCTTCGGGCAGCCGGGCACCCTGTTCTACGCCCCGGTGATCAGCGACCCGAAGGTCAGCGGCACGATGTTCGCCGGCACCTCCCGCACCGTCTACCGGACCAAGACGTTCGGCCTGGGCGACCGGAGCCTGGCGGAGGCCGACCGGATCTGCAACACCTGGACCGGCACCTTCGAGGCGCAGTGCGGCGACTTCGCGCCGCTGGGCACGGTCAACCTGACCGACGCCGCCTGGGGCGACCGGGCCGGCGGGGCCGTCTCGGTGGTGCAGCGCGTGGCCACCGACTCGTCCACCGCGTACGCGGCCACCAGCACGGGCCGGGTGTTCGTGTCCCGCAACGTCGACGCCGAGCCGGCGTCGGCGGTCACCTGGACGCGGATCGACACCGCCGCCACGCCCAACCGCTTCGTCACCAGCATCCACGTCGACCCGGCCGACCCGGCCCGGGCGTGGATCTCCTACAGCGGGTTCAACTCGAACACCCCGGCCACCGTCGGGCACGCGTTCGAGGTGAAGCTGGCCGGCGCCGGCGCGACCTGGGCCGACCGGTCGTACGACTTCGGCGACCAGCCGATCACCGACCTCGTCCGCGACGACGTCACCGGTGACCTCTACGCGGCCACCGACTTCGGCGTCCTGCGGCTGGCCAAGGGCAGCACCACCTGGGTGAAGGCGGCCCGCGGCATGCCCAACGTCGAGGTCGCCGGGCTCACCGTAGTGCCGGGCAAGCGGGTGCTCTACGCCGCCTCGCACGGCCTCGGCGCCTGGCAGCTCGCGCTCTGAGGAGTTCGACCATCGGCAACGACACGGTGAGGGGCCGCGCGAGCGGCCCCTCACCGCTGCCCGAGGCGGCCGGCCGCGCCTGGCGCACCCTCGGCGCGGCGTTCGTCCTGCTCGTCTTCGTCCCGCCGCTGCTGCTGCTGGTCGCCGGGTCGCTCACCGAGCCCGGGCTGCCGCCGCCGCCCACTCCGCGGCTCGTGCCCGACCCGGTCTCCACCACCGGCTACCAGCAGGCCGTCGAGCTGGGCGGGCTGCTGCGCGCCTCGCTCAACTCGGTGCTGGTCGCGGTCGTCGCGGTGCCGCTGAGCGTGCTCGTCGCGTCCCTGGCCGGCTTCGCGCTGGCCCGGCTGGCCCCGCGCACCACCGCCGTCGTCGTGGCGGCCTCCCTGGTGGCCCTGATGGTGCCGGCCACGGCGCTGCTCGTACCCCGGTTCGCGATCTTCCGGCTGCTCGGCCTGACCGACACCCTGGTGCCGCTGATCGCCCCGGCGTTGCTGGGCACGTCGCCGCTCTACGTCCTGGTCTACTACCTGGCCTTCCGGGCGCTGCCGGCGGACCTCTACGACGCCTGCCTGGTGGCGGACCTCTCGCCGACGCGGACGTGGTGGCGGGTCGCCCTTCCGCTGGTCCGGCCGGTCACCGCCGGGCTCACCGCGCTGACCTTCGTGCTCACCTGGTCGAACTTCCTCGACCCGCTGGTCTACGTCTACGACCGCGACCTGTTCACCCTGCCGCTGGCGCTGCGCTCCCTTTCGGTGCTGGACCCGACGAACTTCCCGGTGTTCCTGGCCGGCGCGGTGCTGGCCACGGCGCCGGCGCTGGTCGTCTTCGTGCTCGCCCAGCGGCGCTTCCTCCACCACGACGACCCGACGGGACGACACTGACGATGCGACCGGAGACGACACCGACGATGCGCCCGAAGGCGATGCTCGCCCTGCTGCTCACCGCCGTGCTGGCCGTCGCCGGCTGCGGCGCCGGCTCCGGCGCGTCGGCCGACGGGCCGGTGCGGCTGCTGGTCTTCGGCGCCCCCGAGGAACTCGCCGCCTACCGCACCCTCGTCGAGGCGTACGAGAAGGCCCGCCCCGGCGCCGACGTGCAGCTCGTCGAGGCCAGCGACCGCAAGGACCTGCTGGCCCGGCTGGCCACCTCGGTGGCCGGCGGCGCCCCGCCGGATCTGTTCCTGATGAACTACCGCTTCTACGGCCAGTTCGCCGCCAAGGACGTCATCGAGCCGCTGGACGACCGCCTCGCCGCCTCCGACACCGTCGACCCGGCCGACTACTACCCGGTGGCGTGGAACGCCTTCCGCTGGCAGGATCGGCAGCTCTGCCTGCCGCAGAACGTCTCCAGCCTCGCCGTCTACTACAACCGCACCCTCTTCGCCAAGTACGGCGTGCCCGAGCCGAAGGCCGGCTGGACCTGGAACGACATGGTCGCCACCGCCGGCGCCATGACCCGCGACTCACGCGGCGCGGTGATCAGGGCCACCGAGAGCGAGGGTGCCGCGCTGCGCCCGGCGGTGCACGGCCTCGGGGTGGAGCCGTCGATCATCCGGCTCGCCCCGTTCGTCTGGTCGGGCGGCGGTCAGCTCGTCGACGACCCGGCGAGGCCGACCCGGCTGACGCTGGACACCCCGGCCGCCCGGGAGGCGCTGAAGAACCTGGTGGACCTGCGGCTCGCGTACGGGGTGGTGCCCACCGACGAGGAGGTGGAGGCCGAGGACGACGAGTCCCGGTTCGCCAACGGCCGGCTCGCCATGCTGATGAGTTCCCGCCGCTCCACCACCACGTTCCGCTCGATCACCGGCTTCGAGTGGGACGTCGCCCCGCTGCCCGTCTACCGGGAGCAGGTGGGGGTGCTGCACTCCGACGCGTACTGCATGACCCGGGGCGCGAAGCACAAGGACGCCGCGTGGCGGTTCCTGGAGTTCGCCATCGCCGAGGAGGGCCAGCGGATCGTCGCGGCCACCGGGCGCACCGTCCCGTCGCACATCGGAGTGTCGCAGTCCCCGGCGTTCCTCGGCCCCGCCCAGCCGCCGCGCAGCGCCAGGGTCTTCCTCGACGCCATCCCCACCGTCCGGGCCCTGCCGACCGTCTCCACCTGGCCGGAGATCGAGGACGTCACCTACGGCATCCTGGAGAACGCCATGCACCGGGGCGACCGGCTCGACGACGTGATCCGCGAACTCGACCGGCAGACCCGCCCGATCTTCGCCCGCGGGGAGCACGGGTGAGCGACCCTGGCCTCGCCCTGGCCGGGGTCTCGGCCGCGTACCGGGGCGCGACCGTGCTGCACGAGGTGGACCTGGCCGTCGCCCGGGGCGAGCTGCTGGTGGTGCTCGGCCCGTCGGGCGCCGGCAAGTCGACCGTGCTGCGGGTCGTCGCCGGCCTCGAGCCGGTCACCGCCGGCCGCGTCCGCATCGCCGGGCGCGACGTCACCGGCGAGCGTCCGGGCCGGCGCAACGTGTCGATGGTGTTCCAGTCGTACGCGCTCTTCCCGCACCTGAGCGTCGCCGAGAACATCGCGTTCGGCCTCGAGGTGCGCGACACGCCCCGCGCCGTCGCCCGGGAGCGGGCGCGGGCGGCGGCCGAGACGGTCGGCTGCGCCGGGCTGCTGGACCGGCGGCCCGCGCAGCTCTCCGGCGGCGAACGGCAGCGGGTGGCGCTGGCCCGGGCGCTGGTGCGCGAGCCGGACGTGTTCCTGCTCGACGAGCCGCTGTCCAACCTCGACCAGGCGCTGCGGGTGCAGATGCGCGCCGAGCTGCGCGCCCTGCACGACCGACTGGGCGCCACCATGGTCCACGTCACCCACGACCAGACCGAGGCGCTGGTGCTCGCCGACCGGATCGCCGTGCTGCGCGACGGTCGCATCGAGCAGGTCGGCACCCCCGACGAGATCTGGCGCACCCCGGCCACCACCTTCGTCGCCCGCTTCGTCGGCTCCCCGGCGATGAACCTGCTCCCGGCGGACGGCCCGCTGCGCCCGGGCGGCGACCCGCCACCCGGCGTCGAGGCCGGGGGAATGCGGATCGGCTTCCGGCCCGAGGCGGTCACCCTCGACGCCGCCGACGGCACGGACGCCACCGTCGACCGGGTCGAGGTGGTCGGCGAGGACGCGTACGCGTACCTGACCCTCGCCGCCGGGCACCCCGTCGTCGCCCGGGTGCCCGCCGCCCGCCGGCCCGGGCGCGGCGCGGCGGTACGCGTCGCCGTCCACTGGCCCGACGTGCACGTCTTCCACGCCGACTCCGGCCGCCGGTACGCCCCGTGACGACGACCGACCGCCGTTCGCGCCGGCAGTTGGCGCTGATGCTGACGCCGTACCTCGTCGGCCTCGTCGGGCTGGTGCTGCTGCCCGCCGCGGTCACCCTGGCGCTGGCCTTCACCGAGTACGACCTGCTGCGCCCGCCGCGCTGGGTGGGGCTGGACAACCTCGTCGCGCTGGCCGACGACCCGGTTTTCCGGGTGTCGCTGACCAACTCGCTGGTCTTCGCGCTGGTGGCCGTACCGCTGCGGGTGCTCCTCGCCCTCGGCCTGGCGCTGCTGCTGCACCGCCGGGCGGTCGGCGTCGGCAGCGCCCGCAGCGCGGCGGTGCTGCCGACCGCGGTGCCCGAGATCGCCTACGGGCTGCTCTGGCTGTGGCTGCTCAACCCGCTCTACGGCCCGATCAACCAGGTGCTGCGCACCGGCGGGGAGAACGGCCTGACCGCGCTGGGCCGCACCCCGCCGCAGTGGCTCACCGACCCGACCGACGCCCGCGCCGCGATGATCCTGATGAGCCTGTTCACCATGGGGGAGACCTTCGTGGTGCTGCTGGCGGCCCGCCGCGCGCTGCCCCGCGACGTCTACGAGATGGCCGCGATCGAGGACGCCACCGGCTGGGACGTGTTCCGCCGGATCACGCTGCCGCTGATGGCGCCGGTGCTCGGGCTGCTGGCGGTGCGCGACGCCGTCCAGAGCCTGCACTTCACCTTCGTGCCGGCCTTCGTGGTCACCGACGGCGGCCCGCCCCCGTACGCCACCACCTACCTGTCGCTGTTCGTCTACCGCACCGGCTTCGAGTACCTGCGCTACGGCTACGCCGCCGCCGCGACCCTGGTGATGATCCTGCTGACCGTGGCGGCGGTGCTGGTGCAGTGGCGGCTGATCCGCCGCTACCGCGCGTTCTACCGGCTGTAGGACCAGCCGGAGACGCCACAGCCGCCGGCGAGCAGCTCCCGCGGACGGGGGCCCGTGATCTCCTGACCGCGGAAGGCCACTGTCGACAGCAGGGTCAGTTCGGCGGTCACCCGGACAGGCTAGGGCGCGCGGCCGGCGTCGGGCGGAACCGGTGCCGCCGCGCTTGGGCCGGTGCCCCGACTGGCCGGCGGCCTCGGCTCCGGGTCGGCTGAGGCTACGCCCGCACGTCCCGACGCCGGTATCCGCAGGTGCCGACGGCGACGGCCGTGCCCGCGAGCGCGACCATGACGGCCGTCGCGGGCCAGTTCGGCGCCGTCTGGGGCACGTCCGCGAGGTGCGCGTACGGCGAGAGCCGGCCGACCCAGGCCGGCGCGCCGGTGCTGTCGGCGACGACGGTGAGCAGGAACCCGCCGGCGCTCGGCAGCATGCCCAGGGCCGCCACCCCGCGCGGCGCCCGGCCGAGGGCCAGCACCGCCGACCCGAGGCTGAGCAGCGCGACGGGCAGGACGTTCCAGGTGCCGGCGAGCGCGGCGGGCAGCGACAGATCCGCGTCGACCACCGCCGCACCGAGCCACGTCGCCGCGCCGGCGACGGTGACGAGCGCCGCCGCGCCGACCGTGGTGGTGGCGACCTCGGCGGCGAGCAGGCGGGCGCGCGAGAGCGTCCCGGCGTGGAGCAGGGTCAGGCGTCCGTCGGTCTCCGCGGCCGCGAACGCGGCGAGCCGGACGGCCGTGAAGGCGCCGACCGGCACGGCGAGCAGGGCGAACAGGCTGGCGACGTACCCGTGGACGGTGCCGAGGCCGGCGAAACCCGCCTGCGCGGCGAGGTCGGCGAAGCGTGCGTTGTCGGCGAGGAACTCGGTCAGGGAGACCGCCAGCGCGCCGATCAGCAGGAAGTACGCCCCGACGCCGGCCGACCAGCCGGCGAGTGGCCGCAGCATCCGCCGCACGGCGAAGGACTCCACCGAGCGGAGCAGCCGCAGGCGGGGCGGGCGGCCGGCGGCGGGAGCGACCAGCCCGTCGCGGACGTCCCGCCGCACCGCCAGGGTGAACGCGCCGGCGCACAACACCACGGTGGTGAGCGCGAGCACGATCAGGGGCGACACCCGGTCGGCCTGGTAGGGGCGGGTGAGGGCCAGCGGCCCGTACGGCGGCAGCCACCGCAGCCAGCCGAGCGGGGTGACGCCGTCGCCGACCATGCGGGCGAGCAGCCCGACACCGAGGAACGTCAGCGTGGCCCCGGTCGCCGCGGCCCGGGTGGGGAAGACCTGGGCGGCGAGGCCCGCCGCCGCGACGGCCACCGTGGTGACCAGCGCCAGGCCGGCGCCGTGCAGGACGGCTCCCCGGGCCGGGGTGCCGGCCGCGACGAGCGCCGCCGCGAGCGCGGCCCCGGTCAGGGCCGCCACGGTCGCCAGCACCGCGAGGTGCCGGCCGAGCACCGCCGCCGGCCCCGACCGGCCCGCGAGCAGGAGGTCCCACCGCCCGGCCGCCTCCTCGCCCCGGGTGACGCGGGTGGTCGCGAGCAGGCCCCAGACCGACAGCACGACGGCGAGGACGGTGCCGGTCCGCCAGACGGTGAAACCACCGGCGGTGTCGAGGGCGGCCGGCTCGCCGAACAGCGTCCGGACCGCGGGATTGCGGGCCAGGGCGGCGAGCGCGGCCGCGTCGAGGCCGTCCCCGACGGTCCTGGTGTACGTGGTGGCGACCAGCGTCGACATCCCCACCGTCACGGCGAACACGACGGCGGCGCCGCGACGCACCTGGCGTACGGCCAGGCGGGTGACGGCGCGCCCGGCCCCGGCCTGCGCGGGGCGGTGGCCGGTCGCCGCCAGGGCGGTGGCGGTCATCGGTCGGCCTCGCCGTAGTAGTCGAGGAAGATCTCCTCGAGGCTGGGTTCCCGGACGGTGAGGGCGGTGACGTCGGCGGCGGCGAGGGCGCGCAGCGCCGGCGCGGGTGGCCCGTTCAGGGAGAAGCTCAGCGTCCCGCCGTCCCGCGCGACGCTGCCGACCCCCGCCACGTCGGACAGGTCGGGCGCGGGGCCGGTGAACCGGGCGGTCACCTCCGTGCGGTGCAGGCGGCGCAGGTCGCCGACGGTGGCGACGTCGACGAGCCGGCCGGCGCGCAGGATCGCCACCCGGTCGCAGACGGCCTCGACCTCGGCCAGTTGATGGGAGCAGAGGAACGTCGTCTGGCCACGGTCCCGGGCGACCGTGACAGCGCGGCGGAACTCCTGTTCCATCAACGGGTCGAGCCCGCTGGTGGGCTCGTCGAGGACGAGCAGGGGCGCGCGGGTGGCGAACGCGGCGACCAACGCGACCTTCTGCCGGTTGCCGGTCGAGTAGGCGCGGGCCGGCTTGGACACGTCGAGGGCGAACCTCTCCACCAGTTCGTCGCGGTAGGCGCGGTCGACGCCCGGCCCGGTGGCGGCCAGCAACTCGAGGATCTCCGCGCCGGTGAGCTGCGGCCACAGGGCCACGTCGGCCGGCACGTACGCCAGCGACCGGTGGGCGGCGACGTCGCCGGCCTCGACGTCGAAGATCCACGCCCGGCCGGCGGTGGGCCGGGCCAGGCCGAGCAGCAGCCGGATGGTGGTGGACTTCCCGGCCCCGTTCGGGCCGAGGAAACCGAACACCTCGCCGGCCGAAACGGTCAGGTCCAACCCGTCGAGGGCCAGCAGCGTCCCGTAGCGCTTGGTCAGGTGGTGGGTGCGAACGGCGGATGTGGCCACGGCATGCCTCCGGTCGACGTGTCACGACTGCCGACCAGGCTTCCCGGCGCACCAACCGTCACCGTACTGCGCCGCGTCATGCGGGACAAGACGCGGTCACCCGGCGGCGGCGAAGCGCTCCCTGTTGTCGACCGGACCGACGACGAGGAGACGAGGTCGCCGTAGGAGAGGACGGTGCCAAGGCCGCCACTGCGTCGGACGTGCAGACCGTCGGTATGATCGCCGGGATCTGTGGAGCGCCGGGAAGTCTGGTCGGCACCGTGATGACCCGCGCCCTCGGAAGGTCTCCCCGTGCTGCTGCTGTCCTTCGCCGCCGTCCTGCTGGCTGCCGTCCTCGTGTCGGCGCTGGCCCACCGCACGATCCTGTCCACGGCGGCGCTGTTCCTGGTCGCCGGCTTCCTGCTGGGCGAGGACACCGGCGGCGTGCTGCACCTGCGGGCCGACTCGCCGATCGTGGCCGAGCTGGCGGAGCTGGCCCTGTTCGCCGTGCTGTTCACCGACGGCATGCGGGTGGGCTGGGCCGACCTACGCTCGGCGTGGCGGTTGCCCGGTCGGGCGTTGGGCTGGGGCCTGCCGCTGACCCTGCTGGTGACGGCGGTGCTGGCGCACTACGTGGCCGGTCTCGACTGGCCCGAGGCGCTGCTGGTCGGGGCCGTCCTCGCCCCGACCGACCCGGTGTTCGCCGCCGCGCTGGTCGGCAACGACAAGGTTCCGGCGCGCTTGCGGCACCTGCTCAACGTGGAGTCCGGCGTCAACGACGGCCTCGCCCTGCCGTTCGTGGTGGTGCTCCTGGCGGTGGCGGCCGGCTCGGACGACCTGCACCTGGGGGAGTTGGCCGGAGAACTGGCGGTCGGGCTGCTGATCGGGGTCCTGGTGCCGCTGCTGGCGATCGCGCTGGAGCGGACCCGCTGGTTCGCCGCGTCGACGGCCTACGCCCCGTTGAACGGGATGGCGATCGGCCTGCTGGTGCTGGCGCTGGGCAAGGCGACCCACGGCAACCTGTTCCTGGCGGCGTTCGCCGCCGGGATCACCGTGGCCACCTTCGGGCCGCGGCAGCGGGCGGCGTTCGAGCACTTCGGGGAGAACGTCGCCGAGCTGCTGAAGCTGGCGGCGCTGCTGGTGTTCGGGGCGCTGATCTCGGTGGAGTTCCTCGGGGAGATCTCCTGGACGGGCTGGGTGTTCGCCGTGCTGGCGATCGTGGTCGCCCGGCCGGTCGCGTTGTGGATCTCGTTCGCCGGGTCGGGACTCGGGCTGCGCGAGCAGGCCGCCGCCATGTGGTTCGGGCCGAAGGGCTTCGCCTCGGTGGTCTACGGTCTGCTGGTGCTGGAGTCCGGCATCGCCGCCGCCGACGAGGTGTTCCACCTGGTCGCCCTGACGGTCGTCATCTCGATCCTGGCGCACTCCTCCACCGACGTCGTGGTGGCCCGGGCCTTCGACGACGCCCGCGAGGCGCCGGCCTGGCACGGGGTGCTGCACCGGATCCGGCGGGCCCGGCGGTCGGCGGCCCCGCCGGCGCAACCCGCGGACCGCACGGCGGTCACCGGCCGCCGACCGCCCGAGCAGGGCCCGGTCACCACGGACGGGGCCGGCGAGGAGCGGTCCTGAGTGGCGGGCCGCCGGACTCCCGTCTCGGCGGCGGCGATCTGCCCCGGACCGTGGCCGTCGAGCGGGTGTGACCCGATAATCCCGCGCGCCGGTCGGGGCGCCGTGCGATGATCGCGCGCTGCGCGACCGAGCACCCCGGGGAGGACAGCATGGAGTTCGAGGTACGCCGGATCGGGCCGGAGTCGACCGTCGGGGCGGCGGACGTGCTCGCCGACGCCTTCGACGGGTATCCCTGGACGGCCTGGACGGTGGCGGCGGACCGGCACCGGGAAAGGCTGGCGGCGATGTTCGCCGGCACCGTCGAGGCGGTCGGGCTGCCCTACGGGGACGTGTGGGCGGCGGTGGGTCCCGACGGCCGGCCGGCGGCGGTGGCGGTGTGGCTGCGCCCGGACCGGCCGGTCCCGGACGAGGTCTGGGCCGGCGTCGCCGCGCGCGACGCGGAGCTGGCCGGCGACCGGCACGTGGCGATGTCGGCCGCCGACGCGGCCTGCGCCCCGCTGCGGTCGCCCGAGCCGGCGTTCCTGCTCGCCACCGTCGGCGTGCGCCGCGCCGACCAGGGCCGGGGGCTGGGCGGCCGGGTGCTGCTGCCCGGCCTGGCGGAGGCGGACCGCGCCGGCCTGCCGGCGGTGCTGGAGACGTCGTCGGAGGGAAACGTGCGGTTCTACCGGCGGCTCGGGTTCGCCGTGACCGGGCAGGTCCGGGTGCCCGACGGCGGTCCCCGTGTGTGGGCGATGCGCCGGCCGGCCGGGCGGGCCGCTGCCGCCGAGCGGGCGTGACGGGCGGCTTCCGGGGACGACCGGCCGTCGCCGAGCGGCTTCGGAGGCGGCCGGCCGTCGCCGAGCGGGTGTAAGGCGCGCCCGCCCGGGTAGCCGCCGGGAATGGAGCTGGTCGAGGAGTCGCCGTACCGCTTCCGGATCGACCGGCACGACCCGATGCGGGTGCCGGGAGTGGTGTTCGCGTCCCGGTCGCTGCTGCCCGACGCCGGCGCGGACAAGTCGCTGGAGCAGGTGGCGAACGTCGCCACGCTGCCCGGCATCGTCGACGCCTCGTACGCCATGCCCGACGTGCACTGGGGCTACGGCTTCCCGATCGGCGGCGTGGCCGCCACCGACGTCGCGCACGGCGGCGTCGTCTCGCCCGGCGGGGTGGGCTTCGACATCTCCTGCGGCGTCCGGCTGCTCGCCGCCGACGTCGACCGCGACGGGCTGCGACCCCGCCTCGACGCGCTGATGGACGGGCTGGGCGAGGCCACCCCGCGCGGGATGGGCAAGGGCGCGGTGTGGCACCTGTCCTCGCGCAAGGAACTCGACGCGGTGCTGCGCGGCGGCTCCCGGTACGCGGTCGAGCGCGGTTTCGGCGTCGAGCGGGACCTGCACCGCTGCGAGGACCACGGCGCGGTCGGCGACGCCGACCCGGCGCAGGTCGGCGAGCGGGCGATCGAGCGCGGCGCGCGCCAGGTCGGCAGCCTCGGCTCCGGGAACCACTTCCTGGAGGTGCAGGCCGTCGAGGAGGTGTACGACGAGGCGACCGCGACCGCCTTCGGGCTGCGTCCCGGGCAGGTCTGCGTGATGATCCACTGCGGGTCGCGGGGGCTGGGCCACCAGATCTGCACCGACCACGTCCGCGCGATGGAGAAGGTGATGGCCCGGCACGGCATCCACGTGCCGGACCGGCAGCTCGCCTGCGCCCCGGTCTCCTCCCACGAGGGCCGCGCCTACCTGGGCGCGATGGCCGCCGCCGCCAACTACGCCCGCGCCAACCGGCAACTGCTGGCCGACGCCGCCCGGAAGGTCTTCGCCCGGGTGACCGGCAGCCGGCTGGACCTGGTCTACGACATCTCGCACAACCTCGCCAAGATCGAGGAGCACGAGGTCGACGGCGAGCGCCGTGCGCTCTGCGTGCACCGCAAGGGCGCCACCCGCGCGCTGCCGCCGGGCCACGCCGACCTCCCCGACGACCTGCGCGACGTGGGTCAGCCGGTGCTCATCCCCGGTTCCATGGGCACCGGCTCGTACGTGCTCACCGGCGTGCCGGGCGCGCCGGCGTTCGCCTCCACCTGCCACGGCGCCGGGCGGGTGCAGAGCCGCAAGCAGGCGGTGAAGGCCGAGCGCGGCCTGGACCCGCGCGGCCAACTGGAGGCGCGGGACATCGCGGTGCGCGGCGCGTCCCGGCGCGGCCTGGCCGAGGAGATGCCGTCGGCCTACAAGGACGTCTCGGCGGTGGTGGCGGCGGCCGAGGGCGCCGGGCTGTGCCGGAAGGTGGCCCGGCTGGTGCCGCTCGGCGTGGTGAAGGGCTGAGCCGGCGGCTCACACGTCCAGCGTCACCGCGCAGGACCAGCCCGCGCCGTCGCGACCGAAGCGCAGCTCGTGCAGGGAGACGGCCTTCGGTACCGCGCCGACCAGCTCGACGGCGTCGGTGTCCGTCGTGCCCCAGCGCACCGTCAGGCCGCCGGCGCCGTCGTCGGCCACCTCGGTGCGCAGCGGCAGCTCGCCCTCCGTCTCCATCCGGAAGATCCGGGGCGTCAGCCCACAGTGGCGGGAGGACCTGCTGGGCGAGGTGGAACGCCTCGACATCCCCACCTTCGTCGTCTGGGGCGACAGGGACCTCAT
Source organism: Micromonospora citrea (assembly GCF_900090315.1). Taxonomy (NCBI): domain Bacteria; kingdom Bacillati; phylum Actinomycetota; class Actinomycetes; order Micromonosporales; family Micromonosporaceae; genus Micromonospora; species Micromonospora citrea. Next base: position 4,253 of record NZ_FMHZ01000002.1, on the reverse strand, counting down.
CCTCCCGGCGACGCACCTGGACGCCGCCCGGGCCCGCCTGCCCAGTGCCCGCACCCACCTGTTCCGCGACTGCGGGCACATGCCGCAGATCGAGTGCGCCGACGAGTTCCACCGCATGCTCGTCGACTTCTGGTCGACGGCGGGGGCCGCCGCCGGCGACGCGTCGGCGGACGGCGGCGCCGGGCCCGCCGCGACCCGGCCGGCGGTAGCGGAGGCCGGTTGACGGTCGGCCCGTTCGACGGTCGGCCCGTGCCGGGCGGGCGGGTCCCGTCCGCCCCGGCAGCCGGCCCGCCGGCCCCACCCGGGTCACCTCGTGGCGCTGAGCGCCTCCGCCCAGAGCCGCGCCCGCCGGTCCCGCCCGGCGGGCGGCGGCAGGTGGTGGGCGACCACCCGCTCGGCGTAGTCGGAGCCGTTGTCCACCACGATCACCCGGCCGGCGTGCCGGCCCGGCGTCTCCAGCAGCTGGTCCCGCCGGTTGCGGGTCGCCACCATAACCGTCATGGCGGCGCTGCTACCCGAACCGGGCCGCCCACGCCCCGACGGGCCACCGTTTTCAGGTGAGTGGGCGGCCCGACGGGGAAAGCGCCCCGCATGCCCGACCTGGCGCTCTTCCTCGGCGGCGACGTGATGACCGGCCGGGGCGTGGACGCGATCCTGCCCGCACCGGGCCCGTCCGAGCTGCGCGAGCCGGCCGTCCGGGACGCGCGCGGCTACGTCGACCTGGCCGAGGCCGCCGCCGGCCCCGTCCCGCGCCCCGCGCCGGCGCACTGGCCGTGGGGCGAGGCGCTCGACCTGCTCGACGCGCTGCGCCCCGACGTGCGGGTGGTCAACCTGGAGACCGCGGTGACCGGCCAGGGCGAGCACGCCCCGGCCAAGGCCGTCCACTACCGGATGCACCCGGGGAACCTGCCCTGCCTCACCGCGGCCCGGCTGGACGTCTGCGCGCTGGCGAACAACCACAGCCTCGACTTCGGGCCGGTCGGGCTCGCCGACACCCTCGACGCGCTGGCCGGCGCCGGCATCGCCACCGCCGGCGCCGGGCGGGACGCCGGGTCGGCCTGGGAGCCCGCCCGGGTGCCTCTCGCAGGCGGCCGCCGCCTGCTGGTCTGGTCGGTCGCCGCGCCGTCCAGCGGCGTGCCCCCGGCCTGGGCGGCCGCCGCCGACGCGCCGGGGGTGGCGTACCTGCCGGAGGTGTCGGCCGCGTCGGCGGACGCGCTGGCCGGGCGGATCGCCGCCGTGGCCGGGCCCGGCGACCGGGTCCTGGTCTCCGTGCACTGGGGCTCCAACTGGGGGTACGAGGTGCCGCCCGGGCACGTCGACTTCGCCCACCGGCTGGTCGACGCCGGCGTGGACGTGGTGCACGGCCACTCGTCGCACCACCCGCGCCCGGTCGAGGTCCACCGCGACCGCCTGATCCTCTACGGCTGCGGCGATCTGGTCGACGACTACGAGGGGATCGGCGGGCAGGAGTCGTACCGGCCCGAGCTGCGGCTGCTCTGGTTGCCCGTCCTCGACGCGGCGACCGGGGCGCTGCGGCGGCTGCGCGCGGCCCCGGTGCGGATGCGCCGGATGCGGCTGGAGCGGGCCGCGCCGGGGGAGGCCCGCTGGCTGGCCGACCTGCTGGGCGGCTTCGGCCCGCCGTTCGCCGCCGCCGGCGTCGACCCCGACGGGCTGCTGACCCTCCGCCCGCGCTGACGTCGCCGGGGCCACCCGGGCCCAGCGCCGGCGTGGCGCGCGCCACCGCCGGCCGGGGCGACGAACAGCCACCACGCCGGAAACGCATCATAGATACATGACGCATCCCTCCTCGCCGGGCCGGGCCACCGCCGGCCGGACGACCGCGCCGTCGGCCGCCGACCGCGCCTACCGCCACCTCAAGCGGGCGATCCTGGAGCAGATCCACCCGGGCGGGTCGCTGGTGACCGAGGGGGAGATCGCCGAGGCCACCGGGGTGTCCCGCACCCCGGTACGCGAGGCGCTGCTGCGCCTGGAGGCCGAAGGGCTCGTCAAGCTCTACCCCAAGCGGGGCGCGCTGATCCGCCCGGTCTCCGCCCGCGAGGTCACCGACGTGATCGAGGCACGGCGGCTGGTCGAGCTGCACGCGGCCGAGCGGGTCTGGCCCCGGCGGCGGGAGCTGCGGGACCACCTCGCCGCCCGGCTGGCCGAGATGCGCGCCGCGCACGCCGCCGGCGACCTGACCGCGCTGATGGAGGCCGACCGGGCGTTCCACGCCACAGTGGTCGACGCGGCCGGCAACGAGATCCTCGCCGAGCTGTACCAGCGGCTGCGCGACCGGCAACTGCGGATGGGAGAGGCCAGCTTCCGGCTCTCGCCCGGCTGGGCCGAGACCGCGCTGGCCGAGCACGCCGACCAGCTGGCCGCGCTCGACTCCGACGACCCGCGGCGCTGGCTCGCCGCCGTCGCCGCGCACATCGACAAGGCCGCGCACGTGCTGCGGGCGCTGCGGTGAGCGTGCTCAGCGTTCCGGCGCCCGCCCCGGTCGCGCCGCGCCGGGCCGCCGCGCTGGTCTGGGGCGTGGCGGTGAGCGCGTACGTGGCCGCGGTGTTCCACCGCAGCTCGCTCGGCGTCACCGGCGTCGACGCGGCGGACCGCTTCCAGATCAACGCCTCGGTGCTGGCCACCTTCTCCGTCGCCCAGCTCGCCGTGTACGCGCTGATGCAGGTGCCGGTCGGCGTGCTGCTCGACCGGTTCGGCTCCCGCCGGCTGCTCGTCGCCGGCGGCGTGCTGATGGTCGCCGGCCAGCTCTGCTTCGCCCTCGCCACCGACGTGCGCCTCGCCATCGCCGCCCGCGTCCTGGTCGGGCTCGGCGACGCGATGACCTTCATCAGCGTGCTGCGGATCGTCGCGTTCTGGTTCCCAGGGCGGCGCAACCCGCTGATGACCCAGCTCACCGGGACGTTCGGCCAGTTGGGGGCGATCCTCGGCGCCGTGCCGCTGGTGGCGTTGCTGCACCGCGCGGGCTGGACCCCCGCCTTCCTCACCGCCGCGGCGGTGGGGGCGACGGTGGTGCTGACGGTCGTCGTGGTCGTCCGGGACACCCCGCACCGGGAGACCGCGACCGGTCCGGCGCCCCGCCTCGCCGTCGTCGGCCGGGAGCTGCGCGCCGCCTGGGCGCAGCCGGGCACCCGGCTGGGGCTGTGGACGCACTTCGTGACCCAGTTCTCCGGCGCGGTGTTCGCCCTGCTCTGGGGATACCCCTTCCTGGTCCAGGGGCAGGGGCTGAGCCCGACGGCCGCCGCGTCGCTGCTCACCCTGATGACCGTGGCGACCTTCCTGTCGGGGCCGGTGGTCGCCCACCTGTGCGCCCGGTACCCGTTCCACCGGTCGGTGCTGGTCTTCGCCGTCACCGGCGCCACCGCCGCGGTCTGGGCCGTCGTGCTGGCGTGGCCGGGACGGTCACCGGGCTGGCTGCTCGTCGCGCTGGTGCTGGCGCTCGCGCTCAACGGCCCCGGCTCCATGATCGGATTCGACTACGCGCGCACCGCCAACCCGGTCCACCGGATCGGCAGCGCCACCGGCGTCGTCAACGTCGGCGGCTTCGTGGCCGCGATCCTGCTGGTGCTGGCCGTCGGCGTCGTGCTCGACCTGGCCACGCCGGCCGGTCGGGCCGCCCCCGACCTGGCCGCCTTCCGCTGGGCCTTCGCCGTCCAGTACGCCCTCTGGGCGCTCGGCACGGTGCAGGTCCTGCGCTACCGCAACGCCACCCGGCGGGCGGCGGCGGCGCGCGAGCGTACCCCCGATCCGCGCTGAACCCCGGCCCGCCGCCCCCGCGCGACGGACCCGGCCGGCGCGCCGCGCACCCGCCCGCCGCCACGAGGTGCCGGCGGGCGGCGACAACGACCCGACCGGCGTGTCAGGCGCGGCCCGGCGCTGGCGTCAGCAGCCCCAGCGGCGGCGGTGGGTCAGGTCGTCCAGCACCAGGGTCAGGCCGGCCCCGAGCAGCCACACGTCCTTGGCCAGGCCGGTGCCCTGCTGGGTGGGCTTCAGGCTGCCCGGCTCCCGCATCCCCGGCGTCCTGAGGTAGAGCTGCACCAGCCCCGCGCCGAAGGCGGACAGCCCCAGGCCCACCAGCGCCGACGGCACGAACGGCGCGAGCAGCGCGGCGCCCAGGGCGATCTCCGCCCGGGAGAGCAGCCGGGCGAACCGGTCGGGCTCGAGCTGGCCGAGCTGGGGGACCGCGCCCACGGCCATGGCGTGCATGCCCTGCGCCGCCTCCCCCTCCAGGCTCCGCT